>CAZRQS010000008.1:8719-31642 GCA_964602255.1 uncultured bacterium | reverse complement strand
CGCCAGATTAAATGAACGAAGAGCCCGCGGTTTATGACCGCGGGCTCTTTGTATTTGCGCAAAGCGCCATGCAGTCGGCACCGCCTTGCTACATGATTTTTCTGTGACCGGTCTAACAGAAATGCAGCGCTCAGTAATCGTCGGGAGCCTTCTAGGCGACGGCGCGATGCGGTGTAAGAAAAATGCCTTACTCGAGGTCAACCACTGCGCCGCTCAGCGCGAGTACGTCGACTGGAAGTATGGGGTGCTTCGCAACTTAGTGCGAACGCCGCCAAAGGTGCGACGCGGAAATGGTGACCGCGAGGCATACCGTTTTACCACGCTTAGTTTGTCTGAGCTCACGCCGTTCTACTCCGCATTTTACGCCGAAAATCGCAAGGTAGTGCCCGAGCTGGAACTAACCCCGCTCGCCCTCGCGGTCTGGTTCATGGATGACGGTTGCAAGAGTCATCGCGCAGTGTATTTGAACACTCAGCAGTTCGATGACGCGAGTCAATATCGCCTACTCGACATCTTGTCGGCACAGTGGGCAATCGCCGGCAAATTGAATCGCGATAAACACTATTACCGTATCCGGATTCAGGTCGAGAGCGTTTCCCGATTTGCACAAGTAATCGGTCCCCATCTGTTACCGGCGTTCTACTACAAACTACCCGAAAAGTTTTCCGACGCCTGTCGAATTCGGCGGGCGGCGTTCGACGTCTAGACAGAAGACCTAGATAAAGGAGAAGAGTGCAATGAAGATTCTATCAATCACTACGTGGGATGCTGCCTCAATGCAGCAGCCTTCCCAAGAAAAGATCGAGCGTATGGGCCGGCTCATTGAGGAAATGCGCAGTAAGGGCGCGCTCGTAGACACCGGTGGCGCGATGCCGGGTTCGCTCGAACTCAAAATCGAGCGCAAAGACGGCAAGTACGCGGTCACCGATGGACCGTTTACCGAGTCGAAGGAAATCATCGGAGGCTATGCGTTGCTCGAGGTTTCCGGAAGAGAAGAAGCGATCGAGTGGACGCGCCGCTTCCTTGATGTCGCCGGTGATGGGACCTGTCATCTCCACGAAGTTTCTACGCCATAGAGATCGGTGAACCTCATGAATATAGCAGCAACAATCGCTCGAATTCTTCTCGGTCTTTTGTTCGTATTCGCCGGCGCAAGCGCGTTTTTCATGACTCCGCCACCCGTGCCCGGAATGGCGGGTACGTTCAACGATGTATTCGCACACTCACATTGGCAGTGGTTCGTAGCCGCGGCTCAAATTGCGATTGGCGTATTACTCTTGATCAATCGTTTCGTACCGCTCGCGCTCATTATGCTAGCCGCGTTTCTCTACAATAGTTTCGCGTTTCACATCACGATGATGCCGGCCGCACTGCCGGCACCCCTGATCGTGCTCGTACTCTGGACGATAGTCGCGCTGAAATACCGCGCCGTGTTTGCGCCGCTGCTCAAGGCTACACCCGCGTTACCTGAGCAGCGGTAAACTTACGCTGGGATGGCGTACGTCCCCGGGCTGTTCGCAGTGGCACGCCACGCAGGTGTGCGTTCCTGCCGCGCCTCGGATAAGGCGCGGCGAACACCGTCCGCGTCGTAGTCCTTGGTGTACACCGGTGTACCTGGTTGTTGATGCCATGACTCATCAATGCTGCCGGCATCAATCGGATCGAATCCGAGCTCGTCGACCAAACGCATGACGATCGCTTTTGCTGCAGCATCGTCGCCGGCAATCGGCAATGCTATGCGCCCCGGTGTCCCCTTCGGCTGCCCCAACTCGAGCAAGTGCTGTGCATAGATGTTATTGAAGGCTTTGATTACCGGTCGGCCTAGCTGTTCCGAAACCCAACGGCTTTCTGTTCTCCCAGCTTCGATCGGTTCAATGCGGCCGTCGCGCTGGCGCGGATAATAGTTTCCGGTATCGACGACAACCACGTTGTCCGGAACGCCTGCAAACAGGTCGCTAGGCAGATCGGGAATGTTCTTTTCCGGAATTGTCACGATGACGAGATCTTTGCCGCGAGCTGCTTCACGTGGTGTAACAGCCTTTGCTCCTGTTTCGGCTGCCAAATCTTTCAGCGTTTCCGGTCCACGTGAATTTGCGACGGAAACGTCGTGGTTGCGAGCCGTGAGAAGACGAGTGAGTGTGCCGCCGATGTTTCCTGCGCCGATGATGCCAATCTTCATAGATCCTCCTTACATCAGTCCGTCAACAGGATGTCTTCGATTCTTGGTTGCGTGAAGAATACGACCGAAATGCAGGGCAATATCGCGAATCTATCGTTGCCGCGAAACGCTGCAGGTCTTTACTGGCAGGCGGCAACTTGGCGCTTCGGCAGCGTGTCATCTCGACATGGCGGCCCCGCACGAGTATCATGTCAGCCATCCTCCACCACAGATGAGGAGAAGATAATGGCTACTTATGTGATCCTCAGCAAGATTGCCCCCGATGCATTTGGCGATCCGCGCGATTTTGCGAAAGTTGCGCAGACGGTTGCCGACAAAATCAAAACCGAGTGTCCGAGCGTGACGTGGAAAGACAGCTATGCTACTACCGGTCGGTTCGATGTCGTCGACATCGTAGAGTCACCGGATCTGGGAGCGGTCGAGCGCGCCGCCATGTTTATTCGCGCATATGGCCATGCCACAACGGAAACCATGGTGGCGACACCGTGGCGTCAATTCATCGGCACGCTTAGCGGTGAGAAAGCGGCGGCATCGACGGTAGGAACGGTTTAATACCTATCCGGTAACCGTCGTGTACGCATAGCGGAACCGGTTCTGCAGTAGACCGATCGTTGCAACCGCTGAAGGTACGACGATCGCGCCCGGAATCACATGCGTGATCAGATCGTGCAGCACCGCCGATGGCTCCATCCCCGCAGCGTTACCGCTTTGCACGAGCGTGCGAGCTTGCTCGGCCGCGCCATTGTGGCAAACGCAAAACAAGACGCCGCGGCGCTGCAGCGTTGCAAGCGAATTGTCCTGGTACATGCCTTTAGAATCGTTCGGGTTCGCTGCCGTATCGAAAGTGGAACGCGGGTGCGCGAACACATTGCTCGTCACCGCGTTACCTGAGCGATCTTTCAGGCCGAATAAGGCGTTGAACAATTCGCCGAACTTATATTTCTCCCAAACCCAATCGTCGTAGGCGAAGGCGTTTGCAAAACCATGAAGACATGCGACTGTAGAAATTCGCCCAGGTGCTATGCCGTAACCGAATTGGTAACCGTTTAACGCATTGAGTATCGCCACGAGAATCTGCGGCTGATATCCGCTTGCGTCCCAGAGTTGTCGCACGTCGGACGGCTTGTCGATGAGCCTGCGAAACGTGGGGAAATCGAATTGCGAAGCCGGTTCGACCGCTTCGAGCTGATCCGCCGTGCCTTTCGCGCAAGCACTGCCTGCTGCGGCAGCAATCGTAGCCGCTGCGGTCAAAAAGTGTTTGCGCCGCATTTAAGAGCGTGGTTCCTTCATCGCGTCCCCTTCTTGGTAATAGCCGCGCGAAACCTGTCGAAGAAGCAGGTTAGACCAATGCCTTTACGAGCCCACGCGGAGCGTCACTCTCGATGCTGCGCGCACGGCCGACGTGAAGCGCCAGCTCCTGTGCAGTGACAAGCCATGCAAGCGAATTGAACGGTTCGTCGACGATGGGGCCCAGCAAAGGAATCTCGCCCAGGCGTCCTCCGACCACGTACGGCAACGCTTCGGACTTCGCAGCTTCCGTGAGAGCGCGATTCACGACGTTTCGTGACCGCTCGTCGACGATGCCGATGACGACGCACGCCGCATCCAGCATCGCGACGCTGCCGTGCAAAAACTCTCCGGCAGAGAAGCCCTCCGCGTGAATGTAGCTGGCCTCTTTCAATTTTAAGGCGAATTCTTGTGCAATTGGTAAACCGTAGCCGCTCGCGACGATAATTACGCTGCGCCGGCGCGCGATGCGTTGAGCCGCTTCGCGTACATCGTCGACACCGCCGCTGTTTAGCCACATGGTGACCTGTTGTGCGGCATCGATCAGTGACTGCGCTACAGGCGGCTTCCCTGAAAGAATGCCGGCGGCCCACGCCAGTATTGCGGCGGTCGAGCTTACGCTTTTGCTGGCCGGTACGGCAAGTTCGGGCCCGGCGCCGACGTCGATGCACACATCGGATCGACGTGCCAAGGACGAACCAGGTCCATTCGTGAGAGCGATCAGTTCGCTCGGTTCGATGACCTCCAATGCGTCGAGGAGGTCACGCGATTCGCCGCTCTGCGAGCACGCTATAACCGTGGCTCGCCTGTACGCGCCGCTGTCGAAGACGCTTTCCGTTGCGGAGAGCGCTTGCGCGTTGATACCGCATTTTCGCAGCGCCAGTGCGCCAAGTTGTGAAATGAAGAGCGAACTTCCGCTACCAACCAGCAGCACGTCGCGTTCCCGAATCGCTGCCGCGAGCGTGCGCGCCTTGTCGGAATGCGCTATGCGGCGCCACACATCGGGCTGCTCGTTAATTTCGCGCTCGAAATTGGCGCCGGGTTGACCGTCCGACTGTCCGGTGAAACCATCGAACGCAACATGCAACAGTGTCGAGAGCTGCTGAATTTTATTCGCGTCTATCTTGCCGTCAGTGCGCGCGCCGCGAGCGACATGCACTTCTCGGAGGCCTGTAAATTGAATGAGCGCGGGGAGGTTCGCCGCCTCGATTGCGCCTGCGCCTAAGATCGCCGGAACGGTATTGCCGCTGCATAATTCGCGCAACTGCTCGCGTCCATCCCATGCCGTCGGTGCGCCGCCGGTGGTGAGAATGCGCTGCACGCCGTCTATTCCCGCCAGCGTTACATAGCTTGCGCTCAAACTCGGTGTTTCATCGAATGCACGATGAAAGGTCATCGGAAGACCGCTTGCACCGAGAACTTCCTGTACCAAATCGACCGCGACGTGATTGCGCTCATCCAACGCGCCGAAGACAGTGCAAGTAGCGCCCAAATCGCGCATTGCCGCGGCGGTCTCGATAATTTGCCGGCGTTGTTCGCGATCGTAGAAGAAGCCGTCGTCGTGTGGGCGGATCATGACGTGCACAGGAATGGTTACCGCACGCGTCACGGCCTCGATCGTTTTATAATCCGGAGTGAGTCCGCCGAGATCCAGCCGCGCCACGAGCTCCACGCGCGAGGCGCCCGCGTTCTGCGCCTCGAGCGCTTCGGACGCATCCGTGACCACCACTTCCAGTTTCATTTCTCGTCCTACCCAAGGGCTCGAAGACGTTAGGGAGTAAGCCCATCTCTCCGGAGAGAGATGGGCTACCCTTGCTGCACACGGATGAAGAGTTAGTAAGTGCCCGTCGTTGCGGGGGATATCGAAAGATCGGCTTGGCCCGCAGAGCCGAGGACGGTCGGCGTCTGCGACGTGTTTCCGGGTTGCGTCGCTTCGAAATCGGGATAGTCGAATGACACCGCCGTTATCGAGTAGTTATCCCCGGCTGCGATGCTGGCCGAGCCGCAATTCGGATTAGCGCAGGGGCCAAGATTAGCTGGGAGCGTTCCGGTTTGGACGCCCGTTCCGGTTATAGGCCCTATTGTGTAGAACGTGTTTTGCTTCGTGTCGTTGACGAACACAAGCGTTTCGACTGCGCCGGCGGGTACGTTTACGCTTACCGTTCCGCCGCCTGCGCCGTCTTTTGTGAACGTAGGTGCCGGTACCGCAGCCATTGGCGTCACCGATGCTAACGTCGCCGAAGCCGTGACCGTAGTTGATGCAGCGTTAGCAGAGTTTACGGCAACGCTCAGATTGTACGGCCCCGCTACAGGTGCAGCTTGGAACGCTAGAAATCCGGGGAGATATCCCGCGAAACCGGACGGATAACCAATGTTGGTGAACGGCGTGATTCCCTTTGCCGGCGGTCCGATGAGGAGCGATACCGGCGCTGCTGCGAGGGTGCCGGTACCGTACATTGGCGTCGGAAATGTCGGGCTCGGTCCACCCGGAGCAACTTGTCCGGGATAGAAGTTACTGCTCGTCTGCGTTGCGTTGAACGGACCGAACCCGCCTCCGAAGAGTCCGCCGAAGACGCCGAATGTCGTCACCGTCGTAGTGCCCTGCTGGCTCGCGCTGATGGTCGACGTTCCCGCGTCAACTCCGGCTTGCACATTTGACGGAACCTTGAACCCGCTCGGACCGCTGATCGACGGCGTGTCAACGAGAAACGCCGTCGAACCGTTTGCTTGCCGCAAGTACGCGACAACGTTGAGCCCTGTGGATCCGTCTTGCAACCGCGCAGTTCCAACTGCGAACGTTGCTTTTCCGAGACTCGCGAGTGGCACTTGCTGCTGCGAAGGCAGAATGGACGTGCCGTTTGTAAGGCTGCTACATGCTTGGAGTGTCAGGGCTGCTCCCACGAGGAGCGTCGTTGCGATCCGTTTCATTAGTGAGAGCCTCCGACCCGGAACTGATAATACATGTAGTATGTTCGTCCTTCGCTATTAGGGAGATGAATATAGGCGCACGTTGCGCATAGCAATGCGGCATTGCCGAAAGTGTTGCCGAATAGACCTTTACCGGTCAAAGGTCCCGAGACGCCGGTTGCCACCGGTTGATACGTGGGATTCAAGAACATGCCTGATACCGGGGCTCCGCCGTTTTGACCGAAGACGGCTCCTTGATCGTTCAGATAAGCGGTGCTGAGTCGAGGACCAGTCTGTCCGAAATCCGTGCCGTTCGGAATAGTCGGGCCGGTGTAAACCTCGTTGAAGAGATTGTTGATGGTAAAGCCCAACTTGCCCGATCCGAAATTCCTCTCCAACGTTAAAGCGGCGATGAGATTTGGATGCGTGTAGACTTGGTTTGCGAAACTGCCTTCATTTGTGCCGCGCGTCGCAACGATGTTCGGCGAAAAACAGGATCCCGGGTTTGTCGGATCTGCGTACTGTGTCGCGCCTCCGGTACAGTCATTCGTATTCGGTAGAATGTACGGTTTGTTTCCCCGGACCTGAAGTGCGTTGGTTCCTTCACCGTACGGATAGCCCGCATCGTAGAACCATTGTGTCTGCAAACGCCAACCGTGTTTTTCATATTGCAGGTTCAGACTCGAGGAGAACGGCGTCACGTAATTGACGTTGAACATCTTGCCGAACGCCGCCGAAGCGATGGATTGCGCCCCCGTCGTTTCATTGTTGCGGCTTCCGCTGATGTCACCGCTGACGCCGATCGGCGAGCCGTTGGGGTCGGTATTTTGAACGACGTGTTGGAAGGACGCCGACAAAGAGCCGCTCAAGCCGTGCCATGGCGTCAGTTTGGTGAGATACAGCTCGACACCGCGAGCAATCTCGATGCCGGCATTCGAAATGAGACCGTAGTAGTGATAGCCCGTCGTGCCGTCGGCGTTCTTGTACGTCGGCAGCGTCGTATTCGCTATCTGTTGGCTGATGTCGAGGTCGTACGCGCGCCGGCTCCACGGCGTTGCTTTGATCTCCCATCCGCCCGGTAACCGGTGCGCCCACGAGAAGTCGAAGTTGCTATACGTGATAGGTGCAAGCGGGAAAAGCGGTTTGCCGAAATCGCCGTTCCAACCCGTCCAGTACATTTGCTCTTGATAACTTTGACAAGGAACGGGGATGCCGTAGTTGGCCATGCCGCACGTGGTTGCTTGGTTTGCCTTTGTATAAACATTGTTCGACGTCGTGATGTTGTACGGACTAAACGCGCCGACCAGCGACCACCAGAAGGGCTGAATGAACGTGGTATTCATGTGCGACGGGATGCCTGCGAACATCGCGTAAGGCGCCGGATCCTCTACCGAGTCATTGAAAACGCCGTCGGGAAACCGGACAGTACGTCCCCACGAGAAGCGAACAGCGTCATTCTTCGTAAGAAGGTATGATAGCGCGATGCGCGGTTCGGGAACGACCGGATGCGACGCGTACGACGACACCGGCAAGAAGGTGGCCGACGGACAATTGCCCGGCCCCATCGGTTTGCCGTTGAACAGGCCGGTGGCCGGATCCAGGTATCCAGGTTTCGTTGGATCCGTTTGCTGTACGCCCCACGTTAGCGGCAGATACGAAGTCGTGCAGTCCCAGTAGACTTGCGGGGTCGGCAAGTGATTGTTCTGATAATCGACGCGCAGGCCGATGTCTACCTTTAAACGATCGTTCGGCGTGAAGATGTCATCGAAGTACACAGCGCCGCCACTCGGGTGTATGGTATTTCCATTTTCTGCTGCCGGCAGTTGGAGCTGTTTCACACCGGGGAAATACTGGTAGAGCCAACCGCAGGCGGGGGTCGTTGCTGCCGTCTTGTCGTTCGTATTGATGTTGTCAACCGACGGGAAGAAGATCATGCCGGGAATGCCCCAAGGCTGTCCGGTTGCCGGATCGAGTCCAGGTTTTGCACCGACGCCGCATGCGTTCATGCCGGCGATGGGCGAGTTCGGATTGATGAAGTCGAACTGCTCCATGTTGCCGTTGAACAACGGGTTGAACCACGACGTCATCGGCGAGATGCTTTGCAGGCGCGGCTGATCGTGGCGGACGCTCAAACCGACCTTTAAGTGGTTCGCTTCGTTCAGCTGCCTGGAGACGTCGAGCAGAAACGCATGCGAGTAGCCGCCTTCCGACATCCAAACGTCGCCGCTATCGAACGGATAGATTGAAATACTGTCGCCAATGTTCTGAGCCGACGTGTTGTAATACGATAACGTCGCGAGCGTTCGCGAATCCGGCCTAAAGTCTAGCGCGATCTTTTGCGTGCTATTCTGGTCGAATTCTTGATAGTACGGTCGATCCGTCAGCGTTTGATATGCTTGCGTTTGTCCAGGATAAAACGGCGCCATGTTTTGGAACTGCTGGACGGTAATGCCGTCCCAGTTTCCAAAGTAGCACGCGCCGCCGCCCCAGAATCCGTATATCTGCTGTCTGACCGAGGGGTCGTAGTTTGTAAAATAACTCAGCCACGCAGGGTTGCACGTGGCGTAACACATCGGTGCGTAAACCGGCGCGCCGTTGTAGCGGTTGAGGTCGTAGTGTGCTTGATTTTGGCCGTAACCCGCAGAACGCCTGTGCCAGCCAATGTCGGTAAAGTATTGAATGTCAAATCGTTTGTCGTTTCCGAACTTATAAACGAAGTTGTTCGTGAAATCGCGGCCCTCGACGAGCTGAATGCCGCCGTAGGAACCGTTGAGGGTTGAGTTGCCTTCGAGATTTCCACCGTACCGCGGCGCCGTATTGTCCGCGGTGTAACTCATGTAGTTACTCCAGCGGCCATTGGGATCGGCGGTGCCCCAACCGAGGCCGAGTCCGTGATAGAAGTGCGGTGCACCCACGCCGGCGATGACGTCCATGTGTCCAGGGTAACTGCCGCGCTGCAGAACGGCATTGATCGTACCGACGCCGGAGTTTCCGAACGAAGCATCTTCATTACCGGGCGAAACTTGGAGTGATTGGTATGCGAAGCTCGGCATCGTGTACTGGTTGACGTTGCCGTTCGTGTACGGATTGATGTACGGGACGCCTTCGACTTCGTAGTCGACGTTGTTCGAACGTCCGCCGCGAATCGAAGGGGCGTCGCCGTTCGTATAACTTGCGCCGGGCAACGCACGAATCAGGTTCTTTTCACTGACGTTGAGCGCGTTACCCTGAATCGCTTGCATTTGCGCTGCGTTCACCGAGTAGGTGTCCGCGGTCTGAGACGGCTGGAACGCGCCGGCAGTGTTCCGCGAAGTAACCTTCGCAATGGTCTTGAGCGATTTGACCAGCCGTACGTCGGCGCGCACTGTTTGGTCCGCCCACGCCACCACGCCGGTCAGCGCTTGGGGCTCGTACCCTTGCGCTTGGAACGAAATCGTGTACGTATCCGGCGCGACACCCGCAAATGCGTAATAGCCCTTCGAGTCCGTCCTCGCGTGATACGTCCCCGACGGAGATACCGCTGCGACTGCGGCGCCCGCAACAGGGGCGCCGGTGTCGTCGGATACGGTGCCGGTGATTGTAGCAACCGTACCGGCGAAAGCGGTGACCGCAGGCTGTAGCGCGATCACGAACGCGAGAAACAGTGCAGACCAAAGGGAATAGCGATGCTGGCGCAAGTGTTTATGCACTACGTCCTCCACAAACGAAGCTCCACACAAAACGAAAGCCAGTCCGGGTCGTCCGACCCTACTGGCTTGTGTACGACATGTTACACCATTAAAATCGTTCGCGCTAGTCCCCCGCGACGGTAATTTTTTTTTGGGGGCGGGCTTGGCATCGCGCGTTCAAGCGTGCTATGACTTGCAGCATGGAAAAAACTGCGCGTTTAGCAGCTGTGCTCTTTGCATGTGTCTTGGCGGTGTTGCCGCTTCGTTCGCCTGCTTCGGCGATGACGGTCGCCGCCTACTATTTCGATGACGGAAGTTTCCCGGTTTCAAAAATCCCCGCTGCGGATCTCACTGACCTGATCTACGCATTCGGCGAGCCTGGCGCCGGGAATATCTGCCACCCGCCATCGGCTGCGCAGTCCAAAACATTCGCGCAGCTGCGAAAGGTGCGTGAGGCGCACCCGCAGTTGCGATTGCTGATTTCGATCGGCGGTTGGGCCGCGGCGCCACAGTATTCGGACGCCGCTCTCACGCCGAAGTCGCGCGCCGCTTTTGCACGTTCTTGCATTCAAGAGTATATCGTTCGCTCCGGTTTTGAAGGCATCGACATCGACTGGGAGTTTCCGGTGCACGGCGGCATTCCGCAAAACCCGCACCGGCCGCAAGACCGCGCAAACGTCACGGCATTACTCGCGGAAATTCGCTCCCAACTCGACGCGCTCGGCCGTGCCAATCATCGGCACTACTACCTCACCGTCGCAACGCCGACAGGCCGTTGGCAGTACGGCGGAGCGTACGATCCGAGCGATAGCTACGATCTTCACGCTATCGCGCAGAGCGCGGATTGGCTCAACGTCATGACGTACGACATGAACAATATCTTCAGTCCGTACAGTAGTTTCAATACGCCTCTGAGCGCCGATCCGAACGATCCGACGCCCGCCCTGGAGCGGCGCTGGGACAATGTGAGCGGCGCCGTGAAGTACTACAAGGCAAACGGCGTACCGGCCGAAAAAATCGTGCTGGGATTTGCATTTTACGGCCGCGGATTCACGGGCGTATCCTCGAAGAACGGCGGGCTCTATTCCAAATACAAGGGCGGCTTCGATGAAACGCCGTGGTCGGTGGTGAAATCAAAATTCCTCACCGATCCTGCTTGGCAAAAACATTGGAGTACGACTGCACAAGCACCATGGATTTACAATACGCGCACGCACGTGTTTTTCAGTTACGACGATCCACGTTCGATCGCGATCAAAGCCGCCTTTGCGCGGCGCGAGCATCTGCGGGGTGTGATGTTCTGGGTCCTCGGCGAAGATGACGCCGAAGGTTCACTGCTTCACGCACTGCATCAATAAGGAAAAACGTTACGCATGCATCTGACCACGCTTGATTGGATCATTATCGTCGTTTCCGTCGGCATCATGTTCGTGCCGGCGATCTTGCTGGCGCGGCGAGCCGGAAAGAATACCTCGGAGTTTTTTGCGGCAGGGCGCCAAGCGCCGTGGTGGCTTATCGGCGTATCGCTCGTGGCGACAACGTTCAGTACCGACACGCCGAACCTCGTGACGAATATCGTTCGAGAAGGCGGCGTCGCCGGAAATTGGCAGTGGTGGGCGTTTTTGCTCACCGGCATGGCGACGGTATTCTTTTTCGCGCGTCTGTGGCGGCGTAGCGGTATCCTGACGGATTTGGAATTCTACGAACAGCGATATTCCGGAAAGGCCGCGTCGTTCGTGCGCGGATTCCGAGCCGTGTATTTGGGTCTGTTTTTCAACTGTTTCATCATCGCGAGCGTCAATCTCGCGGCGGCAAAAATCGCGAACGTGTTGTTCGGAATTCCGGAATGGGAGACGCTGGCGATCGCCGCGATTTTCCCGGTTATTTTCGCCTCGATGTCCGGGCTGTGGGGCGTCATGGTCACGGACATGATCCAGTTCGGCATCACGATGAGCAGCGCGATTGCCGCCGCCTACTTTGCCGTGAAACTACCGCAAGTCGGCGGTCTTTCCGGTCTCTGGCAGCATTTTTCGGCACATCCCCAGTGGCTGAGCATCTTACCGGATTTCAAAGATCCGAAAGCGGCGGCAGCCATTTTTGTCATTCCGCTGACGGTCCAGTGGTGGTCGGTGTGGTATCCGGGCGCCGAGCCCGGCGGAGGAAGCTACGTTGCGCAGCGCATGCTCGCGGCGAAGACCGAACGCGATTCCGTTTTCGGCACGATGTTATTCCAGGCTGCGCACTATGCACTGCGTCCGTGGCCGTGGATCATCGTTTCGCTTGCTTCGATGATCGTGTTTCCGACGATGGCCGACATTCAGCACCGCTTTCCGTACGTGCAGCAGCACTTGCTCGGCGACGACATCGCGTATCCGGCAATGCTCGTGTTTTTGCCGGCTGGTTTCGCCGGGTTTTTGGTCGCCGGACTTTTCGCCGCTTACCGGTCGACGCTCGAAACGCACTTGAACTGGGGAACGTCATATCTGATCCACGACCTGTACCGCCGTTTCATGGCGCCCGATCGTACAGAGCGCCACTACGTTTTCGCGGGCCGCGTCGTGACGGTGTTGATCATGCTGGTCGCGATCGGACTGACGTTCATTTTAACCACCGCGCACGAGACGTTCAACGTGCTGCTTTCTATCGGCGCGGGTACGGGATTGGTCTACCTCTTGCGCTGGTTCTGGTGGCGCATCAATGCATGGACGGAAGTGAGCGCAATGGCGGCGTCGTTCGTCGTTTCGCTGGTGTTTTTCGGGCTGGGCAAAACTGGCAAGGCCATCGATCCGGACGTAGTGTTGCTGTGGACGGTCGGAATAACGACCGCGACCTGGCTTGTGGTTACGCTCGTCACCAAACCCGTGGACGAGCAAACCCTCATCGCGTTTTACGAGCGGGTGCAGCCGGCGGGGCCGGGCTGGAACCGCATTCGCGCGAAGAGTAAGGCCGGCGCATCTCCGGACAGTTTGCCGTTGGCGCTCGCGGGCTGGGTGCTCGGCTTGGTCGCGATTTACTCGGCGCTTTTCGGTACCGGAGCATACCTGTACGGTAACCGGGTCGCAGGGATTTCATGCACGGTGATCTTCATCGTCGCGGCTTCGCTGCTCGCGGCGGTAATTTCGCGCATTTGGACGCAGTCGCAGCATGCCAAAGACATCGCGGGTGTACCGGTGTCGCCCTAGGCCGAGTTTCCCAAGCGGTGTGACATTGCGGCCTACGCCAGCGTTCTATTCTTAGGGAAGAATAGAACGTACCATGCACGTGTTCTCGCAGGCTCAGCCCGGACTCGCGCGGCTTTCCATGGCCGTGCTTGGCGACAGTCTCGCTTACGGGTTAGGGGCGACAAAAGAAGAGCATGGGCTGGCACAACGGATCTTCGCGCAGCTGCGGGCGGAGCGCCCGGGCAGCACGTTCGCAAATTTTTCCGTCCCCCATTCCACAATGGGGGACGTTTTACGCCATCAAGTCCCTCAACTGATCGGAACGCAAGCCCATGTCGTGCTGCTCATCGCCGGTGCAAACGACCTGCGGTATACGCGCGATACGTTTGTGTTCGCTCGCCGTTTCCGGCACTTACTCGCTGCCGTTCACGATGCTGCGCCACAGGCTGCCGTGATCGCCGGCGGAATGCCCGATGTCGCGCAAACGATTGCGGTGCCGCCGCTGCTCAAACCGGCGATC
Organism: uncultured bacterium; assembly: GCA_964602255.1. Classification (GTDB taxonomy): domain Bacteria; phylum Vulcanimicrobiota; class Vulcanimicrobiia; order Vulcanimicrobiales; family Vulcanimicrobiaceae; genus CAZRQS01. The sequence continues at coordinate 17,920 of CAZRQS010000008.1, read as the reverse complement.
GCGCGACTTTGCTCGCGCCTGAACCAAAGCATGCGCAAGATCGTCGCGCAAAGCAACGACTGTTTCTTCGACCTCTTCACATATACCAACGCGCCGCTGCGTGCGCACGGGCTCTATCTGTGCGACGACGGTTACCATCCCAACGATTTCGGATACGGCGAGATCAGCGAGCGCGCATACGCGGAGATTGCGCCCCGCCTTAGCGCACTCTTCGCGAGCGAATAACGGCGCGCCGGCGCGTCATCCCGAAGTATGCTGCGCCGGAAGTTCTTCGGTCGCTTCATAGAGTGTCCAAGGTTTTTCCGGGTGATGGTTTTCCGGAAACGGCGTGCCGCGTTTGAAGTGCTCGCGGTGCCCGCATTCCGAACACTCGTAGTATCCGCTCACGGGGACGATCTCGCCGCCTCCACCATAGATCTCAGCCATTGGCACAGTATACCCGCGGCTTTAGTGGCGTATGCGGTAGATAGCGCCTGTTTGATCGTCGGCAACGAACAAGTCGCCGTCCGGACCTACCGCGATACCGGTGGGCCGTCCGATACGCGATCCGCTCGGTGTTTGAAATCCCGTGATGAAATCCGTCCACTGAGTCGTTGGGTTGGACCAGTTCACGCTCGTACGGGGAGTATCACCGGACATCGCGACGAATGCAACGCGCGGAGGTTCTATATACATGCCGGAGCTGCCGGTATGCCACGATCCATGAAGCGTGACGAACGCACCGCCTTGGTATTGCGCGGGGAAAGCATGCGCCGCATTCGCGGGCGGTTCATAGAACGTCGCGCCGATAAACGTTTCGTATGCGGGAAATTCAACGAGCGGCACCACTTCATTTCCGCAGTTTGCGCCGGGCCGGTAGCTGATGTGGTTTTCCTCGCATTGCGGCCAGCCATAATCGGCAACACCGGCGTGTAGCGTTACGGCATCGAAAAATTCGTACGGATGGCCTTGCGGAAGGTAATCTTGCCCCGCGTCTCCTGCCCAAACCGTCCCAGTCGCTGGATTTGTCGTTAGCGCGATCGCGTTACGTATGTGAATCGCTTTTGGGGTCATTCCGCTTCCGTCCAAATGCATTTGCTCAATGGCGGCGCGCGTAGGATCGCTCTCGGAGCAAGCATTACATGACGATCCAACGCTTGCGTAGAGCGTGTCGCCGGAAACGGCAACGGTCGTCGTCGAATGACCTGATCCGCCGCCGGGGCGAACGCCGGCAATTTTTATCGGTGACGACTGCGCGGTTTGATCGCCGATGGTGTACGGAATGCGGTACACGGCGGATTGCGTGCCGACATACAGCGAGCAGTTCGTTAACGAAACCGTCACGCCCGCAGCCGGCGCATCCCCTAGGTCGGCGAAGACGTGCGCAGAAGCAGCTTGTCCTTCAGCGTTATCGATGACATACACCGACGAACCCGTCGTTCCGGCAAAGAGATCGCCGTTCGGTGAAAACGCAAGCTCGCGCGCACCGCTTACCTTCGCAATAACCTGGATCTGAAAACCGGGGGGAACACTCAGGCCAGTTGCGGGTTGCGGTGCCTGCCCCTGCGGTGTCGCGGTAGGCGCAGCCGTCCCGGCGCGTACGCAATTTCCCGGTGCAGCGGATGGAGCAGTGGACGGCGCTTTCGATGTGCCGCCGTTTGTGGAGCTCGCGCTGCCGCCTCCGCCGCATGCCGTGCTTGCGCAAATTATGGCGAGCGCGAGGTGCAGCAGGCTACGCATACCCAGCGTTTACCCCACTATCCGGCCGAAGCGTTCCTTGAACTCGTTCGCCGAGAGGTTCGTGTACGCGGCAAGCCGGGAGAGGTACGGCTCGCGCAGATCGGCGCGTTCCAAACGTGTCATATAGTTGCGCGCGACGCAGTATGATTCGGTCGTGATATCCACCATCCGCACGCGCACGCGTTTCGTGGCGGGATCTTGCAACTCGGAAAGTGTTACGGGAACGACGCGTCCACCCGAAAGCGCGACGAGCGCTCCGCTGCCGCCGTCGAGCAGATAGCGAACGGCTCCATAGCCTAGCGTGCGCGTGTACTCTACGTCGAACGGCACAGGCTTCGCGCACCGTAGCTCGTAGCCGATGTCCTTATTCACGACCGTTGCGTCGACGCCGATCTCCGTCAATCGTTGGCGAACCGCATCACGCAGTAGGGCACCGATGGGGATATCCGCGAGGCGCACGTGTCCGTAGGCATCGCGCGCGGCATTTTCGAATGCCGCAAGCTGCTCCCGTGAAAGTCGCTCGGCGATGCCTTCCGCAACAATGGCGACGCCGTTGTCGTGACCTTGCGCTTTGCGTTTGATAATCGCGCCGGCGATTGTGTCGACCACTGCATTCAAATCCAATTCGTCGCCGGGAAATTCTTCGGGTATGACGGCCAAATCCGCGCCCGCGGCCTTGCACATTCCAAGCGCCAAGGCTCCCGATTTTCGCCCCATGCTGACGACGAGATACCAGCGCGCAGTCGTGCGCGCGTCTTCCATGAGCGATTCGATGATGCCGGTACCGACCGAACGCGCCGTCTCGAAGCCGAACGTCGGCGCATTATCGGGTAGGGGCAAATCGTTGTCGATCGTTTTGGGCACGGTAGAGACGCCGATGCGTCCCTGCGTCATTTCGGCGATTCGAGTCGCGCCGTACGTTGTGTCGTCGCCGCCGATAGCGATGAGGTAGCGCACGCCGAGCAGGGTGAGCGCGTGCACGCAGTTGTTGAGCGTCGCCTCATCTTTGGCCGGATTCGTACGCGAGGTGCGCAGAATCGAGCCGCCGGTCGTGTGAATCAGGGAGACGTCGTCGATGCCAAGCTCGGTGACGTGCGACGTGTCGCCTTGCGCGATGTGGTAGTAGCCGTCGTAGAGACCGAGCACGCGCAAGCCGTTATTGACCGCCTCGATCGTTGCCGAGGCGATGACGCCGTTGATGCCCGGCGCAGGACCGCCGCCGACGAGAATTGCAAGTGTATCACCGCTCATGATACCGGAGATGTACGATGCGGTACTCTTCGACCTCTTCGGAACGCTCGTAACCGATCGCGGAGACGCGATCGACGGTGCGCGGGCTCTGCTGGAGGGGCTGCCGTCTAACCGCTGGGCCATCGTCACCTCGTGTCCTACGCGCCTTGCGAACCAGCTGCTGGAGCGCGCAGCCTTGCCGCGGCCCACAGTGCTCGTCAGTGCGGACGACGTGACGCGCGGAAAGCCCTCACCCGAAGGTTACATGCTGGCCTCGCAGCGACTGCACTTCGAACCCGGGCATTGCCTGGTCGTTGAAGATAGCTCGCACGGGATCGCTGCAGGCAACGCCGCCGGGATGCACGTCATAAACGTGCGCGAGACTCCATTACGAAGTCTCGCGCTCGATGTTGACGCGGGTGGACGCTTACGGCTGCGGCGTTGAGGTCGACTGCGGACCTTCGTTGTGTTCACGCTGCTGCATTTGTTGTTGCAGCTGCGCGCGCTGTTGCGGCGTGAGCACATTCATGACTTGTGCCCGCAACTGTTTGCGCGCTTGCGGATCGCGCGGGCTGCCGGCCGGATGCGCCTGACGGTACTGCTGCATAATCTGCTGGATCTGAGTTTTCTGCTGATTGGACAGATTGAGCGAGCGAAGCATGCGCATGAAACCGCCGCCGTGGTGGCCGTGGCCTTCAGCCTGCTCGGTGCTGGAAGGAGCGCCGGTGGAGGGGGCAATTTGTTGGGCGAGCGCCGCCGCGGGTAGGATAAGTGCAGCGGCTGCAGCCGCGGAAAGAACCAAGTGGTGGAGGGTCTTCACGTAATAAAACTCCTTGGACAAGGGTTACTTCGACAGTAACGCAGCCATCGCGAAAAACGTCTGAAAAATCGATTAAAGGAGCATGCAGAGAGCAGTGAAAGGGCTCGTGGCCTATACCGAGCACCTGAGCATTACAACCAAGCAACGCTACGAGATCCTCGACATTACCGATCGGGTTGAAGAAGTGCGCAAGAAAGCGCGTCTTGCGGACGGTTTCATTCTGGTCAGTACGATGCATATTACCGCGAGCATCTTCGTGAACGATCACGAGTCCGGACTCTGGCACGACATCATGACGTGGCTTGAAGAACTTGCGCCGCGCCGCCCCGAATACAAGCATCATCTGACCGGTGAAGACAATGCCGATGCACACCTCAAACGCATGCTGCTCGGTCATCAAGTCATCGTTCCCGTGACGGATTCACGGCTGGACCTTGGCACGTGGGAACGCGTGCATTACGGCGAATTTGACGGCCGGCGCCCGAAGCGCATCTTGTTCAAGGCTGTGGGCATCGGCGAAGAATGAACCGCGTAGATGTGCTCGTCGTAGGCGCCGGACCGGTAGGATTGTTCCTCGCCGGAGAGCTCCTGCGTCGCGGCCACTCCTGTATCGTCGTAGAACGCAATCAGACGCCGTCGACACACTCCAAAGCGCTTGCACTGATGCCGCGCACACTGCAAGTGTTTGAACGGGCTCAGATCGCCGATGCATTCCTTCCTGAAATCAATCGCGTTACGGGCGTTCGATTCGTCACCCCTCGCCGCGCGACGTACGTTTCATTTGCGAACGTTCCAACGGCATATCCGTTTGTCTCGATACTGCCGCAATGGAAAACTGAAGCATTGCTCGCTGCGCGCGTTATCGAACTCGGTGGAGAAATTCTCTACGCTCACGCGTTTGAACGTTTCGAACAGCACGATTCGGGCGTTCGTGCGTATGTCCGTGCAGGCAACACGACATGTGAGATCGACGCCCGCTACCTTGCCGGATGCGACGGCGTGCGCAGTACCGTGCGCGAGCAAGCGGATATATCGTTCGCGGGGAGATCGTATCCCGAGCACGCGATATTAGCGGACGTGCCCGTGCAAACGGACGTGCCGGTCGACGAAGCACGCGTGCACATCACGCGCTCCGGAGTCCTCACGCTGTTTCCGATGTCGGCGCGGATGCGCCGTATCGTGGTGATTGCTCCGCAGGAACGCCTGCCGCAGTTCGCTTCGCGCCTATGGTTACAGGAACGTCTGACACGCGCCGGTTTGCATCAAACGATCGCCGGCGATCCCGTGTGGAGCAGCTCGTTTCGAGTTCATCGGCGTGTTGCGCGCCGAATGCGCGCGGGAAATGTGTTCCTGGCGGGTGATTCGGCTCACGCGCACAGTCCTGTGGGCGGGCAAGGTATGAACACCGGCCTGATGGACGCGTGGACACTTGCCCGCATGCTCTCCGCTGTTTTGGAAGGCAAGGAGCCGGATACGGCGCTCGAAACGTATGAAGCGCAGCGGTTGCCGGTAGCGCGTTCGGTCGTGCGCCGCACGGATCTGTTGATGCAAGCCCTGGCACATCCCAATCCGCTGATATGCGTTGGACGCGAATTACTGGCGCCGTACGTCGTTCGCATACCCGTGTTGCGCGATCGCATGGTGCGCCGTCTGCTTACAGCTTGATAGGCGTCCAGATCGGCACGGGTAAAGCGCGCGTGCGCCGCGCGATCCCGGTGAGCAACCACTCCATGCTGTCGATCCACAGACGAGCTCGCATACGAGGATCATCCATTGACCGACGCCATCTTTCAGATGTCTTCAGGAACGCTTGCCGTCCGGTCATGGCGTAATAGACGTGCAGCTGCGCTATATGAATCTGATGGTAGAACAGCGTGGAATACCGCCGCTCGCCTTCACGCGTTGCGAGTTGATAATATGACCAGCCGCCGGCGTCGTATTTATCGAGCCACTTCTCGAGCGTATCTACAGCGCTCGCGTAAAGATCGCTTAGAAACGGCGCCGTTCCGTAATACGTAAGCTCCCACACGGCAAACGCGGCGCAAAGGTGTCCGTTCAGAATATGCACCGGCTCGACACTCGCGACTTCTTCGAAAAATACGGCGCCGTTTCGTAGAAAGGATACGCCACCCGCGCAAACATCTCGCAAGAACGGGCCTGCTGCGCGTACTGCTGCGTCGCGGTACTTTGTATCGCCGTTAAGATAGTGTGCGCGCGTTAAAGCCGCTGCGGCCAGGCCTTGCGCCATGGCAGAGAGCCAGCCGGCGCGCACACCGTAACGCGGTAGCGGAAACTCGTACGGATACGCGCCGTCCTCGCGCTGGGACCGAACGAGATACTCTGCCTGCGCCAAGAACGGTACACGCGCACTTGCGGTTCCATCGTGCAGCAGCTCGTAGTTGTAGAGCGCGTAGTTTGCGACGGTAACGGGATTATAATACGGACCGCATCGGATTACGCCATCACGATCGAATCGCGCGCGTGTCCAATGCTCGCCGAACGATCCGCCGCCGGGAAGCCACGAGAGATAATACGGTTCGCCTCGCCTGAAGGACGGAAGTCTGTAGGGTCGAGCCATTTGCCACGCCAGCGGAAAATGGCGGCCAACCTCGAGCAGCATGGCCCTATGGCTTGATCGCCACCGCTCTCACGCCGTCCGAAACATACGCTTCGAACTTCTCGAAGTTCTTTGCGAAAAGTGCGGCGACTTTCTTTGCCTGCGCATCGTACGCACCACCGTCGAGCCACACATTCCGCGGATTGAGCACTTCACTCGGTACGCCGGGAACTTCAAGAGGGAGGGCCAAACCGAAGAACGGTTCGGTTTCGAACTGTACGCCTGCCAATCCACCCTCGATCGCTGCGTTGACCATCGCACGCGTATATGCAATCGACATGCGCTTGCCTACGCCGTACGGTCCGCCGCTCCAGCCGGTGTTCACTAGCCAGCATTGCACCTCGTGCTGATCGATGCGCTCGCCCAAGAGTTTGGAGTACACCGTCGGATGATGAACCATAAACGGTGCGCCGAAGCACGTGGAAAACGTCGCTTGCGGTTCGGTGACGCCGCGCTCGGTTCCGGCAACCTTCGCCGTGTAGCCGGAGAGGAAATGATACATCGCCTGCTCTTTGGTCAGCTTCGCGATGGGCGGTAACACACCGAAAGCGTCGGCGGTCAGCATCACGATCGTTTTTGCGTGTCCACCTTTGCTGCCCGGCACGATGTTCGGAATGTAGTCGATAGGATACGCCGACCGGGTATTCTCCGTTTTCTCGTCGCTGTCGAGATCGAGTTTGCGCGTGCGCTCGTCGTAAACGACATTTTCCAGCACCGTCGCGAAGCGGTGTGAGGCGGCCCAAATCTCCGGTTCCGCGCTCTGCGAGAGTTTGATCACTTTCGCGTAACAGCCGCCTTCGAAGTTGAACACACCGTCTGCCGACCAGCCGTGTTCGTCGTCGCCGATAAGTGGGCGGTGGCTGTCCGCCGAGAGCGTCGTTTTGCCCGTACCCGACAAACCGAAGAAGATGGCAACGTCGCCGCGCGCGCCCATGTTCGCCGAGCAGTGCATCGGTAGCGTCGCACGCAGCGGCAGCAGATAATTCATGATCGTGAATACGGACTTCTTGATCTCGCCCGCGTATTTCGTTCCGCCGATGAGGATCATCCGTCTGGCGAAATTGACGAGAATGAACGTCGAAGAGGCGGTCCCGTCGCGCTGCGGATCCGCTTGAAAAAGCGCAGCATCAACGACGGTGAATTCCGGCACGAATTCTTTGTCCGTTCCTTGGTCCTCGGGCACGATGAAGAGATCGCGAGCAAAAAGATTGTGCCACGCAAACTCGGTGATCACGCGTACCGGAAGGCGATATCGCTCGTCGGCACCGACGTAGCAATCCAGCGAGTAAATCTCGCGTTCGGAAAGATACGCACTCACGCGATCCCACAGCGCGTCGAAAACTTCAGGCGCGATCGGACGGTTGGTTTCGCCCCAATCGATATGCGATTCGCTCGAAGGTTCTTTGACGAAAAACTTGTCCTTGGGCGAGCGGCCGGTGTGCGGGCGCGTATCGACTACGATTTGACCGTCATTGCCAAGGATGCCCTCGCCGCGACGCACTGCGTGTTCGACCAGCTCTGCAGCCGAGAGATTTTCGTAAACGTGCGCGGCCTTGATCTTGTCCGGAACGGTAAGTATCGTTTGACTCCCCACAAGACGATTAAAACAAGTGACTTAGGTAATCCGCCAGAGCGAGCCTGCAGGGGCTACGTGGCCGCTAGTCCTAATGTGGTGGCCGATGAGACGTGCCCTTTTTGTCGTAAGCTGCTTGCTCGCGCTTGCCTGCGGATCGCGAGTGTCCGCCGCGATACCGTTTCACTTCGGATTTTACCAGCCCGGACCACTGGACGGTATTACCGATGTCCCCGGTGTCATGGTCGCGAATCTGACAAAAGTCGAAGGCAGTTCGATTCGTACGGGCGCCACCGCGATTCTGCCCGCCGCCGATCCGTGGGACCACAAAGTCTCCGCGGCCGCGTTTGCATTCAACGGCAATGGCGAGCTTACGGGGACGCATTGGGTCAACGAATCGGGCTATTTGGAAGAGCCGATCGTTCTCACGGACACGCTGGACGTCGGGCGCGCTGCCGACGGCGTTGTCAGTTGGCAGATCGAGCATCATCCGCAGATCGGCCGCAGAGACGACGTACCGCTTCCGGTTGTCGGAGAGTGCGACGATCAGTTGCTCAACGACATTCAAGCGCGTGCCGTAACGCCGAATGACGTCGTGCATCTGCTCGACTCGGCGCGTCCCGGACAATTCTCTCGCGGCAGTGTCGGCGCCGGCACCGGAATGAAAGCATTCGGATTCAAAGCCGGCATCGGTTCGGCATCGCGGATACTTCCGAAAGAGCTCGGTGGCTATACCGTCGGCGTGCTGGTCAATGACAACACCGGTTCAACGCGCGAACAACTCACCATCGACGGCGTGCACGTTGGCGAAATGCTGCGCAACGAATACCGGATAAAGTTTCCGCAACGTGTGGCGTTGCACGGCCGTATGGCTTCCGGCAGTATCATCATCGTCATTGCCACGAACGCGCCGCTGGATTCCCGTCAGCTGCGCGCGCTCACGCTGCGCGCCGGTCTGGGAATGGGCCGCACAGGCTTGACCAGTGACGTGGGTAGCGGCGATCTGTTTCTCGCGTTCAGCACCGGCTACGTGTTTAACCGTACCGGCAACTTTCAGATTCAACCGCCGCGCAACAGCATTATCGAGAACGACGATACGCTCGACGCGCTGTATCGCGCGACGGCCGAAGCTACGGAAGCCGCGATTTACGATGCGCTGTTCAACGCGAAAACGATGACCGGGCGCGGCGGCATTACCGTTTACGGTCTGCCGGTCGACCGTGTACTCGGCATGTTGCGCGC
>CAZRQS010000008.1:0-8619 GCA_964602255.1 uncultured bacterium | reverse complement strand
TCTATCGCCGTTAGTGACGTCGCGCGCAGTGAAGAATTTTGGAAAAAGAACTTCGACTTGCATCAAATCTTCCGTTTTCCGGATGGCGTCGGGCTGAGCAACGACAATATCACAATTGTCTTGTTCAAGGGAAAGCCGGGCCCCGACGTCATCGAACACATGTCGTTTCATCTTCACTCGATGAGCGAATTGCGCGCAGCGCTTGCAGAACTGAAGAAGAACGGCGTCGAGCTTGAAGATCCGGGCGATGAAATCGGCCCTGAAGCATCAGGCTCGCCGCACATGGGCTTGTGGTTCCACGATCCCGATGGTTACCGCTGGGAACTCTCGGTGCAGAACGGCGCGAGAGAACGCTAAGCGCGCAGCGCGAGCGAAGCAACCGCTAGTGCTTTAGCGGGAGAACGGGCAACCTCGAAGTCGCACAGCGCTTTTCCAATCTCCGCCGCTCGTGCATTGGTGACAAACCACGGCGGCTTCGGAAGAAGCGCGTATTCGCCCGTGCGCAAACCGCGCGGAAATGGCGCGAACGGCGCGTACACGACGCTCTTTTCCGTTTGCTCGAGCAGATAGGAGTTGTGCACGACGCCGATGCCGCTGCCGACCTCTTCGCGCGTGTGGCCGGGATATGCGCCCCACGGTGTCTCGGTGATGAAATATCCAACCCCGGTCCACGCATTTACGCCGATACAGCCATAGCGAAGCGCCGCGATCGCTTCGTTCACGAGTGCCTTATGCGAGCGCATCGTTTCCGGATGCACGATGACGTTCGCGCCGAGCGTTCCGTGCAGGCGATCGTTGGCGAGCGCTACCGCATCGCGCACGTAATCTTCGATCGCGCCCGGTAATTCGAGCGTGAAGAGCACACCGCAAAATGCCTCGGTGGTGAGTGCGGGATTATGTGTATCGCGTGGATCGACCGCGAGCATCGTGCGCGCTGGGGACTGCTCGCCGGCAAGACTGGCGCGCCGCTGTGCTGCGCCCGGGTAGTACTCGGGCCGCTGTTCCATCCCAGCGAAGACCGCCGCAATGCGTTCCTGCAATGCTTGCGTGTGCTCCCACTCTTTCGGCAGCACGAGCACCTGCGAGGCGACGCAATTGAACCCCGCGTTGTGTGCTTTCTGCGTAGCGATGTTCTCCGCTTGAAACTGCAGGTCGCGCTGCGTCCACGGACCCGGAAGAACGATTGTCGGGCTGACGTTTCCTAGTTCGCTCGTAATCGGTTTACCGGCGCCCGATCCGAACGCGATCGCGTTGTGTGTCGTCTCGCTGCCGGTCAAATGAATCTCGTCGATCGCTTCGTGACCGCTCAAATACATGCCGACGTCGGAGCCACCGTAAGCAAAACGTAGGAAGCCCATCTCGACGAACGGTTCGAACACGCGCTCCAGGAGGGGGCCCAAATACGCGTTGACCGGATTCATCTTGAGCATGCACACCGCGCCCTCGGAGATCATTTTGTAGAGCACGTCGAGCGGAGCGATGCTGGCGATATTGCCCGCTCCCAGAACCAGCACGACGCGCCCTTCCGGTGAGGCCTGCTCGTAGAAGGCGCCGGCTCGAACCTGCGAGGGTTGTACGCCACCTCGCATCCACACCTCGGCGCGCACGCCGCTGAGCAACATGCGGTCGTAGGCGTCGTGCGGAAAGACGCTGAGCACGCTTCGTCCGCCGGGGCCTACGTGAATGGCCGGCAGCCGCACGCGGCCGGCGCGCGAAATCGACGTTAGCGTACGTATGTAGCGGTTAATCGCGTAAAGGACCGCCCACGGCCCTGAAATCCATTCTTCGCCCGCAAGTGGAGAGCCGGGCGCAAGGCCTTTAGCCGAAGCGGCGGCCTGTACCCATTGCGGCGCCAAAGCGTAGATATTGCGCTGCAAGGCACGCAGCATCGCGATTTTCCATTCGAGCGGTAAGCGTGCCCAGGCGGTCTTCGAGGCAGCGAGGGTCTCCAAATCCCGGTCGAGCTGCCGGTCCAGTTGCTGCACGTGGGTAGTCTTCGCGCCAAAGCGGCGCTTGGCCCGTCGGGTATACTGTTCGGTGGAGGTTAGCATGAACAAAAAGCGCCGCAAGGCCAAACTCATGCCGCGCCTCGGACCCGCGCAGAACTTGCGCCCCGCAGGCGCCCATGAATCGAAAAGGCGTTACGATCGCAAACGCCAGAAAGCCGCCCTCAGACGTGAAGATGAGGACGGCTTTCATGATTTATGGGAACGCCGCGTTCATGCAACTGCGAACAGTTCTCATTCCACTGGTCTTATCCGCCGCTTCATGCTCGGGGGCCGGCGCCGGTTCAGGAGCCTCGGTGCCGTTCACAAATCAGGCGGCGCCGCTGTCGCTCGCGCAGGCGGCGCCCTGCACCAGGGCCGTCACCCCGCCGCCGTGGCCAGGTCCAGCGCCGCGCCCAGCTTCAACGTTGCGTGTTCCCGCCGGCTTACAGATTCAGATCGTCGATATGGTGCCCGGTGCCCGTGAACTCGCTATCGCGCCGAACGGTGATCTCTTCGTCGGAACGCAAGGCGACAACGTGTACATCATTCGGAACGCCGAGGGACAACCGTCAACGCCGCGCGTCTTCGCCCAGATGCCGGACAGGCCGGCTGCCGGTGTAGCGCTCTCGGTTTCGAGCTCGAACTGCGCGATGTACGTTGGAACGCAATTCGGCGTGTACCGCATTCCGTACGCTGTAGGCGACACGTCAAAGCAATCTGCTCCCGTGAAGATCGCACACGTTCGTTCGTCGACTACGGGTAGCGACGACCACAGAACCACAACGGTCGCGATCGCGGGCAGCAGTGTTTACGCAAGTGTCGGATCGACGTGCGATGCATGTACCGAGACGGATCCAACGCGCGCCACGATTCAACAAATGGGATTCACGGGAAGCGGCATAACGGCGAAGGCGGTTCATGTTCGCAACGCGATCGCGCTTGCAGTAAATCTCGCGACGGGCACGGTGTGGGCCGGCGGTGCCGGCCAGGATCTGTTACCGGCGGGTCATCCGTATGAATTCTTCGATCCCGTAACGCTTCACGCAGGCGTTGCGAACTATGGCTGGCCGGGCTGTGAGGAGAACCATCACGCGTATCGTACTGGAGCGAACTGCTCTTCAACGGTGATTCCGCGCGTGGAGTTTCCCGCGTATCAAACGATCATCGGCGCCGTATTTTATCCGGTCTCGATCGCCGCGCGCTATGCGTTACCTGTGCAATATCGCGGCGGTGTATTTGTGAGCATGCATGGCGGATGGCACAGAAATAAGTCCGGAATGTTTGTTGCACCGCCGCGAGTCGCATTCGTGCCGATGAACGGCGACGTGCCAAAAACGGTGGTAAATTGGTCGAATCCGTCGGTGCAATGGACCGACGTTGTAAGCGGTTTTCAAACCGCGAACGGCAGCCGCATCGGAAGGCCGACAGGGATCGCCGTCGGGCCGCAGGGATCGCTCTTCGTCGCGGACGACGACACCGGAAACATTTACCGTATCCGGCCTTAAGCGATTACGCGGGTGGATGATACCGCGCGAGATCGAAGACGGTGTCGCGGTGGAAGCCCAAACGATCGTAAAAAGCAACAAGGTGCGGCTCCGAATGCGGAAGCTCGACCATAACGCTGCCTGCATCGGTTTGGTCAGCAAATGCTTTGACACGCTCGACCAACAGCTTTCCGATTCCGTGGTTGCGCTGCTCCGGTGCAACGTACAAGTCGCTCAGAAACCATATACGCCGGCAATACCACGACGACCAAAGCGGATACAGCTGTATGAACGCGCACGGTTTCCCGTCTGCGCGCGTCATGAACACGACGGCGTCACCGTCGCGGAATCGCGATTCGAGGAAGCCAAGCGAGGCGTCCAAATCTGCCTGCGGATTGAAAAACTTGCGATAGGCATTGAAGAGCGGCACGAGCGCGCCGATGTCGGCGGCGGTAGCGCGGTAAACATCGATGTGAGGCGCCATGCGGCCGCTGGTTCGCGCCACGGCGGCTTCGGCCTGGGAGCCGGGCGCTCAAGCGCGTATAGTCCATTGGTCGCCCGGGTATACTCCATTCCCGTACCCTGGAGGAACGAGAAGAGTGAGTCGCTTTCCAGCCGAGCTGACGATTACGTTGACTGATGGGCGCACCGTCACGGAGTGCTTTAACCAAGCCGAGATGGCCCACTTCATGCGGCAAAGCATGCTGGAGTGCCTGAGCCGCGGTGAGCCGCTGGTCGTCTTTGACGGCGAACGGGTTGAGATTCCCCCGAACCAAGTTGCCTCCGTTTACGTGCTCGTTCAAGACCTCGTCGGAGTTTAAAAAACGCCCGGCAATTCGCCGGGCGTTTTCGATCTAGACACTAACCGGTTGCTGCAACCGGAGCTTTACCGGCGTGCTTCGTTTGACGACGATATTGCTTTTCATTGCCGCGACCAGCGCAACGCCGGCTGCCGCGCCGGCAACAGTGCCGTGCTTTTTACCGGTGTGTTTGGCGACCTCGTGACCCGCGAGCGCCGATCCCGCGACAACGAACGCGTCGCGGAGCAAGTGCATATGGGGAACGAAATCTTTCGAGTTGAGAATTTGTGCCTGTATGGGCTGCGTTTGCCCGTTTATCGTGACTGAATCGAAGATAACGGTGACCGACGGATTATGGCCGGGATGCGCCGCCGAAACGTTCTCGACGTGGCCATTGAAAACGGCGCCATGAAGAAGAGGGGTCTTGTGAAAGAGCGTGTCCTTTTCCGTGCACGTGAACGTGTCGCCGTCATGCAGTTTTCCCGTGTCCAGCGTTTGCTGCAACGAACAGTCGACTTGCGTTCCCGCGGGAATTGTCGTCTGGGCAAGTGCGAGCGTGGGCGCTAGAAAGGCAGCAGCCAAGCTCGCGGAGAGAAGAAGCTTCGATTTCATAGCGACTCCTATTTCGGTTGCACGGCAAAAGTTTCATTCGTCTGCTTGTTCTGCCGTTTCGTGTACTAAAAAAGAGCCGTCCAACCGGACGGCTCTTTTACTCGCCTCGTATGTAGCTGATTAGGCGATGAGTTCGCGCTCGACCATGATGCCGCGCGGATCGATCAGATGTTTGTTCAATCCGAGTTTTTCCGCCGGAACGCCAAGCGAATATGCGACGAGCTGCGGAAGATGGAACACCGGCAGATCGGTGCGGCCCCAGCGTGCGGCGGCATCCTGCTGGTAGCCGTCGAGCGCGAGATGGCAGAGCGGGCACGGCGTGAGGACAGCTTCTGCGCCTTTGTCTTTGGCCATGCGCATGTTTTGGCCGACCATCGATGTCGCGACACCGTCTTTTTCGAGCTGGATGTGGAAGCCGCAGCAACGCGTCTTGCCGGCGTAATCGACGGCTTCGCCTCCGAGCGCAACGACGAGGTCCTCGAGCGAATGCGGATTTCGCGCGGACTCCCAGCCGTTCACTTTCTCGGGACGGATGATGTGGCAGCCGTAGAACGGTGCAACTTTCAAACCGTTGAGCGGACGAACGACCATGCTGCGCAAGTTGTCCAGGCCGATGTCGTCGATCAGCATCCAGAGCAAGTGGCGTACCATGACGCCGCCGTTGTATTTCGCGCCGAACTTGCCGAGGATCGAATTCGCCTGCGTCATGCGCTCTTCGCTCTCGAGCAGCTCTTTGTTGGCTTGGCGCATATGGCCGGTGCACGTCGAGCAGATCGTGATGACGTCATCGAGTCCGAGCGCTTCGGCCTGCGCATACGTGCGTGCATTGAGCACGCGCGCGATGTCACGGTTCGTGTCGTTCACGACCGACGCGCCGCAGCATGAAGCCGCGGTGAGTTCGATGAGTTCGATGCCGAGTTTGTCGGCAAGGAGCATCGTTGAATTGAAGAGTTCTTTGCACGACTCTTTGGCAACGCAGCCGGGGAAGAAGCCGTAACGCTTCGTTTCGGAACTGCGTGAATGTTTGTGCGAGTCGGTGGCCCGCTCTTCCGGCAATAACGTGGTGCTCATTAGCTGACGGGGACCTCCAGTGACTCGAATATGGTTCGCACTTCGTCGACCTTCGGAATCGGTTTGAGGAAGGGCGGCGGCAATTTGCCTTTGGACGCCATTCGCAGGCCGAGCGGAGCGATTTTGAGCAATCCGCGGATATTGAAGCGTCCGACGGTTCCCTGAATGACTTCGGTTTCCGCCAGCATGCCGGTCTGCTTGATCGTTTTGTTCACGATGAGCGCATGGCGCGGGCCGCGTTCGTTCATCATGACGCGATCTTGCACCGTTCTGCGCTTGACGTCGATGATGCGGTCGTTCGGATCGACGTGCTTGGGGCAGTACGAACACGCATAGCAGTGCGCGCACAGCCACAAGTAGTCTTCGTTGATCTGCGCTAGCCGTTCGGTAGTTTTGCCGTCGCGTACGTCCTCGATGAAGCGGTACGCGTACGCGATTGCCGCGGGACCGGCGAACGACGGATCGACGCTCACAACCGGACAGAGCGCGTAGCACGTCGCACACATCACGCAGTTCGCGACGTCGACGAGTTTCTTCATGTCCTCGGGGCTGACGCGGCGTTCGGTTTTGTGATCTTCATCGCGATCCGCCGGCTGCAGGTACGGCTTTAGACGCGAGTATTTATCCCAGAACGGATCCATATGCACGACCAGGTCGCGCATCGGTTGGAAGTTCGGCATCGGATCGACTTTGATCGTTCCGTTCGCGTCCATGACGGTGTTGCAGGGTGTTTTGCACGCAAGACCGGTTACGCCGTTGATGTTCATCGAACACGAACCGCAGATTGCACTGCGGCAGGAACGGCGGAAGCTGATCGAACCGTCGACCTGGGCCTTGGCCTCTTCGAGTGCATCCAGCACCGTCGTCGTTTCAGGAATATCGACGCTGACCACGTCGCGGTGCGGTACGGCGTCGACGGCTTCGTCGAAGCGGAAGATGTCGAGTTTGATATTTGCCATTGTTTAGTAGGTCCTCACCTGAGGTTGCCATTTGGTGATGGTGACTTTGCGCGAATAATCCAGGCGAGGGTTCTTGCCGTCTTCGCGCCAGGCGAGGGAATGAACCATCCAGTTTTCGTCGTCGCGCTCGGGAAAATCCGTTCGAGCCTGTGCTCCGCGGGATTCCTTGCGTGCGAGCGCTCCGTTCGCAACGCACATTGCGGCGTCGATGAGGTAGTCGGTTTCCATCGTGCTGACGAGATCGGTGTTGAACGTCTTGGATTTATCCATAACGTACACTTCCTCGTCGAAACGCTTGCGGATCTCGAGAAGCTTATCGACCGCTGTTTTTAGATGCGCTTCCTCGCGGAAGATGAAGCAGTTCTCGCTCATCACGTTTTGCATCTCCGAGCGGAGCTGCGGTGCACGCGTTCCGCCGGATTTGGAAAGCCACTTGTTCAAACGATCGCGTTCGTTTGCCAGCGTGCGTTCCGACGGACGAACCTCGCCCGCCGATTTGATGTAGTCGACCGCGTGTCGCGCGGAACGCGCGCCGAAGACGATCGTCTCTAGCAGCGAGTTTCCGCCCAACCGGTTTGCGCCGTGAACGCTCGCGCACGCGGCTTCGCCGGCAGCGTACACGCCCGGAATGCGCGTGTCGCCGTCGATCCGTGTTTCAATTCCGCCCATCGTGTAGTGCATGCCGGGCAGAATCGGAATCGGCTCGTTGACCGCGTCTTTGCCGGTCGCGTCGAGCGCCAGTTCGCGAATCTGCGGAAGGCGTTCCAGAATCTTTTCGCGTCCGAGATGGCGCAGGTCGAGCAGCACGCAGCCGTCGACGCCGCGGCCTTCGAGAATCTCGGTCCACTCGGCGCGCGAAACGACGTCGCGCGAGGCGAGTTCGCCCTTGTTCGGCGCGTACTTGAACATGAAGCGCTCACCGAGCGAATTGAGCAGATATGCACCTTCGCCGCGCGCCGCTTCGGAGAGCAACACGCCGTTCTCTTTGAGCGAGGTCGGGTGAAACTGCACGAACTCCATGTCCATGACCGGGATCCCGGCGCGGAAGGCGATGCCCAAACCGTCGGCCGTCGATGCATACCCGTTGGTCGTCTTGGCGTACATGCGTCCGCACCCGCCGGTCGCGAAGATCGTCGCCTTCGCGTTGATGAGTTCGAGTTCGCCGTTACGCATGTTGTATGCGACGACACCAGTGCCGACGCCGTCTTCGACGCAAAGTGACGTGCAGAAATACTCTTCGTACACTTTGACGTTGAAACGCTCGAGCTGTTCCCAAAGCGTGTGAAGAATTACCAGTCCCGTAACGTCGGCGGAGTAGCAGGTTCGAGGCGTTCCGGCGCCGCCGAACGGCCGCTGTGCGATGCGTCCATCGGGCATGCGAGAGAAGATGCAGCCGCGATGTTCGAGCCAAATGATTTCGCGTGGGGCGTCGTAGCACATCGCTTCGATCGCGTCCTGATCGCCCAAATAATCGGAACCCTTGGCCGTATCGAACGCGTGGTTCTCAGGCGTATCCTCTTCACGGTTTCCTAGAGCCGCATTGATGCCGCCCTGGGCCGCGCCGGAGTGGCTGCGCACCGGATGCATCTTGCTGACGATGGCAACGTCGGCTCCGCGTTCTGCCGCTTCGACGGCAGCACGCATACCCGCTAAGCCGCCACCGATGACGACGACGTCGTGCTTGATCAACGTGGACCTTTCCCGG
>CAZRQS010000007.1:10551-33604 GCA_964602255.1 uncultured bacterium | reverse complement strand
CATCGGTGGTGTGGGCGAGGAAGCGGTAACATTTGGCTTCTACTAAAGTCGGACCCCCGCCGCTGCGGGCGCGGTCCATCGATTCTTTGACGGCCCCGTAGCACGCGATTGGGTCGAAGCCGTCAACGAGCACACCAGGGATTCCATACCCGGCCGCGCGCTTGTAGATGTATGGTTGGCCCATTTGCAAGGAGAGCGGCGTGGAGATTGCCCACTCGTTGTTCTCGCAAAGAAACACGATCGGAAGCTTGTGAACCGACGCAAAGTTGACGGCCTCGTGCCATTCACCTTCGCTCGTGGCGCCGTCCCCGAACGTGGTGAGAACGACACGGCCGTGTTCCTTGCGATATTTCAATGCGTACGCTGCACCGGCAGCATGGGAAGTTTGCGCAGCGATGATCGAGCTGATCGTGTACAGGCCCAAACTCTTGCTCGCGTAGTGATGCGGAAACTGGCGCCCTGCGCTGTGATCCGCGGCGCGCGCGAACAGGGAGAGCAGCACTTCGTAGGATGATAGGCCGACGCCGATGTCCAGCCCGAGATCGCGATAATAAGGAACGAGAATGTCTTTGCCGCGCTCGAACGCCATTGCGGCGCCCGCTTGCACGGCTTCGTGACCCTCGCCCGCCGACGCGAACGGAATTTTGCCCTGGCGGTTGAGCTCGAAGCCTCGCGTTTCGAGACGGCGGTGCAGCAGCATCACGCGCCACATCGCAACGAGTTGCTCGTCGGTCAGCCCGTGCCGTTCGAACGCTGCTTCGGCGGATTTGGTTTTGGACACAGCCCAGCCTAGTCACCCGCGGCCAGGCCGAAATCCTGCGACGGGCGAACGCTCGCTGCAATGAGCAAGCGGGTGCTTTGGCACGTCGTTTTATGCGCGGCCGCGACGCTCGCGCTGATGTGGATGCGCCCATTAACGGCGAGAGCGGAGGAGGCGTGTCCGGCGACGCTCGTCGCGTTTCGCGCGCACGATGCGCTTGCGGTCCAAACGTTCCGGCTTACGGCAAAGAAAAAGATGCAACCGGCCGACGTCGCAGTCGATACGGATCGCGGTTGGTTTCGCGTTGCATTGCCGCACGAAGGAGTATGGGATGTACGCTTTACCCGGCCAGTGAGCATCCGCAATGCGTTTGTGGAGAATACCGGCGGGGCGCGTTGCGATCCGCCGTTGCCCGAGGATCGTTTGGATCTCAGCGACGCGCCGCCGCCGCCGGCGCGCGAACATCAGGTTGCGCAAGCACAGATTCGCGAACCGTATGGCCGCAGCGATTGTCCAGCGCCGTTTCAAAGCGTGCGCGCCCTGAATGTCGTTGAACCGGATTTCCGTCCGGCGAACGCCGTTTTCGCTGGAACCGCAATTATCGAAGTGCTCGTTATGCCGGACGGAAAAACAGCCGGGGAAAAAATCGTTCAGAGCTCCGGCACGCCGGGTTTCGACGATGCTGCGCTAGAGGCTGCGCGCAAAACCACGTACACGCCGGCGATCGCTTATTGCGCGGCGGCAATCGGACGATATTCCTACAAGGCGCACATTCGACCGTAATAGCGAGTGGGGAGTATTCATTTCGTGATAAGGATCGCGGCCGCTTTTCTGTTCTTTTTTGTGGTAATATCCGCAGCGCACGAGAGCGCGCAAGCCTCGGTGTTTTGTCCAGCCGAAATAGAGATCGTTGCTCCGTGGGATATCGCGAGCGACGCCCCGGCACAGAATGACGTCAGCCTTCACTACGCATTTTCGTTGCACGGCGACCAGCCCGGACTGCTGAGCGGTCACATGATGCTGGTAACGGACACCAAAGCCTACAGCGTAGCTTTCGATCGCGTGCAGCTCGTACGTTCGCTTGATGAACCCGGCGAGTTTTATTCGGATGCCGCGTTCCTTGCGTTGCCCGCAAAAGACGCGGCAAGAATACGAATTGTCCGACATTTCCCTATAGGCTTCCGGCAATGACTGCCGAGCGCCGCACGCAGCTCATGCCCTCGAATCCGCATCCGGCCAAGAGCTTTTATGCGTTCGACGGTTTGAAGGCGCAGTTCAAGATGGATTTGCCGCCGCTTTCATGTGCGAAACCGTACGCTGAACCCGCGCAGCTTGCCGACATCTCGGAAACGTATAACTTCTACGATCCGAGCATCGTGCGCAGCCCTGTTGTCGAAGGCCGCGTCGATATCGATAGCAACGGCACGCCCGTGACGGTGGACATAGTCAAGTCCAGCGGAGCACCTTCGTTCGACGCGTATGTGCGCCAGTGGTATAGCCAACATAAATACAGGCCGGCGGTATTTCGCTGTACACCTGTCGTCGCCAGCTACTACTTCAAGATAAAATACTCTCGCCGCTAGGGGTAGCGTGGAACACTAGAACTGGCCGGTACCTTATCATCCTCTCGTGCGTATGCCATCATTGGTAGCGCTGCAAATCGAGCAAGGGAGAAGCATGATGAAGGACGATGCCAAACTGCACGCCGACGTAGCAGAGCAGTTGGAAGCCGATCCGAGTATCGACGCCTCGAGAATAGCAATCGCCGTCAAAGACGGTATAGTGACCTTGACCGGAACCGTGCCCAGCTTTTGGCAAAAAGTCGAAGCAGAAAATATTGCCAAACATGTCGCCGGCGTGCGCGCCATAGCGAACGAACTGCAAG
Source organism: uncultured bacterium (assembly GCA_964602255.1). GTDB lineage: Bacteria > Vulcanimicrobiota > Vulcanimicrobiia > Vulcanimicrobiales > Vulcanimicrobiaceae > CAZRQS01. The sequence continues at coordinate 30,959 of CAZRQS010000007.1, read as the reverse complement.
TGGAACTTCCGAGCGAGCACATACGCGATGACACCGACATCGCCCGTGCCGCGGCGCAAGCGCTGGCTTGGCATAGCGATTTACCCCAGACGATCCAAGTGAGCGTCAGCAATGGATGGGTGACGCTCTCTGGAACGGTCGAGTGGCAGTTTCAAAAACAGGAAGCCGAAGCGGCCGTCAAACACCTCACCGGCGTCAAAGGCCTCGTCAACAACATTGCAATAAAGTCCTCACCGAAGGTTGCGGATGTTCGCGAGCGGATAAGGAAAGAGCTCGAACGCACCGTTGATGATGAAGCGAATCAAATCATCATCGAAACGAGCAACGGCCGTGTCACGCTACGCGGCAAAGTGCATTCGTGGCTTGAGGACCAGGCGGCGCGCAGGGCCGCATGGTCGGTGCCGGGCGTAACCGCCGTCGACGATAAACTGCTCGTCGAACCCGTGTAACGCATGTGAGTGTAACACTACCGAAGACGATGAGGGCGGCGGTAATCGAAGGTGCCGGACCGCCCGAGGTTTTCCGTATCGAGGAGGTACCGGTTCCGCGGCTCACCCGCGACCATGTCATCATCAAAGTCGACTACGCGAGTGTCGGCAGCTGGGACGCGAAACTGCGCCAAGGCGCGTGGGGCGAAATCAAACCGGGCACGATATTGGGAGCCGACGGAAGCGGCTGCGTTGCAGCGGTAGCCTCCGGCATCGATCGGTTGCGCGAAGGCGATTTCGTGTACTCGTACAGCTATCAGAACCCGCATGGGGGATTTTACGCGGAGTACGTAAGCGTCCCGGAAGAGCGCGTCGAACACGTTCCGCCGCAACTCGACATGAAGGTTGCGGGTGCGATGCCGTGCGTTGCACTGACGGCACACTCCGGTTTGTTGACGCTCAAAGTCAAACACGGGCAAAATGTTTTGGTCTTTGGCGCAAGTGGCGGAGTAGGTTCGCTCGCGGTTTGGCTTGCGGGCAGGTCGATCGGTGCAACCGTCACCGGAACAGCGCGGCCGGATGCACATGAATACGTGCGTAAGCTGGGCGCGGCGCACGCGATCGATCCGGCGTCATCCGAGCTGAAGGCGGTCGTCAAGCGCGTGGCTCCCGAACGGTTTGACTGCGCGCTCGTAACGGGAAACGGCGAGTCGCTTCCGGTTCTCCTCTCGCATTTGAAACCGCACGCGCCGTTCGCGTATCCCAACGGCGTCGAGCCCGAACCGGTGGCGGAGGGTCACCGTGCGCTGACCTTCGACGGCGAGATGACACGGGAGGAATTTGTGCGGCTGAACAAGGCCATCGGCACGCAGACGATACCGCTACGCGTTCAGGAATTTGCATTCGATGAAGTCGTGGAAGCGCATCGCCGCATCGAGCAAGGGCACGTGATCGGAAAGCTCGTGCTGCGCATCTAATCCCGGCGCTCCAGGTACGGCGCGCCGGCCGCTAGAAGCGCGCGGGATCATGACGATTTCGCTCGATATTCCGCTCGACGACCTGGTCCGCCACCGCCGCCATTTTCACATGCATCCCGAACTCTCGATGAAAGAGGTCGAGACCGCTGCCTATATCGAGCGCGAACTGCGCGATCTGGATCTCGACGACATTCGCACCCGCGTCGGAAAGACCGGAATTCTCGGCACGCTGCGTGGTGGTAAACCCGGACCGGTCACTTTGCTGCGCGCGGACATCGACGCGTTGCCGGTTATCGAAACGGCGGACGTCGATTATAAATCGCAAAATCACGGCGTGATGCACGCGTGCGGACACGATGCGCATATCGCGATTCTCCTGTCGGCGGCAAAGGAGCTGGCGCGGCGCCGCGATCAGGTCCCGGGAACGATCGTCTTTTGTTTTCAGCCCGGCGAAGAAGGTTACGCCGGCAACAAACTCATGATCGAAGACGGCGCGCTCGAGAATCCGCACGTCGATCGGTGCTTTGCGCTGCATGTCTTCAGTGGCCTAGAAGTAGGGAAGGTCGGCGTGCGCGACGGCGCGTTCTTCGCGTCGTCCGATGAGTTCCATTTATGGATTCGCGGCAAAGGCGGCCACGGCGCGATGCCCGAGCGCGCGATCGACCCGATCGTTGCAGGCGCGCATTTCGTGACGATGCTGCAGACCATAGTCAGCCGCGAAATCGCCCCGAAAGATCCCGCGGTATTTACGGTCGGTAAGTTTCACGCGGGTTCAACCTTCAACGTCATCCCGAATGAAGCCGAGATGGAAGGTACCGTGCGATGCTTCGATCGTGAGATTCGCCAGTCGATGCCCGAGCGCATGGAACGCATCCTGCGCGGCCTATCAGAAGCGATGCGCGTCGAATACGAATTGAAATACCGCTTCGGCTATCCGCCGACGGTGAACGATCCTGCGATGAACGCGATAGTTCGGGAAGTCGGCGCGGACGTGCTTGGCGCCCAGAACGTTGTCTACCCGCACGACATCGTGATGTGGGCGGAAGACATGTCCTACATGCTCGAACAGCGTCCCGGCGCATATTTCATCGTCGGCGCTCGCGGGCCGCAGCTCGGCACGTTCCCGCAGCACAGCGCGAGTTACGACATCGACGAGCGCGCGCTGGAAACGGGCTTCAAAATGATGGTTGGTTTAGCGCTTCGCAACGGGTCATGAGCAGCGATCCTGGGCGCGAACTCTTGCTGCTTGGGATTCTGCGCCGCGCACCGCAATCGGCGTACTCCTTGGATCGCGTCGTGCGCGACCATGCACCGCTGTACCGGCCGTTCAAATACGGCAACGTCTATCACGCGGTGTCACAAATGGCGGGCGATGGGCTCTTGCTCTCAAAGACGGCTAAGACGCGCCGCGGACCGCAACAAGCCAAGACCGTCTTTCGGCTTTCAGCGGCGGGCGAACGACGATTTCAAACGCTGCTCAAGGAGATTATTCTTGACGTTCAATCGCCCGATCCAAGCCTAGAAGTTGCGTACGTGCTGCTCGGGCAGCTTCCGCGCAATGAAGCGCTACATTTACTGCAGGATCGCTGGACGCAAGTGACTCAGCAAGAGCGGCGTCTCTCGCGTCTTGTCGGCGATATCGAGCAGCGCAGCGGGGGCGGATATTTAGGCCTCTCGCATACGGCGCACCGGCTTCGGGGCGAACAGTCGTTTTTGCGCAAGTCGATCGCCTTACTGGAGGATCCGAAGTGGAATCCCGATTGGGTGCGCGACGACGGCCCTATCGTTGACCCATCGCGGAAAGTATAGATGCGTTGAGCGCGATGTGCCCCAGCGCCAGAATCAGTACAGACCAAAAGACGATCGCATGCGATCGCCGCAGCGTCTGCCGATAGGTTCCCGGCGACTGCAGATTCGTTCCGATGAACGCCTGCAGCGCAAGCGCAAAAAGCGCGAAGGTTGCCAGCCAAATACCGTTCGCGTTGGAGCCGCCCATGCCGCCGGTTGACATGAACAGATGGAGCGTCGCAAGCGCGAGCGCTCCATAACCGAGGAGAAAGTGGGGCCGCATGCGCGCGATAAACGCACCTCTTCCCGCTCGCCGCAAAATCCATCCGGCACAAGCGGTTAACGGTATGAAGATGAGCGCAATCCAACCCAAAACCGCCGAAAGCGGCAACGCTATTGCACCCTCACGAAGCCGGTAGCAACGATGATTTTTTTCACGTCGGCGTTATCCGGTTTAGTAGCCACTCCGGAGATGAAGAGCACCGCACCGGATTTGATGTCGCCGGTCGTTCCCATTACAACCGGCGTGCCGTCAGCAAGAAAAAGCGTGACGTGCTTGCCGGTACGCTGATACACGCCTTGGCTTTTGAGTTCCAGCAACTCTCCGCGTAAAGCCGTGCGTTTGAGGCCGTCGACACGCACTGCGAGCTGAACCGGCCGGCCCGGAGATACGCCGGAAAATTGTTGGGCAGTCATTGGCGGCGGAGGTGCATGCATTTGCGCCGCGGCAACTGTTGTGGAGAGCGGAAAGCCGAAGACGGCTATGACTACACGTAGAATTCTCATGGAAAGAGCATAGCGCCGGCCGCGTCTGATTGATAAGGCGAGCGCGCTCGAAATTACTTCACGCTGAAGTAAACTCGTTCGCAAACGTGCAGCACATGTCCAGCGCCACGATTAAGAGCACGCGGTGCTCTTAACGAGATTCTGCCTGCGCAATCCCATTGCCGTCACGCTATTCTATGCGCTCGTGACGCTGCTCGGAATGGCCGCGCTCGCCCAAATGGGACGTAGCGTCTTGCCGCCGGTCTCGTTTCCCGTTGTGGCCGTGACAGCCGCATATCCCGGCGCGAGCCCGCAAGAGGTAGAGCGCCTCGTTATCGAGCCGATTGAAGACGCGTTGGACACGCTTCCCAATGTCGAACGCGTGTCTGCATCGGCGCAGTACGGCATCGCCGAATTGACCGTGCGATTTCGTTTCGGCAGCGGCCTCGACGCCGATCGTACCAACGTGCAGCAAGCGGTGGACGCGGCCCGCGCAAACATGCCGGCCGACCTGGTGCCGCCCGTTGTCTCGAAAGACGATCCCTCGCAAGCACCTATCATGGAAGAAGCCGTAAGCTCAGCCGTTTTATCTGCCGGCGATCTCTCGGATCTTTTGAAGCGGCGTATCGTCCCCGCCCTTCGCGCAAGCAGCGGCGTCGGCAACGTCGTGCTAACGGGTTCGCTGACCCGCCAGTTCACCGTTCGTCCAGACATTGCGCCGCTCAATGCGCTCGGCGCTACGGCACTCGACGTTTTTCGGGCCGTGTCCGCCGCGAACGATACGTTGCCCGGCGGTGTACTGAAGTCGCCGGTACGAGAATCGACAATCGGAATCAATGCTGCGGCTACTACGAAAGAAGAGCTGGAGCAACTTCCCGTCGCAATCCCCGGTAATCCGTCCGTGCGCCTGCGTGACGTAGCCACCGTAAGCGATTCGTATGCCGGCCAAACCGTCATATCGAGAGTCGACGGTGAGGCGACGGCGGTCGTGCTCGTCTCGCACAGCCAAGGCGCGGATGCCGCCCGTACGATTCACACGGTTCAAAAAATCTTTAGCCGGCTCGCGCGCCTGTATCCGCTCGTGCGTTTCGAACAGCTTCGTACGGATGAGCCGTCTACTAACGCGGCGGTGGACGGTGTACTTCAGACGCTCGGCGAGGGTATCGTCTTAACGGTTTTGGTAATCTTACTCTTCCTGCACGCGTGGCGGAACGCGGCTATCGCGGCGATTTCTATACCCGCGTCGCTATGCGCAGCCTTCATCGCGATGTGGGCATTCGGCTTTACACTGAACGTCCTCTCGCTCATGGGGCTCTCGCTCACGATCGGCATTTTGGTCGACGACTCGATCGTGATTATCGAAGCCATAGCGCGCAACGCGGCACGAGGCCTCAAAGGCGATGACGCCGCGCTTGCGGGGCGCAAGGAACTGGGTGGCGCAGCGTTTGCGATCACGCTGGTCGACGTAGCCGTGTTTGCCCCTATTGCGGCCATGAGCGGTGTCGTCGGCGAATTCATGCGCGAATTCGGGCTCGTAATCGTCTTCGCAACCGCGTTTTCTTTGCTGGTGTCGCTTACGTTGACACCGCTTCTGGCCGCGAAGTGGTCTTTGAAGCTCGACGGCGCGCCCTTAGACAGCTCGTCGTTTGCCGGCGTTTTCGAGCAGTTGCGCAAGCGGGCAAAAAGGTTCCCATGGACGTTTCGCGGTGCGGTTGTGCTGCGCATATTCGCTCTTTGGCACGATGCGCTCAACCGGTTCAATGCCTGCGAAGAAAGCATCGCACGGAAATATGCAGATAAGTGGCTCCCGGCCGTAATGGCTCGCCGAAAGACCGTTGTTGCGAGCGCCGCGCTCGCATGCGCGCTTTCTTTGGTTCCGGTATTTTCAGGAGCAATTCCGGCCGAATTTTCGCCTCCGGTTAACCGTGGTGAGGCAAGCGTCGATTTGGAATTACCGGCCGGTACGCCGCTCGAACGAACGGACGCTGCGGCACAACGTTTGACGCAGGCACTGTTGAGCGATCCCGGCGTGAAACATGTTGAAACAACTGCCGGGCGCGCGTTCAATGGAAGCGACGACATTTTCGCGAGCAACCTCGCGCAGCTCACCGTTATACTGGCCGATTCGGCCGCAAACGGCGAAGCTACAATCGAACGGCTGAAGAACATGGCCTACCTGGTACCTGGGGCGTCGATGGCCGGCGCCGGCAAAGGCATGGGCGGTGAAGCCTCGATCAGCTATAACGTGGGCGGCGATCCGGCGGTCATCGATCGGGCCTCGCAGCGAATCGCTCAGGCGCTGCAAGCGAACCCATACGCAACCGACGTGCGCACCGCCAACGGCGGCCTGCGAATGCGCGAACAGATCGATATCGATTCGGAAAAGGCCCGCCTGCTCAACGTTTCGACGGATGACGCAGCGCAAATAGCACGTATTGCGAGCGGCGGCAGTATCGCGACCAAGGCGCGCTTGAGTTCGGGGCTGGTCGATGTGGTCGTTCAATCGGACGCGGCGCAAAGAGGAGACTTGGATGCTTTGCGCCGGCTAGCTGTACGCAGTAAGGATTCGCGTCTGGTCCCATTGGGCGACGTTGCGAGAATCGTTGCAATGCAAGAGCCGAGCGTGATTCAACGAGAGAACCGGGAACGCGTGGTCACCGTCAGCGCGAACACGGTGAACGGCACGCCTATCGGTCTGGTGACTTCGCGAATATCGCGCGTGTTGCGCGATCCGGGTTTTCTACCTGACGGAGCGCGCATAGAACCCCGCGGCGATTTGGAACAATTCCTCGATACCGTCGGGAAGATGCTTACCGCCTTGGGCGCGTCGATCGTAGCGGTGTACGCGATTTTGGCAATCTTGTATCGCAGCTACACGCTCCCGCTGGTTACCATGCTGACGGTGCCGTTTGCGTCAATCGGGGCGTTTGGTACGCTTTTCGTGTTGAACGCAAGCAAAGCGGTGTTTCCGGACGCCGCGATCCTGCAATCGCAAACGCTGAATCTCTATTCAATGTTAGGCGTCGTCATGCTCGTCGGACTGGTCGCAAAGAACGGCATACTTCTGGTAGAGTATGCAGAGCGCCGCATCCTGGACGGTGTCGATGCGGGACAAGCGATGCGCAGCGCGGCGCGCCGCCGGTTCAGGCCGATTTTGATGACGACGTTCGCGATGATCGCCGGCATGTTACCGCTTGCGCTCGGACACACCGCCGGCGCGGAATACCGCAAGGCCTTGGGCACGGTCGTTATCGGCGGCTTGTCGAGTTCGCTGCTCTTGACCCTCTTTATCGTGCCGGCCGTCTACGTCGCTTATCGCGGGTTACGGCCGCCGGTTGATGTCGTCGCGGATCGCTTGCGAAGCCGCGTCGGCAGCCTTCTTTAATTTCTCCGCGCCAATGCGCAGCAATCCGCCCAGCTGCGTGGCCGCCTCTTGCGTTTGTTCCTGCGTCTGCTTGAGCGCATCTTGCATACGCGCTTTGGTTTGTTCGAAAAGTTCGTCGTTCATTTTATCGTTCCGTTACGGTCAGTACCCAGCGGATTGCTCGCGCGTATTGATCCAACTCCTGGACGGTGCGCCGCAGCCAGCCCGTGGCCGTGTCCTCCTGCCCGTGATTACCACCGGCCGTGCCAAACTGTTTCGCGTAGGTGCAGGCTTGCTCTAGCTGCTGTTCGATATGTGGCCATCGCATGCGCAGCGTCTGCTCGGAGGCGTCGGGCGGGCGGTCAATGAGGGGTGGCGCGGGCGCCCCGGGATTCTGCATGGCGAATTCGAGGCGCGCGAGCGTATATTCGCCGCTCACGCGGATGAATGACGCCAAGAGCTGTACGAGCCGCACCTCCATCGTACGGGAGCGCTTTCCCGCCCCGCCGAACCGCACCCTCGTGAATTCAGTAGGCGATTTTCGGCGTTATGTGATCGTCGGGAACGGTTTTGCCGGTACGACGGCAGCAGAGCAACTTCGCAAGCACGATCCGTCGTGCACGATTACACTTTTCACCGATGAACCGTATACGCTCTATAATCGCATCGCGCTGCCGCCGTTGCTGCGCAAACAAGTAACCGAACAAAAGGTCATCATGCGTGACCTTGCTTGGCACGAGAAGCAGAACATCGAACTGCATCTCGAGACGCGCGTCGACAAAGTCGTGCCCGAAGAGAACGTCGCGATTGCGAACGGAAAGTCCTATGCGTACGATGCGCTGCTCATCGCGACCGGCGGCCGTCCGAACCGTCACCCTGCGCCCGGTGCCGACGGCGCCAACGTCTACAACTTTCAATACATGTCGGACACGCTTGCGATCTCGCACGAATTGGAAACGGCCAAGAGCGCGGTTTCGATAGGTGGCTCCTTTATCGCGTATGAACTTGCCGAAGCGTTCGTATCGCGCAAGGTTGAAACGCACTGGGTGATGCGCGGTCCTCGCGTACTGCACCGCATGCTCGACGAAGTCGCGGGCGAGCTCATCGACGAAGCGGCTAAGAACGACGGCGTGCACATGCATTACAACGACGAAGTCGCCGAGTTCGTCCGTGACAACGGCGTTGTCAAGAAAGTACGCCTGAAGAGCGGCACGGAGATCGAAGCGCAATGCTATGGCGTCGGCTTGGGTCTGACGATGAACGCGGAACTCGCGCAAGGCACGCACGTCGAGACAAGCAAGAACGGCATCCTCTGCGACGACGGCTTGGAGACGAACGCCAAAGGCATTTTTGCCGCCGGCGATCTCGCGGATTTCTACGATCCTATTTTGGAGATGCGCTATCGCATGGGAACGTGGAATAACGCCGGTGCCCACGGCAAAGTGGCTGCACAGAACATGATGGGCGGCAGCGTAAAGTACAACGACGTTCCGGAATATTCGAGTCTGCTCTTCAAAGGGCAGACGATCACGCAGTTCGGACTCTCACCCGAATACCGCGATGACATCGAGACGGTGTTTACGGTCGATCGTGAAAAGAAATGGTACCGCGCGCTCTACTTTTGGGAGCACCGCCTTGTCGGAGGCTGCTTCTTGGGTAAAGGTAACCGTAGCGGCAAGCGCCGGTACAGCGAAGCGATAAAAAGCAAGCAACGCTTTCCCAAGACCGAGTGGAAGCCGATGCTGGAATGGACGCACGAATAACATGTCGATGTGGGAGCCGTTTACCGAGCGCGCGCGGCGCATCATCGTAACGGCTCAAGAGATCGCAAAGAACTTCGACAACAATTTTCTCGATGCAGAACACATCGTTGTGGCCATCGTCGAAGAAGGGCACAATGGTGCCTCGGACGCGGTGAGCTCTTCCGGCGTTACGGAAGAGCAGGTTGTCGCGGTTGCCAAGGCTGTCATTTCGTCCGCCGGCATCGAAAACAGAGGCGAGATGATTTTCACGCCGCGCGCGAAGCAGGTGATCGATTTGGCGTTTCAGGAAGCGCGCGATCTGCAGAACAATTATATCGGCGTCGAACATTTAATGCTGGGCTATCTGCGAGAATCCGAGAACGGCAGCGAGCTGCTTTCAAAGCTGAATCTGCAACCCGAGCAATTGCGCGCGAAAATCTTAAAGGAACTCAAGCCGGGGTCAAAGGTTCATGCGCCGGCGTCTTTAGACGACCTCTTTGAGCGCGCACAAACGCTGCTCGAAACCGAGGAGCTCTGGCAGCGCTTGCACTCGGCCGTGGAATTCGAAGATGTCGGAGGCGCCCTCATGTACGCCCTCCTCATCGCCAGACGCAGCGGAATGAGCTCCGCCGCAACAGCCCAGCGTCTTCAAAAACTCATCGACGACCTTCCCGGCTAATTACAGACTGACCGTCGTTCCGCGGGCGGCGACGTTTGCGTTCCAAGCGTACTTCGTTCGTACCAAATCGCTCAGCGCCTGAGCCGCCACCGGATCGCCGTGTACCGCGTAAAATGCCGGTTTGCCCTGGCACGTGTCGAGCCATCGTTGCATTTCATTCCGGTCCGCGTGTGCGCTGTATCCGCTGATGAGCCCGATTGCAGCGTGAACCGGTAATTGATCGCCGTAGATCTTGATCGTCGGCGCGCCGTGTGTGAGAAAATATCCGAGCGTACCCATAGCCTGGAAACCAACGAAGAGAATCGTCGCCTTCGGATCGGGGATGTGATTGTAGAGATGATGCAAGACGCGTCCGCCGGCCGCCATTCCGCTCGCAGAGATGATGATGTGCGGGCCCTGCACGTGATTGACAGCCTTTGATTCGTCGGTGGATACGGCAACCGTAAGGTTTTGACAGCCGAACGGTGCGCCATCACTCTCGAACGGGATCGGCTTGTGGGCACTGGGAAAGCGTCTGAACAACTCGTCGACCTGGGCCGCCATTGGGCTATCCAGGAAGATCGGCACTTTGGCCAACTCCGCGTTCTGCCGCTGGAGCTGTCCGATGGAGAGCAAAATCTCTTGCGAGCGCTCCACCGCAAACGCGGGAATGACGATGGCACCGCCGCGTGCGATTCCACGGGCTAGCGTGTCGGCGAGTGCGCCGAGCGCATCAGGCGGATGCACGCGATCGCCGTACGTCGACTCACAAACCAGTGCGTCGGCTTTGCCGATCGTTTCGGGATCGTAGAGCAGCGTGCGGCCGTAGCGTCCGACGTCTCCCGAGAATACGACTTGTCGATCGCCGATCGTGAGTTCCACGAAGGCCGAGCCGATGATGTGCGCCGCATTCCGGTACGTAGCGTTCATGCCCGCAACGGCGAACGGCTGGTCGAGTTCGACGCCTTTTGTCAGCGCAAGGCTTTGCTGAACGTCGCCTTCGTTGTAAAAGGGCGGCGGAGCGTAATGCTCGTGATGCATGCCGCGTTCGTGCAAATGCGCCTGCAGTCTCATTGCGTCTTCGAGAACGATTTGCATCAGTGCGCGCGTTGCCGGCGTTGCGTAGACAGTTCCACGGAAGCCGTCATGGACAAGCTTGGGCAGATAGCCGACGTGGTCGATGTGTCCGTGCGTGATAATCACAGCATCGATTTGCGCAGGTTCGACCGGCAGTGGAACGCTGTTGAGTGCAACGATGTCGTGCGTTCCTTGAAACAGTCCGCAGTCGATCAGCACGTGTGTGCCGTTGTTCGTAAGAAGATGCTTGCTGCCGGTGACGGTGCCCGCGGCGCCGATAAACGTGAGCTCAGCCACGAACTCCCTGCACGATCTGACGCGGGCGCACCGGCGGCATCGGCGGTTGGGTCGCCGGACGATCGAAAGCTCTGGAACTGGGTATCCCGCTCGCGTTGAACGTCTCGATGCAGCGGTCCACAAGTTTCTCCGGGCTGGTATCGGTAATGATGATCGAGCCGGTTTCTTTGCGCACAAGATGGGCGATGCGTTCGAATTCGTTTGAAATGCCGCCGGAATTCAGTAGAATGCCGATGAGTTTGCCTTCGTCGTAAGCGATGCAAAACTCGCCGAGCGTTCCGCTTCGTCCGCCGGCGAAGAGCACGAAGTCGGAGCTGTGAATGTTGTGCGTTTCACGGCCCATGAGTCCGGAGCCGGTAAACACCATCGTCGTGTACGGCTGAAGTGGAGAACCGTACAGGTTCACGTGCTCCTCCGGCGAGAGCGCCGGTGATACGCCCAAACTTATTCCGTCCGCTTCATGCGCGCCGAGAACGGCCGCATGCGGCAGCCCCGGGCACGCACCGGTGACGATCGTGCAATCGCGCTCTGCCAGCCGCTTCCCCATGCGCCGCGCAAGTTCGAGCTCGTCGTCGGTGATAGGTCCACCCGCGGATCCCATCACACCAACTTGTAGTTTCATTTGAAAAGGCGCCTCCCGGAAAGAACGGGCAATTGAAACGCCAAGCACGTTCGGGTGTATTCTTTAGACGACCTACAAGCGAGCTGGAAAGCGCTACGCGGGACCGGTGACGTGCGCGTGCGTGAGATAGCATGCGTCGGTGCCCCGCGCACGATTTTGTGCGCGGAGATGGGTCCGCACACCGCTGCGGAAATCGCACTCGCGGCGGGCGTTCATGGTGACGAACCTGCCGGACCATGGTCCCTGCTTACGCTGGTTCGAGAGGGCGATCTCGATCCGGCGTTTGCGTATCGAATGTGGCCGTGCACCAATCCCAGCGGATACCGCGCAGGCACGCGCACCAGCGTGGACGGCGTCGACATTAATCGCAGCTTCGGACGCGGCGGTCAAACGCCTGAAGCGCGCGCCATCGTTACGGCCAATCGCGATCGAAAGTTTGAACTCTCGCTCGACTTGCACGAAGACTATGAGGCCGACGGCTTTTACTGCTACGAATACGGATTGGGCGGCGTTGGCCGCGCGGTCGTCGACGCAGTACGCGAAGCCGGTTATCCGATCCAAGATCTTGCGCGCTGCGATCTCGGTGCGCCGTTCGAAGAGCCCGAACTCCAAGACGGTGTCGTGCGCCCCAGGAGAACCACGGAAGACGTGATCGGCGGCCTCTCGTACACCATGTCAATCGTGCGGCATGCCGCAAAGCGCGCGCTCACGTTCGAAACGCCGACTACGCTGCCGTTCGATGACCGCATCGCGATTCACAGGATTGCTGTAAAGGCCGCCATCAGCGCCCTTTCGAACCTCTAATATAGTATGGCTGAACGCGATTCACTCGAGGTAGACGTCCTTTTCGTCGGTGCCGGTCCGGCATCGCTCGCCGGTGCGATCCGGCTCATGCAGCTTGCCAAAGCGGCGGGCAAAGAGCTCGAAGTGCTCGTCATCGACAAAGCGGGCGAGATCGGCAATCACGGGCTTTCGGGCGCAGTCATGGATCCGAAGGCGCTGGACGAGTTGCTTCCCAACTGGCGCGACGAAGCGCCCGTGGAATCGCCGGTCAGCGGAGATCAGCTCTGGCTCCTGACGAGCGGCGGACGGATCAAAGCGCCCATCGTGCCGCCGATGATGAACAATCACGGCAAGTACGTTGCCTCGCTGCAAAAGATCACCAAGTGGATGGCTGAGAAGGCTGAGGAAGCCGGCGCGCAAGTTTTCGGCGAGTTTCCCGGACAGGAGCTGTTGTGGGAAGGCGATCGCGTTATCGGGGTGCGCACCGGCGACAAAGGTTTGGACAAGAACGGAAATCCAAAGCCGAACTACGAGCCTGGTGCGGACATTTTCGCAAAGATCGTCGTGCTTGGTGAAGGTCCGCGCGGCACGCTCGCAAAGCAGGCGATTCCGCGTCTGAATTTGGACGCGGGCTGCGAACCGCAAGTTTATGCCGCCGGCGTGAAAGAATTGTGGCAATGCCCGCCCGGCAGCGTGCAGCCAGGAAGCGTCATCCATACGATGGGATATCCGTTACCGAACGACACGTTCGGCGGCGGCTTCATTTACGGCATGGCGAACGACGTGCTCGACGTCGGATTCGTCGTCGGGTTGGATTACAAAGATCCGACAACCGATCCTCACAATCTGTTTCAGCTATTCAAATCCCATCCCGCGGTGCGCAGTATGCTCGAAGGAGCGAAGCTGTTGCGTTACGGTGCGAAGGCGATCCCCGAAGGCGGACTCTACGCGATGCCGCGCTTGTACAGTGACGGTTTGCTGATCGCGGGTGACTCCGCCGGTTTCCTCAACGGCATGCGGCTCAAAGGCATTCATCTCGCGATGAAGTCCGGCATGCTCGCTGCCGAGACGGCGTTTGAAGCGGTGCAGGCGGAAAAATTCGGTCGGGAGCAGCTCAGCGCGATGGAGCGCAAATTCAAAGCATCGTGGGCGTACGAAGAACTTTATAGCGCGCGCAATTTCCATCAAGGATTCAAACACGGGCTCATTCACGGCATGCTGAACACCGGCGCCGGCATGGTCACGGGAGGACGAGGTTTTGGTTTCATCTCCCGCCTTCCCGGCGAGCACGGTTTCGAACGCATGGAAAAACGCGGATACAAACCTAAAGAATCCACGCGCGCGATTATCGACAACGTCATTACGTTCGATAAACTTACCGACGTCTACAACAGCGGCACGATGCACGAAGAAGATCAGCCCTGCCATCTGCACGTAGCCGATACGGATATCTGCCGTGACAAGTGCACCGTCGAGTACGGCAATCCGTGTGCGTACTTCTGCCCCGCGAAAGTGTACGAACCGGTCTTCGAGCGCACCGGCAGCAACGTCCAAGGGCAGCTGACGATCAACTTCACCAATTGCGTGCATTGCAAAACGTGCGACATCGCTGACCCGTACCAAATCATCACGTGGGTACCGCCGCAAGGCGGGGAAGGTCCCGTTTATACCGGGATGTAGCTACAAAAAGCGCACGGCAAGCACGGCCATGTCGTCGCGCTTATAATTCTCGCCCCAAAACGCTAGCGCATCGTGCATGATGCGCTCTGCAAGCGCGGCCATGGGTTCGTCGCGGTGCTTTTCTATGCACTTAGCGATACGGTCGAGGCCGAAGAACTCGATGTTCGCGCGGCGCGCGTCCGTTACACCGTCGGTGACCGCGACCAGCAGTGTATCGGGGCGGATGTCGACGTACCGTCCTTTAAAGAGCGGCGTTTGCGAATCGAACACGCCTATAAGCGGTGCTGTCACGGGGAGCACACCGGCCGGCCCGTTCGGCGGCACGAAAAACACCGAATCGTGCGCCGCTGACGCGTAACCCATCACGTTACGCTCTACGTCAACGTGTCCGAAAAACACGGTCGCGAACGAGGGGTCGCCTTCGTCGGTAGCGTTCTCGATGTACAGCGTATTGAGCGCCTGTAGCGTGTGCTCCGGCGTTGAACCCTGCGAGGCATACGCACGCAGTCCGAATTTGATCAGCGCCGCATGAACTGCGGCCGCGGGGCCTTTTCCCGCAATGTCCGTAACCGAGAACGCGACGCTGCCGTTGTCGAATAGATAGACGTCGACAACGTCGCCGCCGGCATCCCCCTGCGCAAGACGGTATTCAACAGCGTATTCGATGCGGTCCAAAGTTTTCGGACGTGGCGTGAAGAGGTGTTCGACCAAAAGTGCGGCAGCATCATACGTTTGGGGATGCGCGGCGGGATCGTCGGCGCGAACCGATGCGTTTCTGCCAGGCGGGCGAGCGACCGGATGCTCCGGGTTTGCCTCGCCGATTGGCTGGGCTTCAGGAAAGTCGCGCATACCCGCACCTTTTGCCCGCGAAACCAGCGCTCTCAAAACGCCGTTCATACTCATTGTGAAGGCTCTGCGCCGCGTTGATTTTTCGCTCATCGTGCTCGTCATCGTATTGGCGCTGCTGGCGGGCGGCATTTGGCAGCTTGCGCAAGCGTTTCCCGACGCCGGCAGAGGTCTGGTGATCTACGCGCGCGAGCAAAAGGATCTGTTCATCGACGCGGGCCTCATTCAGCAGTCGTATCGTGCGCAAAGCAGTTCGGGCATCGCGCAGCGTCTGCGGCGGCAAACCGTTATCGTTGCTACGAGAACCTCACCGCATACCGCATATATGGGTGCAGGCGTCATCATGGGAACGCAGGGCGGACGCATTCGTATCCTTACCGCCAAGCACATCATCACGCACATAGGGCCGAAGTTCGTTATCTTCCCGGACCACGTCATGCGCCATGCGCTGCGCATCGTGCGTTCACCCGATCGCGATCTCGCGCTCGTGTATGTTGCCGGCGTTCCGTTTACCAAGTATCTTGCCGCGCATCTGGCAGCCGATACACTTGCCACTGGGCAACAATTTATTGTGATGGGCCACCCTGGAGCGCAGAGTTGGACGGCGTCGCCGGGCATTGCGGAGCGGCACCTCTACGCCACGCTTCTGTTCTGTCCGTCATGCGCAAAAGGCGATTCAGGAGCCGGCGCATTCGATCGGTCCGGAGCGTTGCGCGGCATTGTGGTAAGTAAAGCGTATCTGAGAGCTCCGGCGGCAAAAACCGGACTGTATATGGATGTGAGCGCGTTCGAGATCGAACAACCGGAGGCGATTCGCGCGTTCATGCGAACTGCGCGGTAGATGAACATTCCTACGGCATCGAACGGCGATGTAGCGATTGTCGGAGCCGGAATCGTCGGCTTGTCGATCGCTTTCGAACTCGCCGCGCGTGGCGCTTCCGTGCGCGTGTACGACACCGGCGAGCCTGCAAGAGCGGCGTCGTGGGCCGCGGCCGGAATGCTCGCTCCGCTGACGGAACGTTTGGCCGACGAACAGATGCAAGCGCTCTGCGAAGAGTCGCTGCAACTGTATCCGTCGTTTGTGCGCGCAGTGCGCGACGCGAGCGGCGTGGATCCGCACTTGCGTTTGGACGGTATTCTTCATGTCGCTTACTCTGCGCAGCAGTTCGATCGCTTCCGCACCCGCGCGAACGAACTGCGCGAACGCGGACACGCACCGGCGCTGCTTTCACGCGCGGAAACGCTGTTCGCAGAGCCCGCGCTCGGCAAAGATCTCTGCGGGGGTCTTTTGGTCGAAGATGAAGGGCAAGTCGACAACAGGCGGCTGGGCCGCGCCCTCGTCGCCGCGTGTGAAGCAATCGGCGTGCGGGTTCACACCGGTGTTACTTCATTGGCAATCGAGTTCGATGCACGCCGGGTTCTCGGCGTACGCACCAGCCTGGGCTATGACCCAGCGAACGCCGTTATCAACGCCGCCGGTGCGTGGGCCTCGCGCCTGAGCGGTGTGCCGGAGGAGTGTGTTCCCCCCGTGCGCCCGGTCAAAGGGCAAATGCTCTCGATTCAACTGCCCACGGGCTTCATGCGGCACACGACATGGGTTCCGGGCGCTTACTTCGTTCCGCGTGAAGATGGCCGGCTTTTGGTCGGAGCAACGGTCGAGGAAGCGGAAGACGTACGGGTAACGGCGGGCGGCATCCACGCGCTGTTAGAGGCCGCCGTAAGCGCGGCGCCGGCGCTGCGCGACTTCACGGTCAGTGAGACGTGGGCGGGGCTACGACCCGGCACGCCGGACGAGCGCGTCTGTCTTGGCGCGACGCCTCGCCATGGGTACTTCCTCGCCACTGGCCACTACCGTAACGGCATATTGCTTGCCCCGATTACGGCGCGCTTGCTTGCGGACGCGGTGCTGGAGGGCACCGGCCCAGCCCAGGACTTCAGTGTGCGCCGTTTCGGAACGAAAGCCGGCATCGCGTAGCGAAGGCCGCCGGTGTGAAAGCTTCCATCAACGGACGAGAGCAAGAATTGCCGGACGGATTAACCGTGGCGCAGCTTCTGGCTCACTTGGAAACACCGGAGCGCGGAATTGCGGTCGCAAAGAACGATCGCGTCGTCCGGCGCTCAACATTCACGCAAGAACGCGTGCAGGACGGCGACCGCATCGAGATTATCAAAGCGGTGGCTGGAGGATAACAATCGCGGCGCCCTCGGGGCGCGATCATGTTAGCAATTACAATAACGCGCCCTGAGGTCATGGGGCCCCATCTTGGATGGGGGGCGCCATTCGACTCGCTCAGGGCAGGCTAGTTAGACCGGAGCCCTTTTAAAATGAACGACTCACTCAAAATCGGAACGTACGAACTGAGCTCGCGGCTGATCGTCGGTACGGGGAAGTATCCCTCACTCGACGTCATGCAAGCCGCGCATGCCGCAAGCGGCACGCAGATGGTGACCGTCGCCATCCGGCGCATCAATTTGGACGACAAGAGCGGCAAGACAATGCTCGATTACATCGACCGCAGCAAATATACCGTTCTGCCGAATACCGCCGGTTGCTACAGCGCGAAAGAAGCCGTTCTAACCGCGCACCTTGCGCGCGAATTGCTGGAAACCGATCTCATTAAACTCGAGGTCATCGGCGATCCTCAAACGCTTTATCCCGATACGCGCGAGACGCTCGCCGCAGCGGCGCAGTTGGTCAAAGACGGATTCACCGTTCTTCCGTACGTGCTGGACGATCCGGTCGCGTGCAAACAGCTCGAAGAAGAAGGCTGCGCGGCGGTAATGCCGCTCGCAGCGCCGATCGGCAGCGGTCTTGGCGTGTGCAATCCATATTCGATTCGCATCATCAAAGAGCGGGCGAACGTTCCGGTTATCGTCGACGCGGGAGTCGGCACTGCCAGCGATGCCGCAATTGCGATGGAACTCGGCGTCGATGCCGTGCTCATGAACACCGGCATTGCCTCTGCAAAGGACCCGCTGCAAATGGCGCAAGCGATGAAGCTTGCGGTGGAGGCCGGGCGTCTGGCTTATCTTTCCGGTCGCATGGAAAAGCGTCTCTATGCAAACGCTTCCAGTCCCATGCAAAACCTCATCACCGTACAAAAACAGTAATACCGACGATGCAAGAGATATCTGTTGAAGAGCTCGCGCAGTGGCGCCAAGCCGGTCGTGACTTTGTCCTGCTCGACGTGCGCGAACCGTTCGAACTCGAGGAAGCTGCGCTTACGGGCGCCACGCATGTCCCGATGCGAGAGATCCCTGCGCGAGTGAACGAAATGGATCCCGAAGCGGAGATCGCGGTGCTCTGCCACTACGGCGGACGCAGCGAACGTGTCGCGCAGTTCCTTGCGCAGCGCGGATTCGCGCGCGTTTACAACGTCAGCGGCGGCATCGACGAATACGCACAACGCGTCGATCCGAAGATCCCGCGCTACTAATCTTCGCGCTTATGCGCGATGACAAACCAGTGCACGCTGCCGCTTGGGCGCTGCGCGTGCGCCCACGATCCGACAACGTGGTCGACGCGTTCTTCTTGTAACGATTCGATAGCGAAGTGGCGCTCGAGCACGCTGCGCAGCAGCTCTTTGTCGAAATACACATGCGCGACACCGGCCTCGTCCCCGGACTCGGGTGCATATGTGTTGGTGTCGACGCGCGCGCCGGTGCCGTAGCGCGCGTCGCGCTTAGAGGCAAACGTGCAGTACAACGGCGCCTGTGCTTTAAGCGCGCGCGCCGTCTCTGCAAGCAAGCGCGCTACGCTTGCCGGAGTTCCATGCAAAAACGCATGCGTGCTCAGTGCGGCATCGAAGCGCGCCGCAGCCGCCGTAAATGCCGGCGCATCCGCGTCGCTGATGGATTGCACTTCAAAGCCTGCTTCATGAAGCGCAGCGGTGTTGCGCCCTCTACCCGACCCGATCTCGAGCACATGCGCTTGCTGACCGCGTAAGCGCGCAACGAGAGCCTCTGCTAAGGGATGTGCCACGCCATCTCTTTTCGACCCGAGAGGCAGGGAACCCGATACCCGTTCGCGATTTCGTACTTCGTGCTAGCTGAAGGTGCGAAAATCCCCAGCGTAACGGTCTTGGATGACTCCGGTAACTCCGTCGATACCGGCGAGCTCACCGGCAAAACGCTGGTGTTGTGGTTTTATCCGAAAGACGATACACCGGGTTGAACGAACGAAGCGTCGCAGTTCCGCGACGCCTATGCCCTGTTCAAACGCAAAGGCGCTGAAGTCGTCGGCGTGAGCCGCGATTCCGTCGCCTCGCATCAGAAGTTCAAAAAAAAATACGACATCCCGTTCACGCTGCTGTCGGACACGGATTCGAAGCTGTGCGACGCGTTCGGCGTTATCGTCGAAAAGAACCTGTACGGGAAGATGACCAAGGGCGTGCAGCGCTCAACGTTTCTCATAGACGAATCCGGCAAGATCGTAAAAGTCTGGCCGAAAGTCAGCGTCGAGGGACATGCAGATGCAGTCTACGATGCGCTTCCGTAAGCGCGACGCGATTAGGCGATGATCTTCGCGACCATCTCCGTGCGGTTGCGCGAACTGGTCTTCGTCAGCAGCTGTTTGACGTGAAAGACCGCGGTCGATTTGGAGATGAAGAGGTGGCGGGCGATCTCGTCGTTGCGCAGCCCCTTGACCACGAGTCCTAACACCTGGCGTTCGCGCGGCGATAGACTGAAGCGCTCCGCAAGGCGCTCCATATGGTCGCGCAGGGCGAAGCGCTCGACCATCACGACGTAAGCAGGTGTGGGACCACCCGACAGTTCGATAACGCGCACGGCTATGGACGAGCTCACGGCCGCGCGCATGACGCCGTCACCCGTTACGCCGTCGTGTTGCGCTAATAATTTGAGCACCGAATACTCGAGCGAAGGTGGAAGCGCTCCGTTCTCGGCCGGCCGGAACTCCCTGCGGCGTTCCGACGGATCGGCGCGATGATAGATGACCCGCAGTTTCTTATCAACAATGAAGATTGCGGGCGTGGCCCGGCGTTCGAGGACCTCGATATGGTCCGGCGAGAGCTGGGCGCGTTGGTCTTCGCCACCGGCCAGGCGCCGCGTACCTATCATCATGGACAGTTTTCCCCCTTGAAACCTGTGAACTGCTGAGCTCCATGAGAGCTTTCAATCAGTTGGTGGCACGGTAGCATACTAGTAAAAGTGCGCTTAGCACTCGCTTGTTTTGCTAATGAAATCGGAGCCATTATGACCTCGTACAAGACGCTCATTTTTGGAACGATCGCGTTTGTCTGCGCCGCCTCACCGGCTTTCGCGGACAGCGCGAGCGCGGTTCCGGGACCCGCGCGCATGGACAGTGCGAGCGCGGTACCTGGTCCTTCACGCATGGACAGCGCCAGTGCGGTGCCGGGGCC
>CAZRQS010000007.1:0-10451 GCA_964602255.1 uncultured bacterium | reverse complement strand
GCGGTGCCGGGGCCTTCGCGCTTCGATAGCGCGAGCGCAGTGCCGGGACCCACGCGCTTTGACAGCGCCAGCGCGGTGCCCAAATTCCTGGTCCTCGCGGGCGTGCCCGGAGTTCCGGCGATGCGGGTAAATATCGGCTGGTTCATGCGCTTCATCGACCGCTAAGAACCACGGCAATCATCGCTTCCACGGCAGCGGGATCGAATTGGGTCCCGCTGTTTCGTTTTAGCTCTTCGACTGCGTGGGTGGGAGGCAGAGGAGCGCGATACGGACGGCGGGCGATCATGGCATTGAAGGCGTCAGCCACCGAGACGATGCGCGCCGCAAACGGAATGGATCCGCGCTCCGTGCCGTCGGGATAGCCTTTACCGTCGAAACGCTCGTGGTGCGAGCGCACCGCGGGCGCAAACCGCCGCAGTTCGCTGACGCCGTTGACGATCTGCTCGCCCTCGACGGCGTGGCGCAGCATAACGCGCCATTCCTCAGCGGTGAGTTTCCGTGGCGCGGTGAGAATCTCAATGGGCGTCATCGCTTTCCCCACGTCGTGCAGCAGACCGCTGCGCGTGACGATGTACGATTCCTCCCGCGAAAGATTCAGGTGCTTGGCGATGCGCCAGCACCACATGCCGACCGAGCGAGAGTGTTCGGCCGTGAGCGAATCTTGCGCCGATAGGCGGAAAAGTAATTCGTCGATCTTTGCATCGACCGGGTCGATGGCGTGAAGGTCGTTTTCTTGGCGCTTGATGCAGAAAGCGCCGATGTGAACGTCGATCCGCTGCTGAAGTTCCATGAGATCCAGGCGCAGACGCGCCGGCAGCTGCATATCCTCCGAGAGAACGTCGAGCGCGGCGCTGACCGTCGAAGGCAGCAGATTGTAGAGTCGCGTCTCGTGGGGATGCTCCTCGAGAACCGCGTCGACCCAGTGGAAGACCGCCACTGAATCGCCGCCCGAAGCCCAGTCGATGATACGATCGAGCGTGCGGCGAGTCACGACGTCGGCGAGGATCGAGCGCCGTTCCGGCGCAAGCGTGCGCGACAAAGCACGATTCGAAATCTCCCGGCGCAGCTCTTCGATGCGCCGGGAAATCGCTGCGCCGGGGACGGCGTCATTATCCAGCAACTTGCATTTGCTCCTGGGCGCACGGCAAGGCCGCAAGCGCAGCTGCTACACCGCCGAAGTCGGCAATTCGCAATTGGCGCAATGCTTCGTAGACATCGTTGTAATTGTCGTAGCCGTCCCAGTGGCGGAAAATCGCTGCGACGCTATCGTAGAGTGCGCGCAGGCGGGCCGACATCATCGTGGTGAACGTGGCCACGTATTCGAGAATTGCATCAGCTTCGGCGTTGTGTCCGAGCAGACGTGCAGCAAGCGCGCGATTGAGCTGCGTGCGGATAGTACGCCGCGCGGAGGGATCGCATTCGCGCAGACGCGCTTGCACTTCGACGAGCGCCGTTTCCGCTTCCGTCACGAGACCGCCGGCTGCGGCGTACATCGCGATCTCGGAGAATCGCAGCGCGCGCCGGTCTGCCGTTGCTTGCCGTTCGCCCGTCGGAAATATGAGATCGTACGCTTCCGCAAAGTTGCCGCATCCGGCAAGCGTGAGCGCTTCGGCAGGCAAAAGCGTCTCGCTCGTAGCGCGATCCGAATAGTTGATGCCGTGAGCGTCGAGCATTTTTTCGATCGCGCGCAAGTTTTCGGCATCGCCGATCTCTGCGCGAATATCGATGCTGCCTAGAAGCGCAAAGAGCCGCATCTGCGCGCTGCCCGACTTGAGACCGCAGTCTAATATGCGGTCGAGAATGCCGAGCGTCGTTTTGGGATTGTCCTCGACATCGTACGAAACGTTGTACAGCACGGAATAGGCGCGCGCCGCGACGTCGTACATGTCGCATTCCAGCGCGAGTTCCACTGCGAGCGACGCGCACGATTTCGCTGTGCGGATCTGTCCGGTGAAGAGTGCGACCCACGCGGCGTGGTGGTGTATCTTTGCCTGCAGCTGCTTGGAAGAAGAAGCATCCAGCAGCTCGAGCGCCGTTGAGATCATGAAACGCGCCTCTTCGAAACGCTCGGCCAAAACGTAAGCTGTTGCAAGGGTCGAGCGCAGCGACGCGTCCAGCTCCACGGGCAGCGACTCGCCGGCGTATTGCTCCAGCAGTTCGATGCCGTCAAGGCGTCCGCGGCGCACGAGTTCCAAACCGTAACGATAGGCGATCTCCGCTCGCAGCACCGGGTTGTCGGCCTTATCGATGGCGTGCAGATACCACGACTCGGCGATATCGGCGCGCGACGCGTTCGATTCCGCGATGGCCTTGACCGCGAGTCCTACAGCGCTTCGTCCGGCCGTCTCTTCGTCGAGCGCAAAGAATGCTTGCTGCAAATCGTCGAGCCGCCCTTCGTCGACGAGTGCGAAACCGTGGCGTTCGCAAAGATGAAGAATGCGCGGTTCGTTTTTCGCACGCGCATACAGCCGCAGCGCTTCGACGATGCGTCCCTGTTCTTCGAGCAGTTGCGCACCGAAAGTGCACGCCTGCGCAAGCGTTGTGTCCGTGGTTAGCTCCAAGCGGCACTCGAGGAAGTTGCGGAAGAGGTCGCGCAGCTGCACTGAGCCATCGTGCCGTAGCGAAAGCAAACGTCCGTCAGCGGCAAGTCGTTTAGCCGCAGACCATGACTCATACCACGGGCTTGCGGCGATGACGTCTTCGTCCAGGGTGGTGAAGACGCACGTGTTGAGGAGCAGCTCTTGCAGCGGTTCGTCACACTGCAGGAAGAACTGCTCGGCGAGAAATGCGTAGAGCCCTTCGGCGCTGCCCGGTCGAAGCTGCTTGAGGCGATCGATCCAGTCGGGAAGGCTCGCGCCCAAACTGAAGGCGAGTGGCCAGCCGTTGGTCATCTGATACAGCGACGAGGCCTGCGCCGGCGAGAGATTCATCGCGCTCGCGACCTCGCGCATTTCGAATTCCGTAAGCCGCAGTTCGCTTTGGTCGAGCGGCATCGAGCAAAGCTGTTGCGCGCGCCAGCGTTCGATAGGTGGAGGAACGGTGCGCGAGGCGATAAGCCAGCGATAGCCGCTAGGCGACTCTTTGACGAGACGCTCGATCAGGTTGAAGATCCGCTCGTCGTTCGCTGCGTGATGGACGTCGTCAAGCAGAATCGTTCGCTCCGCCTGCCGGTCGAGATGTCCTAAGAACCAAATCGCGAGCTCTTCCTCGGGATTCTCCGACTGCAATGCAAATTCGACCGCGCGAGCAAACGACGATGGAAGGCCGGGTGCGATAGGCGCCAGCGTTTCCGCCAATGCGCGCGCGAACGCGACAAGCGAACCGTCCTCGGGCAGTAATCCCAGTTCGAGCGCGGCGGCCGGATAAGCATCCAGGAATTGGCGGATGGCCGTCGTTTTGCCGAACCCTTCCGGCGCGCAAATGATGGTTGCCGGATACCGTCCCGCATGTTTGAGGCGGGAGGTCAGGCGGCTTCGCGTCACCGGCGCCGTTACAATCATTGCGCCGCCCGGTAGTGCAGCCAATTCGCGAAGTCTCGCTGCGTGAGAGGGCTGCAGATGAAATAGCCTTGCAGTGCGTCGACGCCGGCGCCGACGAGCCATTCGCGCTGCGACTCATCTTCGACGTTTTCAGCGATTACGGACCAGCCGAAATGATGCGCTTGTTTGATTGCAGCTCGCGCCGCCGCAGCCGAACCCGATCCGAAGGTTTTGCTGGGGATCATCTTCGGACCGATCTTCACGAAGTCGAGAGGCAGATCGGCGAGGTAACGAAGTGCGAGTCCGGCGTAGCCGAAATTCGTTAGTCCAACGCTAAAACCGCGCTCGCGAATCTGCGCGATGAATTTTGCGTAGCGGTCGGGATCTTCGGCGACGAGCGTCTCGGGAATCTCGACGGCGATGTGCGCTTGCGTCGAAGAGTACGCCGCTAGCAAATCTTCGTTGGCCTCGCTGACGTTGACGTGAATCGGAATGGTGCGCGCGGTCTCGCGGTATTTATCGCTGGTGAGCAGCGCTTCCATCACCGCGTAATCGACGGAGCCGGGCAGGCCGGACCGGCCGCCGTCGCGCGGTGACGGGACCGGCAAAACGACGCCGTGGGCCGGGTCGAGCCAGCGCAGCAGCGCTTCCGCCGCGAGAATGCGCGCGGTTCGTGAATCGACGATTGGTTGAAAACACAGGATGAACGGACGTTCCGATTGCGGTTCTAACGCGCGCGGCGGCGCATGCGGCGGCTCCACTTGCGGGAGCAGCTCCTGGGGCGCACGCACATGCGGTGTTGGTAGATCGCCTTTGCCGTCGTAGAACGCAAAGCCGCCACCTTTGCGGCGTTTGGCGATGTACATCGCTGCGTCGGCGTGCGCGAGTAATTCTTCGGCACTGGTTCCGTCATCTGGAAAGATCGCGATGCCGACGCTGGCGGTAATGCGAACTTCGATGCCGTCGTGCGCCATGGGTACGGTAATCGCCTCAAGCAGGCGCTGCGCGATCGCTCCCAGTTCGGAGTTTTCATTGAACGTGACGAGAACGGCGAATTCATCACCGCCGATGCGCCCCGCGATTTCATGGCGGCGCAACGCCGAGCGCATCCGGCTGGCCGCCTGCGTGATGGCTCTATCTCCGAATGCGTGGCCGTACGAGTCGTTGATCCCTTTGAAGCCGTCGAGATCTACGTACAGTACCGCGAGGCGTCCGCCCGTGCGGTTGGCGGAGGAAAGCATCAGCGCGATATGATCGAGCGTTGCAGCGCGGTTATGCAAACCCGTCAGCGGGTCAATGAGCATCTTGTCAGTGAGCTGACGCTGTTTTTCCGCAAGTTCGATCAAACGCGAAATGACGTGCGCGAGGAAATCGACGTATTGCAGTTCGACGTCCGTAACGAAGGTTTGCCGCGGGTTCTTCCAAGCGAATGCAAGCATCGAGCGCGAATCGCCGGTTTGAAACGCACGAATGAAGATGGTCGACCACCCGAGCGATCGCAGAACTTCCTGAAGCGGTGACTGCTCTTCCGGGTCACGGAAGTACATCGCGGGCTTGTCGATTGTAATGTCCCGTACAAGTGTACTCGAGCCGATGGGACGCGCCAGCCGTTCTTCGCCGGCGTACGCAGTACGTTGCCGGGCGGCCTGGCTCCACACCTCAACATAGTCGCACTGCAGCGCAGAACGAGCCTCCCGTAAGAGGCTGTCCAGTTGAGTTTGCCACGCGTCGCTTGATAGACCGAGATCCCAAAGCGCCCGTAGCCGAGCAAGCTGCGCTTGCGGTGGATCTATTGAGTGAATACCGCCTGCTCCCTGGACGTGCAAGATAGCGAAACTCCCCCCGCGAGATGCCGCTGTATCGGTAAAGTGGAGCTGCTACATACAACAGTCCCCCCGCACCATACCTATACAGAATAGTGGGATTGTGAAAAGCTTGGGAATGTCTTAAGACTTCGGGCGACTTTGGGCTATTTTACCCGCTTTTCAGACAATCGTGCGGTGTCTAGCACCTGATCGAAACAATAGAAACGGGTAGGAAATAAGACCTACAACCGTTTCCACAAAAGGGAAGCCGACATGGCCGCTTGCCGTCATCAGCGCTGCCGATGCACCGTCAAAAAGGACGGCGACTATTGCAGCGAGGCCTGCCAAGACATCGCGCAAGAACAACCGTGCATTTGCGGGCACGGCGAGTGCGAAGGCGTTATGAGTCCGGAGGTTAACCGCCAGGCGCTGTAGTTAGTTGTCCGTTTTCGCGTGGCCGCGCGGCAGTGAAAACTGAATGAGCGAGCGCACCGGCGCGAGACCGCGGCTCACCACCGCGCAACAGGTAACGCGCAGATTCAGTTCTTCAAGGCGCGCTTTTGCGGCGAGCAATTCCCGTCCGTTCGTGACGACGTCTTCGAGCAGCAGCACCTTGTCGCCGGGCTCATACGGACCTTCGACGTACTCGCCGGGAAATGCACCGTAGCCTTTGGGTTCTTTGCGAACCGCAAGCAGCGGCAAATTGCTCAGCTGCGATACCGCAGTAGCGATGACAACGCCGCCAAGTTCCGTTCCGGCGATCATGTCCGGGTTGATCTCGGCGATGATCGGTACGAACAGCCGCGCAATGCGGCGCAGTACCTGCGGATCTGAAAACAGGCGGAACTTGTCGATGTAGTAATCGCTTCGTACGCCGCCCGAAAGCAGATAATCGCCACGCGTGAGCGCGCGTTCAACGATGATCTTGCGCAGCCAGGTGATATCCGGGACCCGGCCGATCGGGTCCGGCGAACCTAAATACTCCATTGCCATGCGTTCCATGATTCCGTGACCGGATTGGGCGCGAAACCTTTGAAGTTCTCGCTAATTGGTTGCATCGTCCGCAGGTAGTAGAAAAATACCTCGGGCACGTCGCGTGCGAGGATATCTTGAATTTGGTCGTACGCTTTCTTGCGTGTCGGAATGTCGTAGTTGTTCAGCGCGACCTTCTGCGCGGCTTCCATGTCCTGATTGCAGTACCGCGAATAGTTGTAACCGGCGGGCGCCACATTCGCACAGGTGAATTGTGACGCGTCATCGGGGTCGACGCCCGAGTACCATCCTGCGAGCGCGAGATCGAACTTGCCGCCTTGCAGGATGCCGCCCTCGCCGACCGGGGCAAAAAGCACGTCGCCCGTATAATATTTCACTTCAACGTCGATGCCCGCTTGGCGCAGCATATCTTGCAGCTCGACCGCGTTCTTGCGGCGCGTGACGTTGCTGTTGTTGCTCACGAGCACCAGGGTCAGACGCTGGCCTGCTTTCGTCATGATGCCGTCGGAGCCGGGCGTCCATCCCGCCTGCAGCAGTAATTGGCGCGCCTGCTGTGCGTTGGGCGGATATGCCGGGTCCACATGCGGATTGTACGACCACATGAACGGCGGTTGGTCCTCGGTCGCAATGGTTTGCTGCCCGAATGTGAGCGTGTCTACGATGCGCTTTTTGTCAATTGCGTAGGCGATGGCCTGGCGCACTTTGAGATCTTGCAGATACGGACGCTGCGTGTTGAGTTGAACGTCTTCGTACCCATTGATGTCCACCCACGCCAGACGCACGCCCGGAATCGATTTCGCAACCGGATAATGACTAATCGACGCCTGGAACATCCAATCGATGTCGTGCGTACGCAGCAGGTTGATCGACGTGTTTTCATCCGGAACGACGCGGACGTAAATGGTTTTGAGCAGCGGTTTGCCCATGAAGAAGTCCGGATTCGCAGCAAACTCCATGTGATCGCCGTGCACCCAACGCACGAATTTGAACGGTCCGTCGCTAACGGACGGATCGTTGTTGAACGGAATCTGATTGATATTCGGATACTTCGAGAGAATGTGCGCGGGCGCGACGGGCGTTGGCTGATCGCTATCGGCGAAGAACGTGTTCACGAACGGCGCAAACTTCTGCTTCAAATGTACGATTACGGTGTAATCATCGGGCGTGTCGATGTGGCCGACGTAATCGTAGCCATGTCGCGAAATGACGTTGTTTGCAGAATTCATCATCGCTTGCCACGACCACTTCACGTCCTTGCTCGTCACCGGAACCCCGTCCGTCCACTTCATGCCTTTGCGCAAGCGATACGTCACTGTCAGGCCGTCTTTTGAGATGCCGCCGTTGGCCTCATTGGGAACCATTGCGGCAAGCATCGGAACCGGCCGTCCGTGCGGATCGGCGTGCACCAGCGGCTCGAACATGAGAAACGCCAGCAATCCGTCGGTCGTGTTCGAATTGAGGAGCGGATTGAGATTCTTGACGTCCTGTTGAATCGCAATACGCAGTGTGCCGGTGCCGGCAGCGGTCCCTCCCGGCCTATTCGAAGTGCCGGTCTGGGTGCAACCACCGAAAAGCGCGGCCAGCGCGGCAAGCGCGAGCAGTCGTTTGAGCATCCTGCGCTATACGGCGGCCTTGGGCCCGGTCCATTTACCGGGAACCGGATCGAAGCGCTCGTGCTGCCAGGAATAGGTGCCTAAACCCTGCGTTGCGGTTCGCAATTCAGTGATGTACCGCGGTAATTCGACTTGCGGAACGTCCGCTTCAACCACGTCGCGGCCGGCCTGCTGCGCCGGATTCATCCCGAGAATCTGCCCGCGTTTCCCGGTCAGCTGCTGAATCACGGTCGAGGTGTACTGCGAAGGTACCGTGACCCGCACGCGAACGATGGGCTCGAGGACGACGGGATTGCCCTTGGGCAGCGCGTCGCGCACGGCCATACCGGCAGCGGTTTTGAACGATTGTTCGCTCGAATCGACGTCGTGGTATGCGCCGTCGTAAAGAATCACATGAATGTCGGTAACGGGATATCCGCCGACGCTGCCGTGCATCAGCGCTTCGCGCACGCCTTTTTCAACCGCCGGGAAGAACTGACGCGGCACCACGCCCCCGACGATCTGCTCTTCAAACGTTACGCCATGTCCGCGATCGCGCGGCTGGAAGCGCAGCCACACGTCGCCGAATTGACCGTGTCCGCCCGTTTGATGTTTGTATCGCGCGTGCACTTCGGTGCCTGCCGTGATCGTTTCCTGATACGGAATGGTCGGGGGCGCGGTCGTTGCTTCGACTTTGAATTTGCGCGTAAGGCGCTCGACCGCTATCGTGACGTGTTGCTCGCCGCTGCCGAGAAGAAGCAGTTCATTCGTAATCGGGGCGCGCTCGAGTCGCAGCGAGGGATCTTCGTCGATGATGCGCGCGAGCATCTGCGAGATCTTCGCCTCATCCATACGTTCTTTGGGTTTGATTGCAACCGCGTAGACGGGCTCCGATGAGGGAACGCGCGATAACAGAATTTTGTAGCCGTTTTCGGTAAGCGTATCGCCCGTTGCGACACTCTCCAAACGCCCGATTGCGACGATGCTGCCCGGACCGGCTTCCGTAATCGCTTCCTGTTTCTTACCTTGTAAACGGTAAAGTCCGCCGGAACGTACTTTCTCGGAATTCTTTGAGATGTTCGTCAGCGTCGCGTCGGATTTGAGCGTTCCCGAAAGCACGCGCACGACCGAAAGTTTTCCTGATTGCGGATGGATGATCGTTTTGATGACGTGCGCAACGACCGGGCCGTCGGCTTTCGTTTCGATTCTTCGCCCTTCGGCATCGACGATCGGCGATTCAAGCGGTGAGGGGAACCACTTCTCCATGGCTTGCACGAGCGGCCAAACGCCGTAACCCGGCAGCCCCGCTGCACCAAGCACCGGAACGATCTGATCGTGCGAGCACTCTTCGCACAGATCTTTTTGCACCTCGTCTTGCGGAGGCTCCAGACCTTCGAGCAGCTCTTCCATCAGATGATCGTCGAAGTCCGCCATCGCTTCCAGAAGCTGACCGTGTGCAAACTCGACTTGCTCTTCGAGCTCGGTGGGAATGTCGGTTTCTTTCGTCTTGCCGTTCGCCTCGAATAAAAATGCTTTCCGATCGGCGAGGTCGACGTAGCCCTTGAACGTCTCGGCGGCGCCGATGGGCCACTGCTCCGCAACGACGTGGCGTCCGAATGCCGTTTGCAGCGCCGCCAGCGTACCGGCGAAATCCGATCCGGGCCGGTCGAGCTTGTTGACGGCGAACAAGTGCGGCAATTTGCGCGACTCTATGAAATCAACGAGCGTTTGCGTTTGCGCAACGCGCGAGGGATCTGCGTCGATGACGATGACGGCGGCGTCGGCACCCGACAACGCCAACTTCGTTTCTTCAAAGAAGTCGATGAAACCAGGGCAGTCAATCAGCGTTACATCGATGCCGTCACTTGCCGTGTGCGCGAAACCGACCGTCGTGGACTGCGCGTGGTTGATATCTTCGGGTTCGTGATCGGTTGTCGTGGTGCCGTCGGTTACGGCCCCCTTGCGGCCGATCGCGCCGCAGAGAGAGAGAATCGACTCGACCAGGGTCGTCTTCCCGGCGTGATGCGAGCCGACGATGGCGATGTTACGGACGCGAGACGTATCGGGCGCCATATGAGACTCCTTACATGACGAGCCTGTCCTTCAGGCAGTGAAGGATGCATAAGGCGCGTTGGAGTCGCGCGCCTTAACGCCGTTTCGAAGGTGTTTTCTTTGTTGCCGTTCGCTTGGCCGTTGAAACTTTGCGTTTTGCAACGGTGGTAGTCTTTTTCGGTGCAGCCTTCTTTGCTGTTGCCGGCTTTTTCGGCGCCGCTTTCTTTGCCGCGGCGGCTTTTTTCACCGGGGTCTTTTTCGCCGGTGCGATCTTTTTCGGCGGCGCTTTTGGTTTCGCCGCGGCCTTGGCCGGTTTGGCCGTAGGCTTCGCGGCAGTTTTCACAACTTTGGCGGCGGCCTTCTTGGGTGCTGCTTTTGCAGTGGCCTTTGCAGCCGGTTTTGCGGCCGGCTTGGCGGCAGGCTTGGCGGCAGGCTTCGCCGCAGCTTTAGCGGCCGGCTTTGAGGCCGCTGTGGCTGCCGTTTTGGGCTTTGCCTCAGCCTTCGGCTTTGCCTCAGCCTTCGGCTTTGCC
>CAZRQS010000006.1:18393-33663 GCA_964602255.1 uncultured bacterium | reverse complement strand
AGCAGCTTGTTGAAGAACACGGCTCTATCCGGGCGGTCGCGGCGCAGGCGGTACCGCAAACATGACAAGCGGAACGATCAGCAAAACCACGCCGCAGAACACAAGCATCGAGTCGCGGTACGCGAACGTCTGCGCTTGAGAAGTGACGAGTCCTGACAACTTTACGAGCGCGCCGGTGCCGGTCCCCACGAACGTCGATACGGCGGTGCGGCTGAGATCGGCTGACCCGGCGATTTCAGAAGCTCTGAACGCGGCGCGATGATCGATAAATGTTCCGACCAGTGCCGTGCCTACCATGAGACCGATCGGCACGGTAAGCTTATAGATCGCTATCCCCGCCGGCAGGTCGGGTAGCGGTAGCGCACCGATGACGAGCGCGGGTACCGGTTGACTGAGCATGGCGAAGACCAAGCCGAATGCGAGGCTCACGCCGATAAACGTTGCTGCGTCGGCAGTCGGCGTCATTGCGTTTGCAAACCCGTACAGCGCTACCGCTGTTGCTATCGCGGCAATCGAAACGACAAGTCGAACGTCGATGAGCCGATTCGAAAGGATGAGGAAGGCCAGAAACACGCCCACCACATACGTTAACGTCCGCAGCGCGATCACTTCGCCCGCGAGCGTTGTCGTCGAAGCCGTAGCGCCTTGCAGATAGATCGAAAAGACCGTCACGGAATACCCGGCGATGCCCAGCAAAACATTGATGCCGCTTCCCACAGCGAGATTCCGGTACGTTGCGAACAGGCGGAAATTCGCGTGGGGCCGGCGCGTATAGAATAGCTCCCAAGCCACAAACGCCGGAAAAGCCAACGTCAGAACGACGATCGCGCGGAAGACACTGGGATCATCCAGCCAGTTCCGGCGTTCACCTTCATTAGCCAGATACTGCATTGCTCCGAAGAGCGCAAGGGACAAGGCGTAGCCGACCAGATCGAAACGTAATTGCCGCTGCGGCGAATCATAGTTCGGAGCGTAGTACCAAATAGCTGCCGCTGCGACCAGCGTGGCAAGAGCGCTCGGCACGTAAATGGCTCCCGCACCGTACGTCTCACTGAGAAATCCGCCAATAAGCGTCCCAACCGCACCAGCGACGAGCACGAGCAAAGCAAACGCGGGGATAGCCAGGCGCATCGCCGCTAGCGGTAGTGAAGTGAAAAGCAGAATCGCAACGGGGACAAAAACACAACCCAGAAACAAGCCTTCGAAAAACCGCAACGCAACAATCACATGATACGCACTGCTGAGCGCGAGCGCGAGCGAACATGCGGCGTATCCCAAAAGCCCAACGAGGAGAAGCGGCTTGCGGCCGAAGCGCGCATACAGCCACGGGCTCAGCAGAATGGTCGCATAATACGGAGTATTGAATGCCGTGACGAACCAGGAGGCTTCGTCCGGCGTCGCGCCGGAGCGGCCGGCGATGTACGGCAACCCCGCGGTAATGGTCGCGCTCGCCGTTCCATCGACGAGTATCGCGAGCGTTGCGGCCGCAATGACTATGTATAAGTCAACGCCGGCTTCCGGATGCTGGGCAACCTCGGCAATCGGAAATTCCTGCGCAGGACTTCCGAGCTGCATGGTATGCGGTTACATCTACTGCTTGTTCTTACTGTTTGATGAGTGGAACGGCTTGAACGTCGAGTCCCCTGTAAACTGCTCCACGGTTTCTCCCGTCGTAGGATCGATGGTGTAGAGCAAGTCGGCGATCTCGTCAGCGTGGTCTTCTTCATCTTTGAGGATTTTTTCGAACATTCTGCGGCTGACCGGATCGGCCGATCCGAAGAAGTCTACGATATCGGTGTACATTTTGATGACCACGCGCTCTGCCAGCAGATCTTCGCGCAGAAGGTCCGCAAGTGTGTGTCCGCTTTGGAATGATGAGAACGCTCGCGAAGAGATACCGCTCGGATCGAAATTCGGCACGCCGCCGAGTTGTTTTATTCGCTCCGCTATGAGTTCAAGATGGCCTTCCTCGTCTTCCCAGTGCTCTTTGAATAGGGCCTGCAGCTGCTCCTGATGGATCGACGTCGTCATATAGTAATGCTGCTTATAGCGCAATACGCAAATGATTTCGGACGCGAGCGCTGCGTTGAGCACGCTGTGGACTTGCTCTAATGGAAGAGGATAGTACGGCGTCACCGCGCCGTTCTGCATTGCCTCGCGTACGCGTGCTTCAACCGCTTTGATATCAGTGATCATCAACGTCTCCTCTGAATTACACGTTGGCCAATAAATCGCCGACCCTGGCGCGTTCGCCGAGGTTGCGACGTACACGATAAGTATGGAATTGTTAGCGGAAAAAGTCACGCACTACGTCGAGCGCTTGCTTACGTGCCCGGCGTCTTGCTATGTCGACCCGATTGCTTTATGGTCAATACAGCAGTCGGAGGGTGTATCATGCCTAACGTTTCTTTGAGCAAGGAACAGTTGTTGGCAATGAGCCAAGCGGACCTCGACAACTTGTTCACGTCGAGCGCTGCAGGTCCGATACCCAACGGGGAGGCTCGCGGAACAGCGATCATTGCTCCCGGCACGGCGTTCAGCAAAGAGATCGCGGAAGCAATCAACGTTTTCTGCTGGCAAGGCAAGACGTTCGATGCGCCACATGGAGTTCTTGTGAACCGCATCTTGCCGTTCGGACTCAATGCAATCGTTGCCGAAGTCTACGCGGCTCCAAGCTGGTTCGACCAAAAGGATTGCATCGTGCTCGACTATTCGAAGACGTCGACGGTCGCGCACTGGATCCGTGATGAAATCCGCGAGATCGCGCCCAACCTCTACCTAGGGGTCGTGTACTGGGGGCAAAAGCGGCTGATAAACTTCAGCCTCGATTTTTCGCCGGCTCCATGACGCCGCAATCGTCGTTCTTTGTGCTCGCGCCCGTGCGCGCGCAGCGCGAAGCCGATCTCTTGGCACTGCTCGATACGATGAACGCTACACCGGGACATGCGGATCCCGCTAACGCGCTAATCCCTTTTGGGCATTTCCAAACGCTGCACTTCGCCCGGATTTGCCTTGTGAAGGACAACACCACCGGCGACGTTGGCGCGTACGGTATGAACCCTCGCGACTATCCCGTGTATCTGGCGTTTGTCGGCGATGTCGACGAGAGCGCGCAAGCGTTCCTCAAAGATCTTGCTTCACGCGCGAGCGCCGGGCTCTCCACGATCTTTTCGTTCTGCGAGGATTTCGAGACCGGTACGAACCTGTTCGAATGGATGGGCGAGCACAGCGTGCGCGCTGCAGCTACATATGCGAACTGGAAAGGGCGCACGCTGCTGCAGATCCGTGAAGAAGCGGCGCTTTATGCGTCGATGGAGCGTTATCTGGACGAAAACGCAGAAGCTATCGCGGACGCCCAACCGCTCGATCTGCATACGATGTTGCGGCATTTTCTGAGCGGAGAGATTGCTTCCGCCCGGCTCACCATGACGCCGGCTGCACCTACACGGTTTGAATGGTGGATCAAGGACTATCTGGCGATAGTGGTACCGCCGCTCGTTCTGGTTGCCCTTTCGCCTATTGCGATTCTGGTTGGGGTGTTGCTGCTGCTGCTGATTCGCATTCGCGAAAACGCCGATCCGGAGATTTGCCCACGCCCAGACTCCAGCTACGTGGAAGCGATCGCGAAGACCGAAGATCGCGATATTACCAATTCGTTTTCCGCCATTGGGACGCTCAAGCCGGGGTTCGTACGTCTGATTGTAAGCGTATTTGGACTAGGGTTATTGAACTATGCGCTGCAGCACGTTTACACAGCAGGGCGCCTCGCGCGCGTGCGAACGATTCATTTCGCGCGTTGGGTGTGGCTCGACCGAAAGCGCCGGCTGACGTTCATGAGCAACTACGACGGCAGCCTCGAAAGCTACATGGACGACTTCATCAACAAGGCTGGTTTTGGTCTCAACTTTGTTTTCAGTAACGGCATCGGCTATCCGAAGACGCGTTGGCTCTTAGCCGGCGGATGCAAGGACGAACAGAAGTTCAAGAACTTTTTGCATCGGCACGAGTTTCCAACGCAAGTCTGGTACAATGCCCACCCAGGTCTGACCGCCGTGGATCTAGAGCGCAACGCGCGCGTTCGCAACGGTTTGGAAGCGCGTTCGCTCACTGCTCGCGAAGCGAGCGAATGGGCAGCATTGCTGTGAACGCCGCAGACGGCACTGTAGACTACGGTGACGTTCAAGGCATCGTTCGCTTTGCTTACAAACATCTCACCGATGCATGCTATCTTCTTTTGACGATAAAGAATGCTAGCGCCGCAGGAGAGTGGCTTTTAGAAGCGCCCATCGCGACGGCGCTCGAGACGCGGCCATCGCCGGCGTCCGCGTTGCAGATTGCATTCACCGCTCCGGGTCTGCGTGCTCTCGGCGTTTCCGGCGACGTGATTGCCGGCTTCTCCCATGAGTTTGTGGCCGGCATGGCCGGTACGGAAGACCGGTCGCGCCGCCTTGGCGACGTCGGCGCGAATGCGCCTGCGTATTGGTCGTGGGGTACGCCGCAACGGGAACCGCACGTTCTGCTTGCGCTTTTTGCGGCTCCCGGCACGCTCGAATCATTCAAAAGCGCGATCGCGACCGCTGCGTTTGACCGGGCTTTTGAAGAAATCACGTGTTTAGACACCTCGAATCTCGAGGGAATCGAGCAATTCGGTTTTACCGACGGAATCAGCCAGCCGAGCATCGATTGGCAGCGTCAGCGGAATTTGCGCGGCGACAAAACGCGCTACGGCAACATTGTCGCGCTCGGCGAATTTTTACTGGGATATCCCAATGAGTACAATCGTTACACGGAACGGCCAGTGCTTCCATCAGGCGGCATCAACGATCTTCTAGCGCCTGCCGAAGACGAAACGGACAAACGCGACCTGGGCCGCAACGGAACGTACGTGGTGTTGCGGGATCTTCGCCAGGACGTACGCTCGTTTTGGCAGTTTCTGTATGCGCACGCACAGAGCGTTCACCTCGAAGGCCAAGCGCTCGCTGAAGCGTTCGTCGGACGAAAAATGAACGGCGATCCGCTGGTTCCGCTCGGTCAGGCGCCGATTGAGGGCGTTGAGGGAACGCAGCAGGCCGTGCTGCAGAACCGCTTCACATACGCCGACGATCCGCGCGGCGTTCGCTGCCCCTTGGGCGCGCACATTCGGCGCGCCAATCCGCGCAACGCCGACCTTTCCAGCGTCCCATCCGGGCCGATCGCAACGCTTTGGCAAATGCTCGGCTTTGGTAAATCGGCGTTCTACGACGATCTGATATCGTCGACTCGCTTTCACCGCATTTTGCGACGCGGCCGCGAATACGGTCCGGGCTTGTCTATCGCTGAGGCGCAGAATCCGCCACCACCCGGCGATCCGGGGCGAGGATTGCGATTCGTGTGCATCAACGCGA
Source organism: uncultured bacterium (assembly GCA_964602255.1). Classification (GTDB taxonomy): domain Bacteria; phylum Vulcanimicrobiota; class Vulcanimicrobiia; order Vulcanimicrobiales; family Vulcanimicrobiaceae; genus CAZRQS01. The sequence goes on along the minus strand of CAZRQS010000006.1, from coordinate 28,279 downwards.
ATATTGCACGACAGTTTGAGTTCTTGCAAAACGCATGGATCGCGAACGACAAGTTTGGCGGCTTGACTGGTGGAAGCGATCCGATTCTCGGTAACCGCGAACATGCGGCAGGGGATAGATCGACGAGCGCTTTTACAATCGATCGAGAGAACGGCCCTCGCGCACAAGTTACGGATCTGCCGCAGTTCGTCACGGTAACCGGCGGCGCGTATTTTTTCCTCCCGAGTCTACGGACATTGCGTTATCTTGCACAGACCGGTGCGGAGGGATGAGATGAGCAGAAGCATTCAACTCTTGAGCGCGCTCGTCGCCATCGTTTGGCTTGCAGCTTGTTCGAAGCCGCCACCGCCCGGCGGCGTCGTCGACGAAGCAATGGCCGCCGGTCGCGATGCGAATTCGTTTCCCGCCGCCGGCGAAGATTACTTCCACGACATGGACGGCGGAATCGCACTCGCGCCTACAGAGATCGCGGGACGAAACACGTGGATTGTATGGACCGGAGGAAACGACCGGTTTTGGGACAGGCTGAGCGCGATCAGTTTCGGCAACATCGATCTGCTCAAGACGCTCTCCTCATATCCGAACCTCAAAACGAACCGCAGGAATCGCTGGGATCGTCTTGGACTCGTAAATGAGCCGTGCTTCAAACAAGCGACGGGTCCTAATCCGGATCGCTTCGGCTTATGGCTCGACGTCCGCGTGCAGTCGCAGACGTGCGCGCCGGACCCGTTCGAAAACGAGAAGAAGTACCCGGGCGTCGCTATAGGCGCGCGCGGCAGGACCGTACCGGTAGGCTCCTATTACGGATATGCCAGTGGCGTCGTGGGCTTGCGGGTCTTTCCCAATCCGGCGTTTGACGAGAAAGCCAAGAAGGCGTGGGATCCCGTAAAGTATTACACGACGCCTGCGTACTACGAGAACAAGAACTTGATCAAGCCGTACCGCGTCGGGATGTCTTGCGGTTTTTGTCACATTGGACCGAGTCCGGTCAACCCGCCTGCCGATCCGAACAATCCCGCTTTTGCAAACCTCAGCTCGACGGTCGGCGCACAGTACATGTGGGTCGACAGGATCTTTGCATGGCGGGAACGCGAGAGTGATTTCATCTCACAACTCTTCAGATCGTGGAGACCCGGCACGCTCGACACCTCGCTCGTCTCGACGGACAACATCAATAATCCGCGTACGATGAACGCCATCTACGCCATCATGCCACGGCTCGCCGATGCGCACCGCTTCGGCCGCGAAACATTGGCCGGCGGCGGCCTCAATAACCGTCAATTCAACGACTTCGTCAAGACGGGTCCGTTTACTACGTTCTTCATTCCGACCAATACGGTTTTTACGCCGCACGTTCTAAAAGACGGAGCGGATTCGGTCGGCGTCTTGGGTGCGCTCAATCGCGTGTACATCAACATCGGCACGTTTAGTGAAGAGTGGCTACGGCATTTCAACCCGATCGTCGGTGGAAGGCCTATAACGCCGATCCTGATTAAGGTCGCACGCGCCAACTCCAGCCAGTTCGCCGCAACGGAGAATCAAACGTTCGGCGAAGCATTGTTCTTGATCCGCGCGAGTCAACGGCTCGACCACCTGCGAGACGCGCCCGGCGGCGCAAGGTACTTGTCGACGAATCAGGCCGTCTTGACACGCGGCAAGATCGTGTTCGCAGAGAACTGCGCGCGTTGTCATTCGAGCAAACTTCCCGAACCGGTAGCCGGACTCGATCCAAACGGATGCGTGGGCCCGCAATATATGGATTGCTTCAAGCGGTACTGGACGTGGACGCAAACCGAAAACTTCAAAGCGCAGATGCGCCGGATTGTCGTGGACCCGAACTTCTTGAAGGACAATTACCTTTCCGCAGACATTCGCGTTCCGGTGACGCTGCTGCACACCAACGCCTGCAGCCCGCTGGCAACCAATGCTCTCGCCGAGAACATTTGGGACAACTTCTCCTCGCAGTCGTATAAGAGTCTGCCGTCTGCCGGAGAGATTACCTGGTACGATCCGTATACCGGAGCAACGCACCAGTATGTGATGCCGGCCGGCGGCCGGGGCTATACGCGTGTTCCTTCGCTGATTGCGTTGTGGTCGACGGCACCGTATCTCCTCAACAACAGCGTTGGGCCGTTCGATCAGAGTCCATCCGTCGATGCTCGCATGCGAACATTCCAAGCCTCGATCGAGCAAATGCTGTGGCCCCAGAAGCGCAGGCATGAAACCTTAGGCACGACCACGCTGCCGGGGATTATCGATCGCACGACGCAGACGTCGTTTTTGGCAATCGAGAAAGGCTATTTGCCCAATCTCGTGCAGGCGCATGTTGGAACGCTGCAACGCCTGTTTCCGCAAGCCTTTGCGCAGTGTCCCGTTTCCGGCCTTTGCATCGGCCCAATCCCTGCAGGCACGCCGGTTGGCCTTCTTTCCAACATCCGTTTGCTCTCCGAGGATCTCCGCGGTTCTCAGCGCACGGAATACGAGAAAACCAGGGCCGCCGTCACTTTGGGGATACTCGAAGACCTGCTGCGTTTGCCGCGCAACGCGACGGACGCCCAGGCTCGCGCACGCTTTGCAGGCATCTATCCGCGTTTGCTCAAGATGAGCAAGTGTCCGGATCTGGTGGTAAATCGAGGCCACTATTTTGGAACGGGTTATCGTGAGCCGGGCCAAACCGGCATGGATCCCGGACCGGGCCTGAGCGATCAGGACAAACGCGCGCTCATCGAGTTCTTGAAAACATTTTGAGAGTCGATAGCGGAACCAGTCTCGCTTTCAAGAGATTCATACATGGAATTTTCATGGCGTTGCTCCATTTCGAGCGGCGCTTCGATCCGTTCTTTCGTCCGGCGTGGGACGCGCTTTTCCGCGAGCCGAGCGCCGCAATACTACAGTGGTTGATCAATCTTCGCCGTCCGAACGACGGCTTGCAACTCGCAGAAGAACGGCTACTTCCGGGCGAGGAAGCATTCCTCGATTCGATTATCATCGACATGGGCACGTACATGCGCACGCACTGGACGCCGGGTAATTACCAGCGTGCCGGAAACACGAAGACGCATGGTATCGTGCGCGCGGACTTCATCGTGCACGATGATATCCCGGTCAACATGAAGCGCGGGATCTTTGCGGAGACGCGAACGTACACAGCGTATGTGCGTTTCTCCGGACCGGGGCCGAACTGGCCGGCTGACATCGATGACGTGGGCTTCATGAGTTGCACCGTGAAACTGATGGGCGTCGCGGGGCCCAAAATCTTTTACGACGAGAAGTTCACGCAGGACTTCTTGAGTGTGACGACGCCGACGTTCGTTACGCCCGACGTAAAGGCCAACGCACAACTCCAACACGAGCTTCGCGACAGCACGGAGTCATTCTATTTCTTCAACTTTACGAATCAGCACGTGTTGGATGCCCTCATGCAAGGGCTTTGGAACAAGACGCAGTCCAGTCCGCTCGAGGCGCAGTTTTGGAGTTGCACGCCGTACTTGCTGGGCGAAGGGCAAGCGATGCAATATTCGATTCGTTCGACGCTAAAAACGCGAACGCGAATTCCACGGCTGCCGTTTAGACCGCCCGACAACTATCTGCGCGACGCGATGGTAGCGACGCTCGCCAAGCAAGACGTCGATCTGGAGTTTCTCATTCAGGTCCAGACCGACGCGCACCGCATGCCGATCGAAAACAACGCCGTGCGCTGGCCGCTTCGTCTTTCACCGTATGTGAAAGCCGCCACCATTCATATCCCGCGCCAGAGCTTCGACTCACCCAAGCAGCTTGCGTTCGCGAACGTCCTGCGATACAACCCGTGGCACTGCATACCGGATCACCGGCCTTTGGGAAATCAGAACCGCGTGCGCTGGCGCATGTACAGCGAACTGGCAAAGCTGCGCCAGTTGATGAACGACGCTCCGCATTACGAACCGACGGGCGACGAGACGTTTGACTAGCGCGCAATACGACTATGTCGTTGTGGGGTCGGGAGCAGGCGGCGGAACCGTAGCCGCCCGCTTGGCAGAAAGGGGCGCATCGGTTGTGGTGCTCGAGGCCGGCGGAGATCCGCGCGACTATGCTGCGTGCGATTACGACGTGCCGGCGTTTCATGGCCGGGAATGCGAGAACGACGCAATCAAATGGGACTTTTTCGTGCGTCACTACTCGGGCGGTGCCACACCGCGCGTCCTGTATCCGCGCGCCGGGACTTTGGGCGGCTGCACGGCGCACAATGCGATGATTTTTGTCTGTCCCCACAACGAAGATTGGAAGGCTATTGCGGACATGACGCGCGACCCGTCATGGCTTCCGGAGAATATGCGCCGGTACTTCCAACGCTTGGAGCGATGTTCGTATCGCCCGCTCGACCGGTTGCTGTCGTTTGTTGGACGCAATGCATCCCGCCACGGCTTCAACGGTTGGCTGAACGTGGAACTTCCGCGCCTTTCTGCAAAGACGTTTTTCGAGGTAGTGGGACCGATTTGGCCGGAACTCGCGCGAGCATTCGCCCTCGACCGCGACAAGATTCAAAAGTTGGAATGGCTTGCAGAAGCCGGAATTGACGCAAACGATTGGCAGCTCGTGCGAGAGGATTCCAGCGGGCTACGTGCTTTGCCGTTGACGACCAAAAATCACCATCGTACCGGCGCGCGTGAGCGGCTGCTTCACGTTCAAAGGCGGCATCCCGACCGGTTGAAGATTGAACTCAATGCGCTCGCAACGAAGGTCTTGCTCGACGACTCAAATCGCGCTACGGGCGTTGAGTATCTACGCGGAGAGGGTCTCTACCGCGCCGGTCGCGGCAGCAGCGCAGATGGTGTACGTGGGCAGGTGTACGCCCGCAGCGAGATCATTGTCGCCGGCGGCGCATTCAATACGCCTCAGCTGTTGATGCTCTCGGGAATTGGACCGGCGGATCACTTGCGCGAGCACGGGATTGACGTTCGCATTGCGCTCGAAGGCGTTGGGAGCAATCTGCAGGACCGGTACGAGATTGGCGTCGTGAATCGCATGCGAGAGCCATGGCCGTTCTTTGCGGGCGCGACATTTTCGCAGGGAGATCCGCAATTTCGGCAGTGGAATACGAACAAGCCGTGCGGAGTCTATACGACCAACGGCGCGGCCCTGGTCTTTGCCCAGAAGTCGCCAGTCGCAGTTGGGCCGCCCGATCTCTTTTGCATGTCGCTTCTGGCGAACTTCAAGGGATACTATCCCGGCTTCTCGACCGATCTTTCGAAAGGGCTCGACTATCTTACTTGGGTTGTTCTGAAAGCGCATACACGGAATCGGGCTGGAACCGTAAGGCTGCGGTCGAGCGATCCGCGTGACACGCCCGAGATAGACTTCAACTATTTCGAACAAGGCGGTGAGGACGATCTGCGCGCGATGATCGAAGGTGTCCGTTACGTGCGCGCACTCGGCGAACCGCTGCTGCACGAGAGAGCGATGGTCGAAGAACTGCCGGGCCCGGACGTTGCGACGGACGAGCAACTGGCGGAATTCATTCGTTCGAACGCATGGGGCCACCACGCATCGTGTACGTGCGCTATCGGCGACCAAAAAACCGGCGGCGTTCTTTCGAGCGATTTCCGGGTCCATGGCGCGCAGCGCCTTCGCGTTGTCGATGCATCCGTTTTTCCGCGAATACCGGGCTTCTTTATCGCGAGTGCGATTTACACGATCGCAGAGAAAGCCGCCGACGCGATTTTGAGCTGAAAGGGGTGTCCAAATGCCTTCCGTCGTTTTAGTGCACGGGTACAGCGAAACGTCGCTCGGTGCTTATCAGAATCTCCCCGAACTTCTCGACCAAGCGGGCTTCGACACAATCGTCCTTTCGGCGTTCGACTCTCTCGACGACGTCGTTACGATCGATGACCTTGCGATCGCGCTCGAGCTGCGTGTCGCTGATCTTGAGGCCACCGGATTCCAGGTCCGCGATGCCGCGTTCGTTGCTCATTCAACGGGCGCACTCATAACACGCCGCTGGATTCTCAACCGGCGCGCGAGCGCCGCTAGCACGGCGCAGGCGGTGCTGCCCGCGCGACTGGTGACGATGGCGGGCGCGAACCATGGTTCGAGCCTCGCGCAGATCGGAAAGACGCCTATCGGCTATCTGGAAAAGCTGCTATTCAAACACATGCTTTCGGTCGGCAAACAAGTCCTCACGGATCTGGACTACGGAAGCGATTTTTTGCGCCAGGTCAACGAAGACTGGATGAGCGCTTGGAACGATCGAGCCGACCCGCTCTCGCAGCACATGCTGGCGTTCAGTCTAGGTGGCGATTTCATCGGTAACAATGAAGCGGTCAAGCTGTTTTGGGGAAGCTCCGAGGCGGGAAGCGACAACACCGTTCGAATTAGCGGAGCGAATCTTAACTACACGTTCCTCGATGCGAATCCCGATGCTGATCCGCCGGTCATCACTCCACAAGAGCTTGAGCGCGCGGTGCCGCATTTGGTGCTTCACGGATATTCACATTTCGATACGGACACAGGAATATTGCACGCGACGACGCCCGCTGACCAAGCATTCGAAGCATTGTTGCAGGCGCTTACCACAACGCAAGAAGGATACGATGCCCTAGCGCAAGAGTGGAAAGCGAAAAATGAAGCCTGGATTGCGGACCCCGCCAACACGGACAACGTCAACTCGACGGTAGTCTTCAATTTGCAGGACCAATTCGGTTCGCCGATCGGTGATTGCATGATCGCCTTCTGGGATGAGGCACTTTTAGCGGACGATCCCCGCGCCGTACAACTTGCGCCGCAACGTGTCGCCTCGGCAGACTACACGCCGCCGGCGGCCGAGACGCCGCAGGAAAAAGCGGTACGCGAATCAGTCATAACCGCGTCGCTCAGTTCGGGCAAGGCGATTCTTGACAACTCACCGATTCACAACAACGTTGCGCGTGGCTCGTATTCGTTTTATTTGAATTATCCACAATGGGTCGGGCCCGGCGGGACGCGGCACCACGCTATCTACATCGAAGCGGTGAGCGACAGCCAGTACCTCGAGTACAGGCCGACGATCTACCGCCCGTCAGTCGACATCAATCGATTGATTCAGCCGAACCAATTTACGTACGTCAACGTGACGCTCAATCGAGACCCGGGCAACGAATTTACCTTCTACAAGTGGGATCAGACGTTTGATGCAAAGGCTCGGGCCGCTGCGGTTTGGCGCCCGTTTCCGGAGTTGCCAAACCGCATTCCGCGAAAACCGTGACGCTTAGATAGGCAGCGTTAGGAACACCAGGCCCAGCAGCGCAATAATCGAGCCGCTGAAAATCTCGCCATACCGTTCGAACGGCCCCAGATTCAGACTCTGCATTCCGCGCGCCGAGAGCGCGCACAACACGACGTACGTAACGATGGTGGACGCCGCAAATACGACGGCCATTACGCCGAGCAGCCCCGCACCGTACCGGCTCGCCGCAAAAAATGCCGGAATGCCTTCCACCATCGGCGATGAGCCAAGGATCAGCAGAAGCGCCGTTCGCGACGATGTTACGTGCCCGTGCTCGTGCACCGGCGCGAGCGCGAGATTGGCATCGACGGCGTGCCAGTCGTGGTCGTGATGCTCGTGCCAATGCCGGTGTTCTTCGCCGCCGTCATGGCGATGCGCGTGCGCATGACCGAAGTGCGAGTGGCCGTGATCGTGATGCGCTTGCGTCATTTCGCGCCAGCTGCTCAGTGCGATCCACGCGCCGAAAACGATGAGCGCCGCGCTTGACAGCACCGTCATCATGTGGCCGTACCGTGCGGCGAGCATTGAACCCGCGCCCCACACGATAGCCGCAATGATGAGTGTCGAAACGGTGTGTCCGGTTCCCGCCATCGCAGCGGCACGAACGACTTGCACCGTACTCCAGCCCTGCTGCCGCGCCAAGATTGCGATGGGCGCCCAGTGATCCGGAACCATCGTGTGCAACACGCCTACTGCGAGAACCGCGAGCACGAGGAGCAACGCGTGTTCGTTCATGCTAAAAATACCTCGTCACAAATGCACGCGCTGCTCGAAAACCAACGTGATCGCCGCGAATCTGGGCGAAGGTCCGCCGAGAAGCGACGGCAGCCCGTCGAACTGCGAACGCCGCACTTGCACGAGCGCGATTGCCACCGGGGACTCGCGCAGCTGCGCCCCGACAAACACTACATTCTGAAAGTAATCGACATTGGTGTACGGCTGCGCCCACGTGCCTTTCATCGCATAACGTCCGAACCCGGCGTCTGCAACTGCGAACTTGCCGAACGCATGCGTCAGCGTGAGCACGACTTGCGGCGCCTGATACGTGACCGCGTCCTCCGGATGTCCGGGCGTCGCGTCGCGATGCATGTGATCGTTTGCGTAGTCGAGCGTGACGTCGCCGTACGGCCTGTGCCATGCGATCCACGCATTGTATTGATGCTCGTTGCCTAGCGTTGCCGCGTTGTCCATCTGCGGCAAGAAAAACCCGTCGACGAATCCGGCCTGTTGCATATTCCCGAACGTCGCCGGTTCGATTTGACGAAACATCGAGAATGCCACATGCACCTCTAGCGGGCCGCCATCGCTGGCGTAGTGCAAGCGGTAACCTTGACGATTCGATCCGGGCGCTTGCAGATTGTCGACCAGCTGGTAATTCGACTTCAGCCACACGCCGGGCCACGCCCAGGCCGCACTCCAAACATTCTCGGGCGTGCCGTAGGGCAAGATGGCATTGGCATAACGCGCTTCAAACCGGTAACCATCGACGCCAATGGTCGTGCGGCCGGCCTTATGCGAAAAACCAAGATGGTAAAAGCCTCCGGGGCGGTTCGTGCCGGGCTCCGCGACGGAGTCCGCGTTGTACCACGTGCGTCCAATTTCCGCAGCACTGTCGATATGGCGCGAGAGATGGAACGAGGCGCGCGCGCCGGCAATCGTTTCGGTCTGTCCGCCAAGCATACTCTCCGGCAAACTTCCTTGCGGGCCCGGAGTGACGTGGGGATCGACGCCAAAAAGCGTGGTGGTGAAAATCGGATCGCCGCTGGTCGCAACGTGCACGAACGAGAATGAATAGCGCGTTCCCTCGCCGTGATCGAAGACGAGCGATCCGATCGAAGCGCGTGCACTGCTTCCCGGAAGCGCCGGCAGCGCAGCATTCGTCACCTCGAGTGAGGCGATACCGCGGCGCATCGTCAAGTCGATCCCGTGCAGGGGCAAACCCGGCGGAGGCGCCGGCCAAGAATCCAAACTCGCCGGACCGTTACCGAGAGACTCTGCGGTCTGCAATCCGATGTTCGGTATGACGTTCGTGAGCGGCGGCTCCACGAATGTGAACCGGTCGGTCTGGGTCAAATGAAAGAAGCCGCCGCGCAATAACCAGCTTCCATCGCGTGCGCCGAACGAAGCAAAGAGCGGCGAGATCGCAGCTGCACTCGCATCCCCTTGGCCTGCTCTCGTTGGAAACGCGATCGTGTATGGAAGAGCGGTATATCCCAAGTGCGGGTTGAGCGTCGGCATGAGATTCTCGCCCCAGTACAATGCGTTTTGCGTATTTCCGGTCACGTATCCGAGCCCGAGAATTGCCGTCGCATCGTAGCGTTTACCCACGTAGTCGCCGCGCACGTTCGCTTGCGCGATGCCGGAAATACCCGGCATTTGCGGTGCGCTCGAAAAGACGTCGTACGCGCTATTCGGCGAGAGCGGCGAGCCCTTTATGAAGCCCGGTGCCTCGGGCGGCACCAGACCAGGCCCGTTCGCAGACGTATCGATGAAGTTGGTAAACGAATCGACGGATAGGTGAAACGGCGGCGGAGCCGGGCTCGCCGTAGGAGGCGACGAGACAGACGGCGTCACAGAGGGCGCGGGTGAAGGTGTGGTCGCGGCGAGCGCGATCGCGGCAGTGATGACGAACAGATTCATGCTAGA
>CAZRQS010000006.1:0-18293 GCA_964602255.1 uncultured bacterium | reverse complement strand
GCGGTGTGTTCAGCGAGCATGAAGGATCCAACCCGTAAAGGGTTTCGCATCCTCAGCGGGCCGCTGAATACGCGTGCTGGGCGCAGTCTGATGTACGCGCGCTCCGATACGGCGCGCAATTTCGATGAATTTCATCGCACGTTTCTCCTAATCGTGTAGTGTGCCGCGCCCGGACTTGTGGGCGAAGCAAATATGACTCATCGCGAGTCTGGGGAATGGGTCGCTGCTACTGCCACCGTCCAAGCCGAACATCACCTCCCTTCACCTGTCTGGAAAAATAAAAAAACTGCTCACTTGCTCCGCGCAGGTGAACAGTCTCGAGAAAACTTCCGCGGAACTTTTGTCCCGCCGGCTCTCCCTCAACGTGCAGTTTTGGCACTGCACGCCGAGAGCCTCAGGCTCAGCCGCGTTAGGTATCGCCTTGATTCGGCGATGCCTGGTAACCCGTTGGGGTCTCTCGACCTTTCCGGGCAGCGGCATATCTTCGTGCAGACGCCTCACCTAACGAGGAATCCTTGTCCATGATACCCCCGCGTGTCAAGCTCGCGCCGAGGAGGCGCGCGCGCATGCTCGTAAATCGAACGTGTGGCAAAGCTCTATTTTCGTTACTCGGCCATGAACGCCGGAAAATCGACGGCGCTGCTTCAGGTCGCGCACAACTATGAGGAACACGGACGCCGCGTAGCGATCTTCACTGCCGAGATCGATACCCGTTACGGCCCCGGCGTTATAACGTCGCGCCTAGGCCCGCAGCGCCCGGTGGAAAATTTCAATGAAAGCACGGACTTCTACGGGCGCTTTACGCGCGATCTCGACTTATCATGCGTACTCATCGACGAAGCACAGTTCCTCACGCCGATGCAAGTGCGGCAGCTGCACCGCGTCGCGCACGTGCTCGACATTCCTGTGATCTGCTACGGAATTCGAAGCGATTTTCGCGGGGACCCGTTCCCGGGTGCAGCGTATCTCTTGACACTCGCCGACAGTTTGGAGGAAGTCAAAAACGTTTGCAACTGCGGAAAGAAGGCGACCATGAACGTGCGCTTTGATGCCCGGGGAAATCGGATAACCGAGGGATCGCAGGTCGCGATCGAAGGTGACGTGCGTTACGTGCAGATGTGCGCAAAGTGCTTTTACAGCGCTTGATTCATTAGTTGAAGATTGCGGTGTAGCGCCCGCCTACCGGCCGCCCCCCGCAAGTGGCCGGGCGGTAACGCAAACCGGCCAAGAGCTGCAGCGCGGCGGGCTTAAAACTTTCATCACTAACGCGCACGATATCGGCAGCCACCGGCCGCCCGTGCGCATCCACATATACGGCAATCGTTGCGCTTCCGGCAAAAACGTCGGAAAAAGACGCGCGCAGCGAGCGCGAATCTCGTGCGCTTGCCGGATGGTACGGCAGTCTGCAAACCCCGTGCGCTTGCGCACGGATGGTTGCTGTTGCAGGAGGAAGTGTGATTGGCAGCATGCTCACAGACTAAACGTTCGTAGCCGCACGAAGAATTCCCGAAAATAATTAACTTTTCTGTTCTAAAACTTACCTTTTGGCTTAATACTCCCCTGTCCGGGAATATGGCCTTCGTATGGCGGTGGCGCAACATCCCTGGTACTTTGAAACCGACACGCCGCAGGACGCGCTCGAGGGCCGGCGGCTGCTGGAGCGTTATCTGCTCGATCACTGCGAGGACGCGGATCTTTTTCCGGCGTCGCTCATCTTCGGAGAACTGGTTTCGAACGTCATCAAACATGCGCCGTGGGGCGGCGTGCGAGTATGGCTTGAACCTGCGGGTGAACGCTTCGCACTATGCATCAAAGATGCCGGCCCCGGTTTCACCGAACGGCAAGCTCACACCGAACCCGATGACCGTGCCGAATCCGGACGCGGGCTCTATATCGTGCGGCAGGTGAGCGAGCAGCTCTCGTTCGGCCGCAGTAACGGCGGCTTTGTCGTGCGAGCGGTGTTACCGCTTCGCCGCCGCAGGAGCTGAGAGCACAACGGCGTCGCACACAGCCTTCACCGGCTTTTCCCTGCGCGGCTGTATTGTGCCATCATGCACAGCGGGATCGACAGCCAAAGCGCTATCCGGTTACTTCGAATATTCGGGATCAATCCGCCGGTGATGCTAGAACACTCCTTAGCGCAAGAAGGCAGTGAAGAGGTAATCCAGGCAACAGTTGACGGAATTGGCGATCCCGAGCTTGGCCGTGCGATCCGGTTGAAAATCGATAAGTACCGCGCCGCCCGCGCGTGTCCGCTCACTGGGGAAGACGCGAAAACACTCGTCGCAGAATTCCACAAAGAAGCGATTTTGTGCGATAATACACACGATACAACGCTCGTACAGCTCGTGCTGAAGTGTTCGAAGTTGTATGCGCAGAGCGGTCTGGCCGAACTGCACTTGGTTTGCTATGTCACGCCGCAAGGCTATCGCACTCACGCCATCTACATGCTGCGCAGCCGAATTCTCGCGCCGGCACGCGAAAAAGATGTGCTGACGAATCGCTTATAGCGAATCCTCCCCTTCGCAACGGCACAAAAGGCGGGCCGCTTATGGCGGCCCTTCCTTTGAAATTGTGAAAAACCCGGGAAGAAGAAGGTTCACAGCCTGTTCCAAGGCTCCGTGATAGCATGGAGCCGATGGCAGCTACCGGAAACACGGGTGGATTGGCAAAGCGCATCCTCATCGTTGACGACGAGCCCCAGATAGGCGAAGTCGTCAGCGCCTATTTACGTCAGGAATCGTTCGACACCGTCGTCAAAGGCACGGTCAGTTCCGCGCTTGCCGAAATCGAGGAGAACCGCCCTGACCTGATGATTTTGGACATCACGCTGCCGGACGGTAGCGGCCTGGACATCTTGCGCCTGAGCGGCGAGGGCCGGCGGATACCGACGATCATGTTGACTGCGCGCAGCGACGAAGTCGACCGGATCGTCGGCCTTGAGCTTGGCGCGGACGATTACGTCGTCAAGCCGTTCTCTCCGCGTGAGGTCGTCGCTCGCGTGCGGGCCGTACTGCGCCGCATCTCGACAAGCTCCGGTGAAGCGCCCACGGATGAAGGCGTGGTGCGCGTTCGCGATCTCGAGATTGACGAAGGCGCGCATGAAGTCCGGATGGGTGGGGTTCCCGTGCCGGTTACGCCGGCCGAGTTTCGCATTTTGAGCGTGCTCGTCCAGAACATGGGGCAAGTCCTTACCCGCTCGCAACTTCTCGATTTGGTTCACGACGATGGCAGTATTTTCGAGCGCACGCTCGATCGCCACATCAACAATCTGCGCCGTAAGATCGAACCACGACCCGAAGATCCGGCGTACATTGTGACCGTGTACGGAGTCGGCTACAAACTCCGCAGGGAATAGCGATGAACGAACGCGTTTTGCACGCACTCGATCTTGGTGTGCTCGGCGATTGGGAAGGCGCCAAGCGCAGTTTAGATCAACTGGACGATCCGCTCGTGCCGCGCCTCATCACGCTCATGACCGAGCAGCAGCGGCGCGAAAAAGAGCGTGCCGACGCGCAAGTACTGGCGCGTCATGAGCTCGGTAATGCGCTTTCAATTGCGCAGGCGTACGTGGAAGCGATCATTGACGGTCTTCTGGAGCCCACGCCCGAGCGCCTTACCGAAGTTCGTCACGCGTTGCAGACCTGCGGTTCGCTGCTCGACGATCTTCATCGCCAGTACAAAACGACGCGCGACAGCTACACGCGCTCGGAGACCTTCGACATCTGCAAGGTCGTTTCTGCGCAAGTGGAATTGATCTCCGGAATCGCTCACTCGAAAAATGTGCACGTGAGTTTCGATCGAGCCGGACCGGATGAGGCATATTGCAAAGCGTATCGCGGCGATCCCGAACGTATCGGGCATGCCGTTCGGCACGTGCTGCTGAGCTCGGTCAGGTACACGCCGCCCGGTGGAGCTATCAGCGTGGATTCCGTTCAGCCGAGCGGCGATATCTTGCTGACGGTGCACCACGAGTATAGCAACGGATCGAATCTCGGCTTTTCACTGGTTTCGAAGTTACTGGAAACGGTCGGCGGCCATGCTCGGGTCACCGGCCAAAACGCCGACGGCGCAACGCTGACCATATCTCTTCCCGCAGTAACCGCGTCCTAGTTTGCCGGGCGGGCAAACGTGCTCTTAATGAATTAGTTGACATCCGTGAAACCGTGGGCTATATTCCTAAGTAATTAGTTTCAGAGCTAACCTAAGCTTGGTTTAGGTTCTCGATCGCTCGCCAATTCGGTCTCTTCGGACTCTCAGCCGGGTAGGATGGACGGTCGAGCATGCGTCGGTGGCGCAGTCCGCTGCAATGGCTCGGGCTGCGCCGCGGCCACTAAGGACGTGCGAAGCGCTCTGCAGCGCGCGCTTTTGCGCGAGCCGCCCACTCCTCACGGTCGCGCGGCTGCGCGGACGTCACCAAAGAATCGATCAGCTCGCGCGCAACGGCCGCAACGTCTTCTACCGCGCGACTGAACGCGTCTTCGTTAGCCTGTGAGGGCTTCGTAAAACCCGAGAGCTTGCGAACGAACTGAATGGACGCCGCGTGGATCTCTTCTTCCGTCGCCGGCGGATCGAAGTTGAAAAGCGTACGAATGTTTCGGCACATGCTGCTATGTTACGCGTTCACGTGGTAGTGAGTCCCGCCAAAGATGCAAGCGTCGCGCCGGCAGCACCGGCCGGCACCCACCACGTTTCGTCGCCGACGACGCCGTCGACGGTAACGCCGCGTTGCGTCTGGTATGCGCGCACCGCGGCTTCCGTGTTTGGCCCGAATTGGCCGTCAATCGGCCCAGCGTAAAGCCCCGCTTTTTGCAGCGCTTGCTGGAGTGCGGAAACCTCGCTGCCCGTTGAACCGTTGCCGAGCTCGGGCGTGTCCGGATCGCCGGGCAACGCTTGCCACGTTGCGGGTCCCGCCACGCCGTCGACTGTTAAGCCGTTTCCTTGCTGAAACGACTTGACCGCGCCTTGCGTCTTTGCTCCGAAATCGCCGTCGATTCCGGTATAATCGAGAAGCTTGATCATCACGAAGATTCGCTGAAGCCGGTCGACGTCCGAACCGGTCGAACCTATTGTCAATGTAGGGCCGCTGTTCATCTCCAGATCTCCTTTGCGAGAGGACGCTAAGATGGCTGACATACGGTATTGCGACCACGTGCAGTTCCACCAGTCATTGTTCTCCGTGCCTGTGTCCACGGCAGCAAATGACGACGGGACAAAACGCATCGCGCTCACGTTTGATGACGGACCATCGGGGTCGAGCTCTACCGAAGAGATTCTCGCACTGCTCGACAAGTACGGGATAAAGGCGACGTACTTTTTGGTGGGTCAAATGATCGACAACAATCCCGGAAAGGTTACGGCGGAGTTCAACGCGGGTCACCTCATCGAGAATCACAGCCGCACGCATCCGGAGTTTTCGACCCTGACCCGGGATCAGATGGTAAACGAGATCGACTCCGTCACGGCGCAGATTCGCGATCTTGGTATTCCGGAGCCGCAATACTTTCGTCCACCGTACGGCGACGGCGACGGTGCAACGCTTACGGGACTTCTCGATGAACGCGGGTTGACCGCGGTCTATTGGAACATCGACTCGCGTGACTGGGAAATTCATGACGCCGACACCGTGCATCAAAACGTGTTGAACGATTTGCGCAGCGCGTGGGACGCATCGCGTCTCACGAACGTCATTCTGTTTCACGACATTCAACCGCATACGCCATCGGTCGTCGACTTACTCATTCCCGATCTGCAAGACGAGGGATGCCAGTTTGTGTTGATCGACGCAATAACATGACGCTTAGCCCGGGCGATCCGGTAATTGCATCACGGTAACGTTGTCGAATAGTGCACGCCTGCCCGCAGCGACTTGTATCTTGACGCGTGCAGAAAATGCCGGAGCTTCGCCCGGCGCCGATCCGGCGGCAAAGAGATATTCCCAGTTGCCGTTCCCGGAGTGTTCGGCGCTTGCAAAATCGCGCCAGGTGTCGGTACTCTGCAACCGGATCGTCGCTCCGGGCGCATCTGCCTTCGCCCAACATCCCGCCGCGTACGTTGTGTTCGCGTCGCAGGAAATATCCGGCTGCGAAATCCACGTCTCGCCTGCGGATGCATCCACCGCGAGACTGAAGTCCCCGCCCCCGCCGCTGAAACGCATTTCATTCGAACTCGCGTCCGGATCCGTGTCTGCCGCCGAAACGCCCCCGGCCCCGTCCAGAATCCATCCAGCGGGAACACCGTCCGGCCAATCTTCGAATCCCGCGTTTGTAATGGGAATCTCCGGCAACCGCTGGGCGGATAGCGCGACGACGGCGTTGCTCGTAATACGGTCGACTGCGCCACCATTTCCATTTTGACTCAAACCGCCGTTCCAATTCACCGTGCCGGCGGTGAAGACGATACCGTTTCGCCGGTACGCGCCCATCGTTGCGAAACCGCCTTGTCCGTTCGGAGCCCAATCCCGCAAGTCGGCCTGCGCGATAACTGCGAAATTCGCCGGCGTACCGCCGCCCGTCGCATCGGTTTCGTAACCAAGAATGGTGTCGTCTACACCGCTGCCCGCGCCGAACGTATCGCCGTTTGACAACCCGGTTCCGTTCATAACCCAATGCGAAGCTTGCGTGACGGAATAGCCGCGATACCTCCGTGCGGGAACGACGGGATCGACCCACCACCCTGCGCCGTTGCGATAACTCACGCCGGTCATCGAGTTTTCCGGGCGGTTCACCGGCGGCTTACTCCACTGTGTGGTTACTCTGCGCGGATCGTCGCGCTGCGGGTCCTGCGGGTGGCCGGCTTCGGCTTCCTTATAACACGTCATGATGCGCGCGCCGGTTGCGTCGAAGCGGATTTGCCAAAAGCACGTGTTGGCGCTGAAGAAGCACACGTTGCCGCCCGCGGCGATGAACGCTTCCACTTGATCGCGCATCTCGAGCGACCAGTACTCATCGTGGCCCAAGCTCAAGAATAGGCGATAGTTCTCGAGTTGCCGTGGATTGGTGTGCAGGTCCAAGCTCGAGCAATAATCTATCGCGTAACCGCGCCGTTCCGCCCAGCGAATGAACGGCACCTGATACTTTTCATAAAGCGTCGGATCGTCGTACGGCCGATCGAACGAAATCTGTGGTGAAAACGGTGACGTGTAGAAGCCGCGGCCGCCCCAAGCATTATACGCGTTTGAGGTCGTGTCACTGATCTTTGCGAGAATCTTTGCAGCATTCGCGGGATCCGCGCGCACGATAAACGGAATCCACGCCGTCTCACCGCCCGACGAAATACTCGCGACGTAATATCCGCTGCTCCACTGCGGGGGAATGATGGTCCGGCAGGCGGCTGCCGCCGGCCAATCGCAACCGTTGATCGCCAAATTCGCGTCGTCTTGCGGGCCGGGAACGTAGGCATCGTCCTCACACGTCTTGACGAGCTTGTCGTCGATGCCGCGACGGTAGATGTTCATCGTAAAATGACTGTTCGCGGGGGCGGCACGAACGTGAAAATCGACCGTGTCGCCCGGTGCGGCCGACGTTACGGAGGCGTAGCCTTCTATCGCTGCCATGCCGCCGTCACGCTCCCAGCTGCGTGCAGATCCACTGCGCGGCTTGCGCGCGCGTTAAATCTCCCGCAGGCCAATTCAGCGATCGTCCGAGTTTATATTCGACCGCGGCTTTAGCTGAATCACCGAAAGGATCGCTGGGTTGAAAATCCATGGACGTGCTGCTCTCGCCGCTCATGATGCCCGCGACACCAACGAGATGCGCCGCTGCATACGCCGCATCTCCGAACGTGATGTCGGTCCACCAGAACAGCGGCACGCCGCGCGCAAGCAACCGCTGCTGAAACGCTCGCAAGAGATTTGCGTCGTTAGGCACGCTTGCGGGAGTGACGTTCTTGTCGAGCGCGTACAGCGCAAGAGCGCCGGCCGCTTCGCCGGCGTTCCACTCCACCGGATGCAAGCGATACGCGCCGTTCGTGATATGCGTGACACCGAGGTTTTTGCACGCTGCCAGAACGTTGGTCACGCGCACGGGAATAAGCGCGCGCAGGGGAATCTCGAACGGTTTAATCCCGATGAACTGTTGCGGCATCCCGACGCTATTCAAACCGTGGATATCCAAACCGCCGTAAAAGCCGATGCCGCATGAATCGTGATAGTTCTTTGCGCGCGGCCCGGCATTGTAGCCGCTGTCCAAATCTTGCTGCACTATAGTGTACTGCGCCTTGATGCGGCGTGATTCGCGGATGTACGGCAGAGCCGCCGTGCCGTCCGCGGTACCGAATTCATCGGGCCGGACGCGAAGATTTGGATACCCGTTCCCGCTTCCGTCGTCGCGCGGGCATTCCGTCTGCAGCCAATAGACGAAGCCGAGCGATGCCTGGCGCGCATCTTCGATGATGGCGGCATCCCGGGCCGGATCTTCAGTCGGAATCGTCGCGGACTGGCAATCGTTGGCGCCCATGTTGAGCATGCTCAGATCGAAAGGAAAGGACGGATCCGAGAAGTTCGTCGCATCGATGTAGCGGCGGTAGCTCCATAGATCCACCGGAACGCGGAAAACTTTTTCGATGTAGCCGTCTTTTTGGGTGTATTGCTGCTGCGCTTTGAGGTCATCGTAATTTGCCGGCTTGGCAATCGTATGATTCTCGCCCAGCGGTCTGCGCTCGAGCGCAACGACGACCGTGATCGGTTGAATCCAATCGGCGTGCGGCTCGTCCGGCGCGTCCGGCTCGTTCGTGTCCCCTCGGCCTTCAGCACCTAGCGAGTACTCCACGTTCGCAAGCGGCAAGAGTTCACCGAGATCCGTTGCGTCTAAAAAGTACTGCGCGTTGTACGTGGCGGCCCAGCCGTTCGCATCGACGGTCGTCAAACTCTGCACTCGATCGTCCTGAACGCTCGCACCGGTCACGCGCGTATTCAAGCGAACGTGAACGTTCGGCATCGATTGCAACTCTTGCAGAAGAATTTGGTGCGCGACACGAGGCTGCGTCGAGAACCCGGGATACGCGCCGCCGGGATTGAGCGTGGGCTGAGTTTGCCCGCGCGCCGAGAGGTGATAGTTACCGCGATAGAAAGCTCGCACGGCATGCTGAAAACTGCGATACGCTGCTGTGCTTCCGATGGTAGACGTGTAACGGTTCTCGTCCGGTTTGGTCACGCCCTGAGCGGAGTATTGTCCGCCGAGCCATCCTGAAGATTCGAGTAAACACACCGAAAATTGTCCGGCACCGGCTGCAAGCGCGGCCGCGCATCCGCCAAGACTTCCACCTACGATAATAATGTCGTATGTAACCACGGCGCACCCTCCCCAGGACGCGAGATCCTCGCTACTGCATACGCACGATCGTGACCGGTTCGTACGCGCGCGTCTCGAACGACGTCGCGCCTTCGACTAAATCCGTAAGCATCCGTCCCAAATCTTCATCCCACACAGCCGCGCTCCAAGCGTGCCGCGATTCCCATTGCGAAACCGACAGCAGCTGCGTCTTCGTCTCGTTTGTAAGGACGATGCTTTCGACTAAGCCCGGAACGAGCGGACCTTTACGCTGCATCAACAACGCGAGCTCGCTCGAAAGCGCGTCGATATCTTGCGGCACGATATTGAAGATGACTACTGAGACATACTTCGTCTTGACATCAACCATGACGGGACAATTATACGCCTTTGCCGAAGTTCTGAGTCCGTGAGAACGTCACGGTTTTTTTTATGGATCGCGGTCATCGCGATCGTTGCCGGGGTCTTGTGGTACTGGACTTCACACCGCCGCAGCGCGATCGGTGACCACATCACCGTCTACTATACAAAGGATGACGGTAAAACCGAAGTACCGTGGACCGTATCGATGCGTCCGCAGCAGCAAGGCGAGAGTTCCCCGGAACACCTGCACAACACGGTTCTTTACGCAGCAACCCAAGCGGTTGCCGGCCCTGCAAGCAACGTAGCCGCCGTTCACTTCCCTTCGGGAACGCATGTGCTCGCCGCTGACGTTAACGATTCGACGGCGACGGTCGATCTTTCAGGAGAGGTGAAAAACCAAACCGGGGGATTGCCGGATGAAAGCGGAGCTTTCAAAGCGTTGGTTTGGACGCTTACGGCGCTGCCCGGGATCAACCAGGTCGCCATTCGCGTTCAGGGGCAGAAACTGAACACGCTGCCGGGGGGGCATCTTGAACTTGACGAGCCGTTACGCCGTTCGGATTGGTAGCGTTTTCGCGTTGCTGTTCGGCCTTGCCGCATATACGTGCGCGCAGGCCGCAATAGCAGATCGCTCGACCTTTACATTCGAAGGAAAGCGAATCACTTTTTCGCACCTGAGCGCGCAGGCCGGCGGCCGTGCCGTCGCAATTGACGACCCCGGATTGCGTGCTCTGTTCGAAGCGGTCGGCGCCACCGTTACGTTTCAGCCCGGCGAACGTTACGTGCTCGTTACCACGGCGGAGCCTGTGGTGATCAGTTTTGCGATAGGCGATCCGCGCTATGACGTCGGCCCGGTAACGCAAACTGCGGCGTTCTCGCCATTCTTGCTTGACGGTCACGCGTACGTGCCGTTCGACGCACTGCTTCGCGCGCTCAATCTCGCGCAAAAGAACGACGTCTTGCAGCCCCAACTCACGTCAGTCGACATTGACAGCAACGCGAACGGAACCAAACTGATCGCGCGCGGCGGCATGCCGCTCGATGCAAAAATTCTCTCCGACGCCGGCGACAAAATCGTGGTCGCGTTTGACGGCGTCGGAACGACGCTGCAGCCTAGCCGTGCAATCGCCGGCGGTCCGGTGCGCCGCATCGACATACGGACCGAAGGCACGGTGACGCATCCGCGCACGATTGCGACGTTTTATGTCGTGCCCGGAACGACGCACACGGCTGCGGGAAGCGACGATCAGCGCGACTTCACGATCGGATTCAACGGTGCACCTTCGGCGCAGGCGGTTGCTGCCGCACCGCCTGCGGAATCTCCGCCGCCGACGCCTGCTCCATCGCCGGCAGCTTCAAATGAACCGGTCGAACCGGCCGCGGCTCCAGGTCCGGCGCAAGTGACGGCGCTGCAAACGCACGCACAAAACGGAAGCTTCATCGTGCGCGTCGCGCTGAACGGAAACGCCACCTACGATTGGCATCGCTTGCATCCCCCGGACAACCGCTGGTGGATCGACATCCACAACGCGCGTCTCGCGATGCCGCCCTCCGATCAGGCCGGAAACGCGCCTGTCACGGGCGTTCGCCTTCATCAGCAAAGCAGCGACACGGCGCGCGTCGCGCTCTCGCTTTCCGATTACGACCTGGTCGATGTGACGCCCGACGCAACCGGCATCACGATCACCGTGAAGAACGCGCTTGCCGACGACACGGCGGCGAGAACCGGCTCGGGCAGCATCGGCGATTCGGCCGTGGCGTATGCATCACCGGCGCCGGGCGATGCATGGAAATTCGCACCGCGTTCTCCTGCCCCTAGCACGTACGTCGCGGCAAATCCCCGGCTGATCGTAATCGACCCGGGACACGGCGGCAGCGACTGGGGCTCGTATCGCGGCGACGTCGTCGAAAAGACGCTCGCACTGGACATGTCGAAACGGTTGCGCGATATTCTGGTCGCGCGCGGATGGCAAGTGATCATGACGCGAGAGACCGACAAGGATGTATTTGCCGCGAACGATTCCGGCCACGACGAGCTGCAAGCACGTGACGATATTGCAAACAATAACGGCGCGCGCTTGTTCGTAAGCGTGCACGTGAACGCGTTCATCAATTCAGGCCCGCATGGAGCGACGGTGTATTATTACAAACCTGTCGATTTTGCGCTCGCGCAAGCCGTCAATCGCCGCATCGGCGTGCAGTCGGGCATCAAGGCCGACGGGACAGTCAAAGACAAGCTGTACGTCGTGCATCACGCCAACATGCCGGCGGCCCTAGTTGAAACCGCGTTTATCTCGAACCCGGACGATCGCGAGCTCCTACAGTCACCGCAATGGCGCCAAAAAATGGCACAAGCGATCGCGGACGGTATCGCAGATTACGCAGGAGCACCGCCCTCAGCGTCGAGCGCAGGCGGACAATAAGTGCTCGGACTGTTTGATTCCGGTCTTGGCGGCCTGACCGTGCTGCGCCGCGTACGCGAAGCATTGCCGCTGCATGACATGTTGTTCTTTGCCGATCAGGCACACGTGCCGTATGGCGATCGCACGCCCGCGGATTTGCTTCGCCTGGTGCAGCAGAACCTCGCATGGCTTGATGCGGAAGGCGCCGCCGCAATCGTCATGGCGTGCAACTCGACGTGCGCGACGGCATCGGAGTTTGGGTGGCCCCACACCAACGCACCGATTCTCAATCTGATCGAATCGGCTGCCATCGCGGTCGAACGGGGCGGGTTCAAAAAAATCGGCGTTGTCGCGACGGCAGCAACAGCGCGCAGCGGCGCGTACAAACGACACATTCGGGCCCATCTGCCGGGCACCGATGTCATCGAAATCGGCGCGCCGGCTCTCGTTCCACTTGTCGAAGCCGGAAAGCTTCACGGCGCAGAGACGGCGCAAGCCGTAGCTCAAGCGTGTGCGCCGCTTCACGGCATCGTCGACGCTGTCGTGCTCGGATGCACGCATTATCCGTTGCTGACGGAGCATTTTCAAAACCAGTTCGCAGACGAGGCGCCCGTCATCGATCCGGCGATCGTTCACGCGGAGCGAACCGCAGAGATGGTTGAACGGCTTCACATTCCCGCTGGAACGGGCAAGATCGTCTGCACCACCAGTGGCGACGTTCTCGCATTCGAGGCAAGTTTGCGTTTGCTCATCGGGGATCTGAGCCCAGTCGTGCGATATTTAGAACCAGCGGAAGGGTAAAACGCGCCAATGGGAGGCGCTCGATTGCGTGCCTAGGACGGAACTGGATGCTCTCTCGCTCGCCTTAGAGCAAGGCGGGGCGCCTTTTCGCGCGGTGGCAAACGCCATGCCGCAGCTGGTCTGGACTTCAATGTCCGACGGCAGTATCGAGTTCTTCAACGATCGTTGGGTTGAATATACCGGACACACGGTGGATGATGCTCGCGGCGGTTTGCCTGGCGTGGTCCACCCGGATGACGCGGGCGAGACGACGGAACGGTGGCTTCACGCCGTTCAGACACAGCAACCGTTTGAGATCGAATATCGCCTGCGCAACGCTGCCGACGGCACCTACCGCTGGTTTCTTGCGCGCGCAGTTCCGGTGCGTGACGGAGCCGGGAACATTCGCCTCTGGATCGGCACCGCGACCGACATCGACGCTCAGAAGCGCGCGAACGAAAGTCTGAATTTCGTCCTCGATGCCTCGAGCGCTTTATCGTCGGCTTCGGACGTGGGGCGTATCTGTGGTGAATTTGCGCGGATGGCGGTGCGGCAATTCGCAGACTGGTGCGTGGTGCTGCTGTCAGACGATTCCGGCGGCTATGCCGTTACGGCGATCGAACACCGCAACCCGGCAAAGGTGCGATACGTGCGCCAGTATATCGACCGGTATCCGGTTAGCGCGGATACAGGCTTTACTTCGATCCTCGAGCGCAAAGAAACAATACTGTTTCCGCGCATCACCGAGGAGATGCTCGTACAATCCGCGCTTGACGACGAGCATCTGAAATTGCTGCACAGTCTGGACATGCAGTCGGCAATCGTGGCGCCATTATATGTCGAAGACCGCGTCCTGGGTGGCGTTATCTTGTATACGGCCGAGTCGCGGCGTGCATTCACGCAGCCGGACGTCAACGTGGTTGACATGCTCACGCAGCGCACGGCGGCAGCAATCGAGCGCGCCCGGACGCTTGCGGCAGAGCAGCGTTTGAAGCGGCGCCTGCAGCTCATCAACCGCGCCACCGAGATTATCTTTGAATCGCTCGATCTTACGTCGACATTCGGCGAACTCGTCCGGCTCATCGCGGCGACCTTCGGCGGCTTCGCGGTCGCCGTGCGCGTCGAGCGCGAAGGAGCGGTTCGAGTTGTCGGCGCAGCGCATAGCGATGAGGCCAAAGACGATATGGTGCGATCGCTCGTAGGAGTGCGTCCCTTCCACCCCGAGGCGGAAAACAAATTCATACAGAGCTTGCGGCCGCATCAGACTATCGTCCGAGATTTGACGCCCGAGGTCGTTGCGCGATCGATGTGGCCGTATCTCGCCGGCGACGCGCAGTCGCTCACGCCCGCGTCCTCGGTGACGATTCCGCTTCATTCGCGCGGAAACACCTATGGCGCGATTATCGCGTACAGCTCGGATCGCGAGCAGACGTTTACGAGCGAAGAAATCGAAACGTTGTCCGATATAGGGCGTCACGCTTCGGTTGCAATGGAGAATGCTGAAGTCTTCGAACGCGAGCGGCGCATGGCGGAGACGTTGCAAGATTCGCTGCTTCCGCCATCGTTACCACGGCTCAAAGGTCTCCGTTTTGACGCGGTGTATCTGCCCAGCGCGAGCGGCGCTCAAGTCGGAGGCGACTGGTACGACGCGTTCGTCCTCGAGGACGGCTCCATCGTCGTGAGCGTGGGCGATGTAACCGGACGCGGACCGGACGCTGCCGTCATCATGGGCAAGACGCGGCATTTGATCGCCATTGCGCCTTCATACGAACGCGATCCCGCGCGCATCTTCGATACGGTCGAGTCGGTGCTCGCGCGCCGCTATCCCGACGCCATCGTTACGGCGTTCATCGGTATCATCGATCCGTCGCGCACGACGATGCGCTATGCAAATGCGGGGCATCCGCTTCCGCTGCTTCGCGGCAAAGACGACGTTGAAGAACTCCGGGCTGAGGGCTTGCCGCTGGGATTACGCGCAATTGCCGAACCTTCCCAATCACACGAAGTTTCATTGAACGGCGCGAAGATGCTCGTGCTGTACACCGATGGTTTGGTGGAAAGTTCGCACGATGTAATCGAGGGCCATCGCCGTCTGCACGAGGTCGTTCGCAGCGAAGCGGTGCTGCACACGCATAGTCCTGCGCGATTCATCGAAGAGTTGTGCTTACACGGAGACGCGGACGACGACCTCGCGGTGCTTACGCTTTCCTTTGATCCATCGGTACGGTGGGCGTTCGATGCGGAAAACGCAAAAGCTGCGCAGGACGCGCGCGGACAGTTCGTGCGCTACTTACGCAACAACGCTGCCGATCCGGAGACGATCGATATGGCGGAGTTGATTTTCGGCGAACTGGTCGGAAACGTCGTGCGTCATTCGCCCGGAGCAATCGACGTCGACGTCGACTGGTCCGGCGAATATCCGAAGCTGCACGTTCTCGATCGTGGTGCGGAGTTCGGCATGAGCGACGGTTTGCCGAAGGACGTTTTGAGTGAATCGGGACGCGGCCTGTTCATCGTGGATAATCTGAGCCGATCGATGCGCATCGAGCGCGTTCCCGGTTACGGCAACCACGTCACCGTGGAATTGCCGCTACGACGCAAACTCGAATAAGTCATCCGCGCGTGAAAGCTTGAGGACGCGCATGACTATCGGCGGCGTGTTGAGCAGCGTCACACGCGCACGACGATTTGTTTCGCGTACACGCCTGCGAAAGCCGAGAAGCAAACCAATAGCACCCGCATCCATAAACGTGATGCGGGCCAAATCGATCGTAACGTCCCCCGAAGCGTCGATTGCGTCGAGCTCCGAGCGTAGTTCCTCACGGCGCCAAATGTCATATTCGCCGCCGTGTAAGGACACCACTCGAGTGCCCACCAGCACGCCTTTCTCTCCCCGTTTCAACGATACGACAGGAGCAAGGCGCCTGCAACCAGATTAGCCCACACCCAAGTACGCGGTTAACGCGAACAGACACTGGCCCGTTCGGGCTGGTAGTTTTGCGGTCCTGCGCGTAAGCTTCCTTCGCTAGCCACTTTGGGCTAGCGAAGGAGGAATCCCATGACCACGATCCTGCGTTTCGCGCTAGCAGCAACGCTGCTAGGCGTGATTCTCGCTGCCTGCACGCCGGCTTCACCACAGAGCGGCGCCGGGCTGCTTCCCGCAACAGTGCACGAAGTCCATCGCCTTGATACGGGCGGCGGACTCCCGCCACACTAGTACCACGCAAGGGGCGGCTCGCATGGGCCAGCCGCCCCTTCTCGAATAGCGCTTATATGCAAGCGGACCCGCAGCGGCGCCCCAAGCAGCTCGACGACGTGCAAACGGCGCTCGATACTGCGCGAACGCGCGAAGCTGAACGTTTGCTGGCTTCGGATACGACTCCACGATCGAACCCGCGAAGATTGCTGCTCGAGGCGCGCTTACGCCAATATCAAAGCGACGCTCCGGCTGTCATAGGTTTGCTTTCGGGTGCTCGTTTCGATGACACGGCGGACGAAGCGCGCCGTGCGCTCACGCTTGCGATTGCGCACTCACGATTGGCCGAATACGACGTCGCCGATGAATACTTCGAACGTGCCGGTGAACTTGCGCAAGCGCTTGGCGATGTGGATTTGCAATCGGAAATAGCTTACCGCCGTGGCGTCCGGTATGTATTTGCGGGCGAGCTCGAGCCGGCGCGCGAGGAGCTCGAGCCTGCAGCGCGCAGCAACTCGCCGGCGCGTCAACTCGACGCGATGCATTTGGAGAGCGCGCTGTTTTACGACCAGGGACGCTACAAGCAAGTTGCTGAGGTGCTCGTGCGTTTACTCGATCGCATCGATCCGGCCGATCCGCGCATGTCGATGACAGCAGCCTACGCTACGCATACGCTTTCCGCGACGGCACGCGACATCGATATTCCCTTTGCCATTCCCGCGATCGAACGGCAATTGCGCAGCTGCATTTGGCCCGAAGATCTGAACGTTCAGCGGTTTCAATCGCTCAAGGCGCTGGGATGGAGTTATGCGCTGCGCGGGGATTACTTTAGCGCATTTCGCTATCTGAAGCAGAGCGCAACGCTCGCGCCTTCGCGCGCATGGTACGCCATCGCCATGGTCGACCGCGCATATCTTGCGCGATGCCTGCGCGAAGAGCGCTGGTCGCGCCAGGAGCTGGGTGAAGCCGACGAAGCGGCCGAGATGGTCGATTGGCGCGGGACGCGCGATGAAGAACGCGTCGGTTTGCTGTTGCTCGCGGAAATGTTCGCGCGGCTCGATTCCGGCAAAGCAGCTAAATACATGGGCCGATACCGCGATTTGGGTGAGTTGAACGCGCGCAACATGCATTTTGCGCGCACGAGTTTGCTCGGCGCGCTTGCGAATTATTCCGCAGGCGTTACGCAGCTCGCGCTCGGCAATGAAAAAGCCGCCATAAACAGCTTACGCAGTAGTTTGTCGGTCTACGACCCCGCCGGCTTTGATTGGCGCGCAGGCCGATGCGCTTTGCGGCTGTTCGAGGCGACCAAAGACGAGACGTATCTGCGCCAGGCGGCCGAAAAACTTCGCAACTATCCGAACAGCTGGCTTGCCGACGAACTTCGCGAACTCAACGGCGCGCAGCTCATACCGGCGCTTCCGCCGATGCAGCATAAAGTGTTCGAGCAGCTCTGCAAAGGCTATTCAACGGCGCAAATTGCGAAAAATTTGGGCCGAAGCGAATACACCGTCAAGAATCACATCAAACTGATTTTCAAGGCGTTCGCCGTGAAGAGCCGCGCGGCGCTGCTCGCCGCCGTGAGTACTCTACCACGTGAGCGTCTTGACGTGAAATAACCAGAAGAACAGCGCAACGCTCACCGTCGCAAGTCCCGCGCCCGCGATGACCTGGGCAATCGTATGCGCTTTGAGATAGACGCGTGCCCAGCATACCGCCGGAATGAGCGGAAGAAACGGCAAGGGCTGTGCACCGTAGAGTAAGCACAGCACTACGAGCGGCGCGGTAATCCCGAGTGCGTGAGTGCTGATCTTCCAATAACGCGTGATGTATTGCACGACGATGGTGGCAAGAGTGTATCCAGCCATTGTCGCGATCAGCAGCCGCGGCGCGTGGGTGAGCCAGAGCGAGACGGTGCCGAGTAAATAGAACACGACAAAGACGCCGAATACTTTTTCGCGTTCTTCGCGCACCGACATGTCGAGATCTGAGATACGATCGCTCGCATAGAGCCAGAAGATGAAGAGCATCGGCCCGATCGACGTAAAGAAGGTGCTGATGAACAGCAGCCACCAGAACTCCTCGGTGCTGCGGGCCTTGATATGCGAGAGAATCATGAACAGCGCGATCGCCGTCAAAAAAGGATTAAAGATCGTCGAAAGAATCCGCGCCAGATCGCGCCAAACGCGCCGGTTCTTGATCGGCACGGGCGAGAGATGCGGCGGGCGCAAATCGATCACGCCGAGCTTTTCCCCGCTTTGTCACCCTGAGCCTGTCGAAGGGTGA
>CAZRQS010000005.1:26384-35663 GCA_964602255.1 uncultured bacterium | reverse complement strand
GTCACCATAACAGGGGAACGCGCTACGAGTGAGTACCTGCCTCGATCGCCTGCTCTAAATCGGCAATCAAATCGTTTGGATCTTCCAATCCGATCGCCAAGCGCAGTAGGTTGGGCGGCGTTTTCGTTGCCGGTCCCTCGACCGATGCGCGATGCTCTATCAAACTCTCGCCGCCGCCGAAACTGGTTGCGCGGCGGAAGATGCGCGTGCGTGCCGCAACGCGCAATGCATCGTCCGCACCGCCCTTGATGCAGACCGAGAACACTCCGCCTGCGCCTGTCATCTGTTGCTTAGCGACATCCTTACTTTCCGGCGAAATCCACGGATGCAGTACGCGTTCAACGCGCTTATGATTCGAAAGATACCTCGCAACCTGTAGCGCGCTCTCGCTTTGCCGGCGAACGCGGTGTGCAAGCGAAGGTAGTCCGCGCAAGGTTAACCAGCATGCAAAAGGCGAGGGAATCGCCCCGCAGCATTTCTGCAGGAATCGCACTTCATTCCATAGTGCATTGTCGTTCTTCGTAGCGAGCGCGCCGCCCATCGCATCATGGTGCCCCGAAAGATACTTCGTCGTCGAGTGCACGACCATATCGGCGCCCAGTTCAATCGGCCGTTGCAAAACCGGTGTGGCCATGGTGTTATCGCATACAAGTTGCGCGCCGGCCGCGTGCGCGACGTCCGCAGCCGCAGCAATGTCGGTGACCTTCAATTGTGGATTCGACGGCGTCTCGATCAAGACGACTCTCGTGCGTTCTTGCATCGCGGCGGCGATGTTTTCGGTCGACGTCGTATCGACGAGCGTCACGCCGAGGCCCCAGCGCGCGAAGCACCGCTCGAGCATAAGGCGCACGCCGTAGTACATATCGTCGGGCGCAATAACGTGATCGCCCGGTGAGAGCGCTTGGAACAGCGTCATCACCGCTGCGCTGCCGCTTGCAAACGCCGCGCCGGCGGTGCCGCCTTCCAGCGAACTGATGGCGTGTTCGAGCATGGAGCGATTCGGATTGTCGTCGCGCGCATATTCGTATCCCGATGGATACGAGCCGTCGGCCGCGCGTTCGAACGTTGTAGAAAGGTAGATAGGCGGCGCAATTGCGCCTGCCGCGTCATCGTGCGGTGCGCCGAGTTTCACCGCTTGCGTGTCAAACGCCAAAGAAAAGTCCGTCATTACGGTCCCTTCGCGTTGGAAATGGCAAAGCCCGTATATTGACAATCTTCGATTTAGTGCCTAGTATCGAAATATGTCGATACAGAGATGCTGTCCGCCGGCCGAGGTGGTCCAGAAAGACTTGACGTCGCACGCGGCGCTTTTCAAGGCCCTGGGCGATCCGCATCGTCTGGCGATTCTCGCAACGTTATCGGCAGCGTGCGACGAGGTGTGCGTCTGCGACTTTACTGCAGGCCTTCCATTGAATCAGCCCACCGTCTCCCACCATCTGCGCATCCTTCGCGAGAGCGAGCTCGTAACGTGCGAACGGCGTGGCACCTGGGTCTACTACCGGTTGGCACCCGATGCGCAAGCACGCATACAGCATGCTCTCGCGGCAACATTGTTTGAAAAGGTACATGCATGAAAACGCATTTGAATCTTTGCACGTCCGATCTGGAACGAAGCGTTTCGTTTTATCGCACCCTGCTTGATGTGCAGCCCGCAAAACATCTTGGGGACTACGCGCTGTTCATTACCCAAGAACCCGGTCTTGAATTAGCGCTCGACTACCACAAAACCGTACGCGTCGACGATACGCAGCACTTCGGCGTCGTCGTCGATTCCACGCAAGATGTCGATGCAGCGATCGCGCGCCTCCAGGCCGCCGGAATTCACACCGATGTCGCGCGCAACCAAACGTGCTGCTATGCCAAACAAACGAAGGTTTGGGCGTCGGATCCGGACGGCCGCCGCTGGGAAGTGTACACCGTGCTCGAAGAGACCGAAGAATTCGAAGGCCCCGATGATTCTTCGTGTTGTGCGAGCGCGAATTGAACGAAAATCCTCTAGCAAAGCGCGCGGTTGCAGAAGCCGTGGGCACGGCGATGCTGGTTACCGGCGTTGTCGGTTCCGGCATCATGGCGGAACGCCTGTCGGGCGGAAACACCGCGCTGGCTTTACTGGCGAACACGATTGCGACGGGCGGTGTCCTCGTCGCAATCATTCTGGCGTTTGGTTCGATTTCAGGTGCGCATTTCAATCCCGCGGTGACGATATCGGATGCGCTGCAAAACGGCCTGCCGTGGCGCGAAGTACCGGCGTACGTCATGGCGCAGATCGCCGGCGGCGTTATCGGCACAGGCGTGGCGAACACGATGTTCGCACTGCCGCTTTTTGCTGCCTCACATCACGTGCGTCATGGGTTTCCGATCGTGTTCAGCGAGTTCGTTGCCACGTTCGGACTGCTCATCGTGATTTGGGGATGTGTACGCTACCGTCCGGCGACGACGCCCTTTGCCGTTGCCGCATACATTATAGGAGCGTACTGGTTCACGGCCTCAACGTCGTTTGCAAATCCCGCCGTTGCAATTGCGCGTTCGCTTTCCGATACGTTCGCCGGAATCGCGCCCGCTGACGTTCCCGGTTTCATTGCCGCGCAGTTTCTGGGAGCCCTTGCTGCGACCGCATTGTTTTCGTGGCTCGCTCCGCGTCTGAAAGAATCGGCGCACGACGTCCTCGTGCCGCACGCCGCGAGTGTGGAGGAACTATGAACAAACCCTTGGTTTTATTCGTGTGCAAACATAACACCGGGCGCAGTCAAATGGCTGAAGCCTATCTCCGGCATTTTGCAGGCGATAGCGTCGATGTTCGCTCCGCCGGAACAATCGCGGCGAGCGTGCCCGATCCGACGGTCGTTTCGGTGATGGCGGAAGAGGGCATCGATATTTCCGCCGCCCGTCCGAAGTTGCTGGAGAACGGCGTTGCCGAGCGTGCCGACCTCATCATTACGATGGGATGCGACGTCGAAGGCGTTCCCCGCATTGACGACGATTGGGGTTTGCCCGATCCGAAGGGTCAATCGCCCGCCCTTGTTCGCGAAATCCGCGACATGACACGCGAAAAAGCAAGAGCGTTGGCGGACAAATTACGCTTGCGGTAGTGCGATATCGGCTGGGCGAAGTGCGCGTACGCCGGCTAAACGATCGATGGGCTCGGGTTTTGCGAACGCCCACCCTTGCGCGTAGTCGATGCCGATCTCGCGCAGCTTCGCGACGATTGCCGCGTCCGTTGCGTACTCTGCAATCGTCTTCAGACCTAGCGCGTTTGCCAGATCCCGAATCGTCTTGAGCATCGCGGCGTCAACGGCATTCGTGGCGCAGTCGCGAACGAACGCACCGTCGATTTTCAGAAAATCAACGTCCAGTTGCCGTAACACACCCAGCGATGAGGTACCCGTCCCAAAATCGTCGAGCGAAAAGCATATGTCGTACCGGCGTAAGCTCGACATGAACTGCCGCACTTGGCCCAACATCGATAGAACGACGGTCTCGGTGATCTCGAACGTGAGTGCCGAAGGTTTGATGCGGCTTGCCCGCACTTCCGCCAAAATGAAATCCGCTAAGCCGGCGTCTTGAAGTGCGTTTCCGGACAAGTTGATCGAAACGCTCCGCAGCTTTCCCGCGTCGACCAGCGGCGCCACGATTGGCAGCGCATGCCGGATAACCCAGCGGTCGATGGCGGCCGTCAAATTGAACCGGTCCGCAGCGGGCAAGAATCGCCCAGATTCGACGATCGTGCCGTCCTCGTCGATGAGCCTGACTAAGATCTCGACACGGGCAGCTTCAGCAATCTCGCGAAGCGGTACGATTGGCTGATAAAAGAGTGTCAGCCGGTCATTCCGTAAAGCTGCGGATGTGCGGCGTGCCCACTGTATCGGATCGCGGGTTAGTTCTTCGGCAGCGTCTTCGGTTGTAAAGTAGACCCGCCTGCGGCCCTGCTCCTTTGCGCGCTTGCTCGCATCGTCAGCCAGCGCCAAGAGCATCGACGGCGTCGACGTTCTGTTTACGAATAGGCAGCCGGCACTGGCCGTCACCGAAAATGTTTGATGATCGCGCGTGAACGGTTCGCGCGCAATCTCCGCGATAATGTCGTTGGCGCTCTGCACTGCGGCGTCAGGTGTTTGCAGTCTGAGCAAAAACGCGAATTCGTCGCCCGACGTGCGCGCGAGGGTGTCACCGGGCCGTACGAAGTGGTCCAAACGCTGTGCCACAGCGATCAGAATGCGATCTCCCGCCTCATGGCCTGCCGTCGCGTTGATGACACTGAAGTGATCGAGGTCGACGTATACCAGGGTAAATGGCGGCACGGCTTGGCGCAGATCCATCTCGATCTTGCGAAGATTCGCAAGACCCGTCAGTGAGTCGTGAAGCGCGGCCGCAGCTTGTTCTTGTGCCAGGTCGAGCGCCGCCCTGTCCAAACGCCGTACACGCTCGCCCAGAGCCGCGATGAGCCACATGCCTTCCCATGCAAAGCCGAAGAAGATGATGAGCGGATACATATGTCCGAAGAACGCCAGAGTATCCATGAGGATCAAACTGGCGTAGAGGCCGGCGGAAGCGATGAGGTAAAACTTCGCCGCATCGCTTCCGGCGCGAAGAGCGAGAATTCCGCCTACGAGCGGGACGAGCAGAAACGCGACGTAGATCGCGTCTACAAGTTCAATTCCGCCAAGATGCACGCTAGAGAGGCCGTAGAGCGCGAGCACCTCGATAGCGACGAAAACAAAGTACATGGCGACCAGAAAGCGATCGTAACGCGGAATGACGTGCTTGGTTGAAAGAAACCCGCGCGTGAACGCGACCAGACAGATGCTATAGAGCAAGATGCTGGTGTCATAGACGTTGATGTATCGAATAGACAAGTATGGGAAGAGCCAGGTCCAAAACAGATCCGGGCTGGAACGCACGGCGATGAACGCGACGCTGAACATGACGCCGGCGTAAGCTATATATGCGCGATCGCGAAACGATGCGAAGAGCGTGAGGTTCCCGATTGCCAACGCTAAAAAGAGTCCCGCAAACAGCAAGAGCGGAAAGTCGAGATTCATCAGCCGCGCCGCGTCCGCTTGAGTCAGCACACCGGACGGTAAAATCCGTATCAGCGGATGGTCGATTTCACTCGTAAGCGTGAGCTGCAGCGGCCGATTGGGGGCCGCGTCGGCAGGCACCGCGATAGTCGGGATTGCGCGTCGAATCGGCCGGTCTGCAACGGGAACGAGCATGCCGGAACGAATGATATGGATGGTGCCGTCGACTGCATGATAGCGCAGCGTAACCCTGTCGACGTGTACGTCGAATTCCATCGCGTAGTTCGCGTGCCGCCAAGCGCTGTCATATGGAATTGTTACGGCAAACGTAATTGGGCGAATCGCCGACGCGCCTGCGCCGCCAAAGAACGCGAGCAGCAAGAGTGCGACGCCCCGAACCCGCATGGCATAAGTTTACGGCCCGGCAGGGGTCCTGTCTATGCGGGTGTGCCGGCTCTGCAAGCGCCAGCGGCGTATTCCTTCGTCGCGGAATTCTTCACCGGCAGCGTCCGACTTCCACGCTTTCGAAAATTCGGCGCTGTTGCTGCGCGGCCGGCGCTCCGGCGGCAAATCATCGAAGCGAATGCGCATCGGCAGGGGAACGCCTTCGCCGGAAACGATAGCGTCTTGGGTTCGCAAACTCGGTAGCGCACCAAGCATTTCACGCGCAACGTCCGGCAGCACGCGTTGGACGAAGTGCTGATCGCTATCGTTCGCGAGCCTTAACGAAAACACCGTACCGCATTGCGAAAGCGCCTCCGGCGAGAGCTCCGAGGGACGCTGCGACACGAGTGCAAGCGATACCCCGTACTTGCGCCCTTCCTTTGCAATTCGCGTGAGTGCGCGCGCGGTTGCGCCGAAACCGACTCGCTCGTCCGCGGGGACGTGCCGGTGCGCTTCTTCGCAGACGAGTAGTATCGGAGGTGCGTTATCGCGATCGGCCCACAAGGCGAAATCAAACATCAGGCGGCACGTCATCGAGACGACGACATCGGAGATCTCGTACGGCAGGCCTGAAAGATCAAGGATAGTGAGCGGCTTTCCAGAGACCGGAATTCGCAAGATGCGCGCAACGAT
Organism: uncultured bacterium; assembly: GCA_964602255.1. GTDB lineage: Bacteria > Vulcanimicrobiota > Vulcanimicrobiia > Vulcanimicrobiales > Vulcanimicrobiaceae > CAZRQS01. Next base: position 29,571 of record CAZRQS010000005.1, on the reverse strand, counting down.
CTCGGAGAGCCTGTCCGGGATGTCGAACCAATCCGAGAACATAAACGCGTACCGGCGGTCATCGCGCAAGGATTCCAACCGTGTGCGCAGGCGAAGGTAGGGCAAGGATGTGTCGGGCTTGTCCAGTCTGCCCATTCCCTCGTTCAGAAAACGAATGAGATCGGGGACTTGATAGGGCACGGGTGTGTCGACCGTGATTGACGAGGAGGAAATGTCGTGGCGCGTATATAGGCGGCGTGCACGCGTCATCACGTCCTTGAGAATGATCATCTGCGCTTCTTGCTCGTGCTCGGTTCCAGCTCGCACGAGCACGCGAGAAGCTTCCTCGAAATCGAGTAGCCAAAACGGTAATTGCAGGTTGTCGACATTCACCACTTCGGCTCGATCTCCGAACGCAGCCGAGTACTCGTCGTGCGGATCCAGGAGAATGATATGCGCGTTTGGATGATCCGCAAGCATAGCGGACAAAAGCAGCGTCACCGCGCACGACTTGCCCGAACCTGTCGTTCCAATCACGGCAAAGTGTTTAGCGAGCAGATCGTCCATTTGAATGTACGCCGGACGGGTTTCGTCATAATAGTGCGTACCGACGCGAATGTTGGATTCCGAAGGCCGCGCGTACACCACCGCCAGGTCCGCATTGGTTGCGGCGACGACGTCCGCGCCGGAGATCGGATAGTGCGACACACCGCGGCTGAACTGCAATTCACCGTTCGGACCTTCCGTAATCTCTCCGAGCGGTTCCACCATGAGAATGCGGCGCGGTGGAAACCCGTTGTCGTATTGAACGGCGTTAATCGTTCCAACGACGTCGCGTGAAGCATTGCGCACCTTGACCATCGCGCCTATACCGACCGCGGCTTGATGGGCGGCGTCACCCTCGAGAGTAACGGTTATCCGAGAACCCGTCACCGTAGAGACGCGTCCGAGCAGCTGATCCATGTCTGTATCCTCCTTCGGCGGCCGGATTGTGGACAGGTTCTATCGGCTTACACATTGGCCATTTGGTCCAAATGCACCAGAGCGTTCGCATGTTAACTCGTTCTTGACTGTTCCAACTTGAAGAGAGAGCATGAGCTGCGCACCTCGTTTTCAAGGGGACTCTTATGCCATCTAAACATAGTAAAACGAATGGTGACAGTCCGTCCGTCGTTGTGCCTCCCGCCGGCCCGCTGCCGCAGGGATACACAGGCGAAGTGGCGGTAACCTCGCCAAAAACGGGCGCCGACATCCCAACCACCATCGAAGAAACCATGATGCCGCAATTCCCCGGGCCGATGCCCACCGTTGCGCAAGGTGGACCGGCTCAAGGCGCTCGCGCAGCGCCGCACATCATGGTTCTTCCGGGAAAACACGACGAACTGGCAGCGACGATTCCAAGGACCGCTCAACCGACCGGCTTTGATTATCCGATGACGCTGCGTGGCAGTACGGCGCATTTTCACGTGTACTACGATCCGGCGATGGGCGCGAACGGACAAGCGATTGCAGACGGCGTGCTTGCGGTTTGCGAAGCTGACTATCAAACAGTCTCTTCGTGGTTCGGCGTTGCACCCGGTCCGTACAACGTGCTCATTCATGCCGGTATTCCGGGTGCATACCATTACGGGTGTTCGGCGACCGATCTCTACTGCGACGCACACATCTCCCCTAACGATCCGAACTGGACGAACTTTCTGGTTATCGCGGAAGAGACCGAAGTCGACATGGCGGTGCAGGGCGCGGGATGGAACTGCGGCGCAAGCAACGGCGAAGGGCTCTCGCGCGTTCTCGCCGAGACGCTGTATCCGTACGAACTCGATGGTTTCAACTCTGCTGCGTCGTGGCTCGACGCACCGGGCCGTCCGGATTTTGTCAATACGACGGATCCGACGGACAGAAACTACGTTTCAATCGGATGTTCCGTGCTCTTCCTTTTCTGGTTGCGTTACCAGCTTGGATTTACTTGGAACCAGATTTGCGCCGCGGGCGCTTCGACACTCGCTCAAACGTACACGAATCTCACGGGACGGACCGACGCACTTGCGCAATTCAAAGCGCTTCTGCAAGCGAAGTTCCCCGAGGGTACGCCTAGCGGCCTAACGGTAGACAACCCGTTCCCAATCCGCAGGATGACCAACGGGACGTACATGATCCAAGGTATCTTCGGGCGCGTCGGCAACTTCGAAATGGTCGTCCCACTTCATCATGGCGGTCTGGCACATTTCTATCGCAACAACGACGACCCGGCAATGCCATGGTACGGGCCTTTCACATTTGCAGCAGGTCAGAATTTCGTCGGACCGGTTTCGCTCATTCAAAGCAACTTCGGAACGCCGGGAAATCTTGAAGTTCTCGCGCGCAGCGGCGATCAATTATGTCACTTCTGGCGCGATTCGGGACCTGGGTTCATATGGAGCGGCGCGTTTTCGGTATCACATGGAATCGCCGGCGCTCCATCGCTCATTCAAAGCCGCTTCGGCAGTGTGGGTAATTTCGAAGCCGTCGTGCCGCTCGCGGCGGGCGGCTTGGGACATTTTTGGCGTGACAACGACAACCCGTCACTTCCATGGTATGGTCCCACGCAATTTGGACAGAGCGGCGGATCTTACGAGACCGCCACGCTCATCGAAAGCAACTACGGATATCCGGGCAATCTGGAAGTTATCGCGCGTGCGGGAAACCGCCTCGATTTCTTCTGGCGTGACTCGGGACCGTCGTTTACATGGAACGGACCATTCACGATCGCTCGCGGCGTGAGTGGAAATCCGTGCTTCACTCAAGGACGTTTCGGGAACCGGGGCAATTTCGAGATGGTCGTGCCGCTCGATTCGGGCGGGCTGGCGCATTTCTGGCGCAACAACGACGATCCCGCAATGCCGTGGTACGGACCGTACGCGTTTGGTGCGAGCGCAGGTGTGTTCGACACGGTTGCGATGACGGAAAGCAACTACGGTTGGCCTGGAAATCTCGAAGTCGTTGGGCTGAGCGGTTGTCAGTTGGTATTCTTCTGGCGCGATTCCGGACCGGCGTTTAGCTGGAACGGACCGTATCCGGTCGCTACAAATATCTAGGCGTTCACGTTCAAAGAAGAAGGGCGAGGAGTCGATGACTTCCCGCCCTTTTTGTTCAGCGCATGCCGCTTCGCACTGCGAGGCGCCTTGCGATGATGCACGCATTGGGCATAAAGGAGTACGATGGAACGCCA
>CAZRQS010000005.1:17811-26284 GCA_964602255.1 uncultured bacterium | reverse complement strand
TCGCAGCCTTTTGCAAGCCGCCCATGAAAAGGAAAAACAGCGATGGTCCATAGCGTAGTCGGGAAACCGCTGAGCGAGAAGCTCGTGCCGCTGCAAAGCGCGCCGCAAGATTTCGATCCGCTTTTGGGGCTCATAGGCGATGCCCAATACGTGCTTCTGGGTGAGGCGACGCACGGAACGCACGAGTTCTATCGAACGCGTGCGGAGATCACCAAGCGGCTCATCGTCGAGCGCGGATTCACGGCGGTATGTATTGAGGGCGATTGGCCCGACGCGTACCGCGTAAATCGCTTCGTGCACGCAACCGGTGAAGATTCTGAAGCCGCAGAAGCGCTGGGTGGATTCAAGCGCTTTCCGACGTGGATGTGGCGCAACGCTGAAGTGCTGGACTTCGTGAGTTGGCTGCGCGAGCATAACGATCGCGTTCCGGTGGGAGACCGTAAAGGCGGATTTTACGGTCTGGATCTTTACAGCATGTACGCATCGATCGATGCGGTCGTACGGTATTTGGAACGCATCGATCCCCAGGCCGCAGATCGCGCGCGGCAGAGGTACGCGTGCCTCGAACGTTTCGAAGAACAACCTGAAGCGTACGGATACGCGTTATATGCGGGGTTGCACCCTTCGTGCAGGTCGGAGGTGCTCTCCGAACTTCTGGAGATTCAGCGCAGAGCCTCGCAATATGCCAAGCTCGATGGGCGCATTGCTGAAGATGAGTATTTCTACGCCGAACAGAACGCTCGCGTCGTTGCCGACGCAGAAGAATATTACGGCGCTATGCTCGACGAAGGCGTTTCGAGCTGGAACATTCGCGACATGCACATGGTCGAAACGCTCGTGCGTTTGACGCAACACCTCTCCAGGCATATCGGTAGAGCCAAGGCTGTCGTGTGGGCGCACAATTCGCATGTCGGCGACGCGAATATGACCTCAATGGGCGCGCGGCATGAAACGAACATCGGCGCGCTGATGCGTCAGCGGTTCGGCGAGGATCCGATTCTCGTGGGATTCACCACCTATACCGGAACGGTCACGGCCGCTTCGGACTGGCATGCGCCGGAAGAGCGCAAGTACGTGCGGCCGGCGCGCCCCGACAGCTACGAGGCGCTGTTTCACGAGTATGAAGTTCCACGGTTTTATCTTCCGCTGCGGCCATCGCGGCCTCACTCCGATGGCTTTCCGGAGGATCGGCGAGAACGCGCTATCGGCGTCGTGTACCGTCCCGAAACCGAACTTTTGAGTCACTACTTCAGAGCGAACCTGATATTGCAATTCGATGCGGTTTTCCATTTCGACACATCGCGCGCCGTTGAACCGCTGGAACGCACGGAGTTATGGATAACGGGCGAGGTGCCCGAGACGTATCCGACCGGCGTATAGACGATCGTCATTCCGAGTCGTCGATGTCGGAACGGCCCGTCGATTCCAGCAGATCGACTTGTTCTGCTTCGAGATCGAGCAGACGCTGGATACGCCGCAGCACCGTATTGTCGACCTTTCCGTTCTGTCGCAGAGCAAAGAGCGAGCGCCGTTGAACCCCGAGCAAGTCACGGACAAGTTGGCGGTACCGGTCGGAATCTCGCGCCGCGTCGCCGTTGCCGTCTTTGGTCGAAAATTCGCGCCATCGATTGCTGAAACGGCGGCGCAAAATCGTAAGCAACTCGGGCGGAACTTCTCCTGCGCGTTCCATTTCGTCCAAACGCTTTAGCGCCGCTTTTGCGGTGTGCGCTAGGGCAACTCGCTCTTCGCGCGCATCGACGCCGTCGTCGCGCACATTCATCCATCGAAGGATGAGCGGCAGCGTCCCACCTTGGATGATAAGCGTTGCAATCAACACGCAAAATGTAAGAAAGATGATGAGATTGCGCTCGGGAAACGGCCCTGCCGCCGTTTCGAGGGGAATGGCCAAAGCCGCCGCCAGCGAGATGCCGCCTCGAATGCCGGCCCACCCGAGCACTGTGACGTGCGACCAGTCGGCTTTGCCGGTGGCGTGTTCCGGCTCATTCGTCGCGGGCAATAGCGCTTGCAAAAACACCCAGGCAAGCCGGACCACAATGACGGTACAGGATACCGCGACCGCGTACCACAGCAATTGCACCCACGACAGGACGTGAAGCTCGGATACGATTTGATGAAACTGCATTCCGATGGCGACGAAGATGAATGCATTCACCATGAAGACGATCGTAACCCAAAAGCCGCGCACGCGTTCGCGGGCTCGCGGCGTCATGTACAGAGGTGAGGTTTGGCCGGTGATCAGCCCGGCTGTCACGACGGCGAGCACGGCGGATACGCCAAGGGATCTCGACGGCAGGTAAGCTAGGTACGGCGTCATGAGCGAGATGACGGGCTGCAGGGCATCGTCTTGCGTCAATCGCCACGCGACCGTTGCAAACAATCCGGCGGCGGCTCCAATCGCTATTGCACTTAGAATAGAAAGAACCAGTGAGCCCAACGCCACTTTGATGGAAAAAGCTCCGCTCACGACCGCAGTGACGGCTATACCGTAGAGTATCAGCGAAGTCGCGTCGTTAACGAGGCTTTCGCCCTCGATCGTTGCCACGACATGACGCGGGATGGGAATCCGTTCGATAACCGGCGCAAAGGCGACTTCGTCGGTGGATGAAACGATCGCACCTAATACTAGAGCAGCGCCCCATGCGAGATTCGGATTGAGCGCGTGGGCTACGGCGCCGACGGCAAGCGTGGTCACGACGACTAAGCCGAACGCCAGTTGAAACATCCACCACAAACCTGAAGCAGTGAAAAACTCGCTCGTCGGCGCGGTCACGCTCTCCCAATACAGGAGTGGCGGCAAAAACAGCACCAAGACGAGATCCGGCGGCAACGCAAAAGGCGGTATGCCCGGAATATATCCGATAACGATACCGCCGAGCACGAGCACGATCGGGTACGCAATCCCGAGCCGGTTCGCAATCGAAACCAAAACGAGAATGGCGCCGAAAATAACTGCAAGATCTACGCCGAGGCTGTTAATCACGGAGTCGGTACCCGCAACGCGGCCGCGGCGCACGGCGCGCCGCGGCTCGGTAAGGTTCGCGAACTTCTCGCGGTCGTGTTATACCTTCACAGTCTCCTTCTTAATCAATTCCGTAAGGCCGAGACCCTGCGCGAGTCGTTGGCCAAATTGTGCATCACATTTTTCGAACAGCGCTACCTGGCGCAGTTGGATTTCACGCCGCACGTTCTTCATATGGTCGACGATATTACCGACGAGACGCTCCTGCTCGTCGGGCTTTTGCAACCGGTACAGATCGCCGGGCTGCTCGAAGTTGTCGTTGCGATACGAGTCTTGGTTGTATCGTCCGACTGCGCCGTGCAACGCCAGCACCTGCGGCTCAGCGAATTCCTTGCGCTCGACGGGACCGTTCAGGCTGTTCGGCTCGTAGTTTACGGAACCGCCGCCGTTGTCGTCGGAACGCATGAACCCATCGCGCTGGTAATTGTTCACTTTTGCGTTGCGCGCGCGGTTCACAGGCAGTAGCGCGTAATTGACGCCGATGCGATGGCGATGCGTATCTGCATAGGAGAAGATGCGGCCTTGAAGCATCTTGTCCGGTGAGAACCACACGCCGGGCACAACGTTCGAAGGCTCCAATGCGATCTGCTCGATTTCGGCAAAGTAGTTTTCGGGATTCCTATTGAGTACCATTTTACCGACCGGAATCAACGGATAGTCCTTATGCGAGACGACTTTGGTTATTTCAAAGATGTCCCATTTGTATGCAAACGCTTCCTCGTACGGGATGATCTGAACGTAGAGTGTCCATTGCGCAGCGTCGCCGCCGTTTATCAGATTGTAAAGGCTGCGGATATGATAGTTCGGATCCTCGCCGGCAATCTGCGCTGCTTGTTGACGCGTAAGGTTTTTTATTCCGAGGTCCGTCTTGAAATGGTATTTGACCCAAAATGGCTTGCCTTCGGCGTTGTACCACATGTACGTATGGCCGCTGTAGCCGTTCATGTGCTGCCAAGCAGCGGGCGTGCCACGATCGCCCATGAGATACGTCACTTGATGCAGTGATTCAGGAGATAGTGACCAGAAATCCCACGCCATGTTCGGATCCGGCAGATGGGTTTGCGGATCGCGTTTTTGCGAATGGATGAAGTCCGGAAACTTCATCGCATCACGGATGAAGAAGACCGGCGTGTTGTTCATGACGACGTCGTAGTTGCCTTCTTCCGTGTAGAACCTTATGGCGAAGCCGCGCGGATCGCGCACTGTGTCGGGAGAGCCTAGCTCTCCGGCAACCGTGGAAAAACGTGCAACCATCTCGGTACGTTTTCCGACTTTGCTCAAAAAGGCTGCTCGGGTGAACTCAGTCACGTCGTTGGTTACTTCGAAATAGCCAAAGGCACCGCCGCCTTTTGCATGAACGACGCGTTCCGGTACGCGCTCGCGATCGAAGTGCGCGAGTTTCTCGATGAGATGAACGTCTTCGAGTGTCGACGGGCCGATGCTGCCCGACGTACGTGAGTTTTGATTGTCCGGTACCGGCGCTCCGAAATTCGTCGTAAGTGTTTGCCGGTCGTTGGATTTACCGTTTGTCTTTTTGGTGGTGTCCATGCCGGAACGGTACATCGCGAACCTTGGGCCAGCTATGGACTGGACTCAGCGTGCGAACAGAATCTTCGCCATCATACCTTTGTCCTCGTGGCTGAGAATATGGCAATGGAAAACGGCCATTCCCAGAATAACGGGATTCGTCAAATCCAGTACAACGTCGACTGTGGCACGTTCGGGCACGTTGACCGTGTCGAGCCACACCGGATTCTGGACGGCCGCGCCGCTCTGATTGAACGTTAGAAAGTGCACTTGGTGGATGTGAAATGGATGCATTTCATCGGTGTCATTGACGATCCGCCAATGCTCGTAGCCTCCGATTTTCGCTGTCGTCATCGGACGAGAGTCCATCATGAACTTTTGTCCGTTTATGAAGAATCCGTGTTTGTCTTCTGTAAAGCGCACGACGAACTTCGGCGTGGTTTCCTCGGCCGCCGTGACGTGAGCATTGGTGGAATAGATGGCTGGTTGCGTAGCGACCGGAACGGTTTGCATAGGCTCCGGCGATGCGCTCTTTGGAACGATGTCCGCCAAAACACTTGCGGGACTGATATCGCCGGCGGGACCCGTGTTTACGCAGAGCGTGCGTAGCGTCGCGTGCGCACCGGCCGGCGGTCCAGTTACGATCGCTTCGACGCGTCCGGCGGGTGGCAGGAAAACATGGTCGACGGTCATCGAAGGCTGCGCAGGGTTGCGGCGCGCGAGCGGCTCGCCGTCCATCGCGACGACCTGCAGCTGCTCGCCGTCGAGCTGTAGGTCCACGAACGTTTCGGGTTGTGCATTCACGATACGCCAGAACTGCCGTTCGCCGGGTGCAATGGCAATCTGCGGCCTCAGGAAGCCGTTGATCGTCGGGAAGCCTTCAACTGATTCGCCGGACGTTCCACAGTCTTTAGCCGGAACTTCCATGAACGCTCGCGTTTCCTGCAAATTCGGAAAATGCTTGCCTATGTCCATCGTGCGAATGACCATGACGCGTTCGCGCAAACCACGAACCTGCGGAGCGTAGCGATCGATACCCTCCACGACGATCGCTCCGGACATACCGTCGAGGTCTTGCTCGGCGCTTTCGCCGTGCGGATGCGTATGGTACCAAAACAGCCCCGGCGAATGGATTGACGGCACGGCAACGTCGTACTGTAGCGTCTGTCCCGGCGCGGCAAGCATCGTAAGAATGTCGTCTTGCGGTGCCTTCGGCGAGACTTGCATCCCGTGAAAATGCAAATTCGTCATGTCTTTGCATATTCCGAGCGCGCATTGTTCGGTCGAATGCACGGGAAGATGATTGACGTATTTGATACGGATACGATCGCCCGGCCACACACGGATGGTTGGAGGCACCCGTGCGCCGTCATATTCCATTCCGGCATTTCCGTCCGGGGACTTATTGGCGATGAGCGTAAACGACGCAACGTGATTTACCGGCTGCACTTCAGGAATACCGGCAAGCGGTGCGGACGCCAGTTTTGGAACAGGTTGCGTTTGCGCGATTGCAACGGCGAGAGCCGCGATCGAAGCTAACGCGCCGGCGAGGATGCCTCGAATGCTCATGAGAGAACCGTACCCACTGACCGCACTCGGCGGCCGTAACAAGTATACCAATTTGCCTGCAATTGCGGCCCTTTTCCGTTGATATTCCTACACGCGGTAAATAAGCTTTGAAAGCGTATATTTACGGGCTCTTTCGGGCTTTCGTGCTTGCTATGATTTCCGGCATGAAACGGTTTATATTTTTAATGCTGTCCCTTCTCGGGGGCGCCGCCGTCCCGGCTACTGCTCAAACGGCTACTGCTCAAACACAGGTACGCCATCCGGTGGACGTATCGACCTGTCATCCGTCACGCAACGTCTCGTATGCCGGCGGATGGGGTCCCGGTTTCTACCCGCGCAGTGCCTACTGGTGGCCGAGCGTCTACGGTGACCGGTATTACCAGCCTCCGCTGCGTAGCGGCGATCCAACCCTGTCTATTGACTACGCGAATAACACGCAGCAAGTCATGAAATCGATCGAATTCGGTTTGGTTGCCAACGGCAATCTCGTGGCGGAAGTCAAAGACGTCGGCACATTTTCGCCGGGCATTGAGATCAAACACCAATTCGGAATCAGCCCGAACGTGTTTCCAATCAGCACCGGGTTGCCGCAGTGCATGCCCTTGAAGGTCGTCTTTGCGGACGGCACAACGTGGACAAACCGGCACTTACCGTCGCTCAAGCGCAAGCTGGGCGTCCGCTAGAGGCAGGCTGCACCGAAAATGGCAAAAACAGCAACCAGCATAACAGGTACGCTCGCATCGAGCGTTGACGGGTCCGCTACGTCCGCGCAGCAAAAGGACGTCGCCATTCCGCTCTACACGAAGCTCTTTGCCGAGTTCATCGGCACTTTCGCGCTAACGCTAGTGATAGCCGGCAGCGTAGTAATTCCATCCGCGTCGCAGTCTACGGTCTTACCTGCGGCGGTAGCCGTCGCGGGAGGGCTCACGCTGATGGCGCTCGTCTACAGTATCGGGCGGCTCTCAGGAGCGCACGTGAATCCCGCGGTTACGCTTGCAATAGCGCTGCGCGGAGATTTTGCTTGGAAGGACGTGCCGCTTTACTGGATCGCGCAGCTGATAGGCGGCATTCTTGCTGCGGCGGTTCTCCTTGGAACTTTTGGAAACGTTGCCCACCTCGGGTCGACGCTGCCGTCGCCGGCGACAAGCGCAGCCCAGGTGTTCGTCTTGGAGATGATCATGACGGCGATTTTGGTTACCGTGGTCCTCTCCGTTACGAAGGAGCCCAGTACGCAAATCGGCCACAACGCCGGCTTAGCTATCGGTGCGGCACTTACACTGTGCATGCTGCTCGGTATCACAGCCAGCGGCGCTTCACTGAATCCGGCGCGCTCGATCGGCCCGGCGCTGCTTTCGGGCAGCACACAACTGTTGTGGATCTACATCGTTGCTCCGATGGTGGGCGCGCTCATCGCTGCGGGCATCGACATCGTTATTCACGGCAGCAAACGCTCTCAGCTTCCGTACCGGACACAGTAACCTCAGCGATTGGAGTACGTACCCATTTCCTCGACGCTCACCGGTGGTAGTAACCATCGGTGAGCGTTTTCATAAACGCCACCAAATCGTCTTCCTGCTGGTTGGTCAGCCCAAGGTCACAGCACTCCGTGTCACGATTTGCTTTCACTTCCGGCGGCGGCCAGCATTTGACTTTCTCTCCGGGCGATCCGATGCGACACTTGGGCAAGGTATCGCGTGTGTTGTAGAAGTGTACGACTTCCTTGAGGCTCTTCAAGTAGCCGTTGTGCATGTAGGCCTTCACGTAACCCGGAGAGGGGCGCATGTCGACGTTACGCAGCGTTGCGACGCGGAAACGGCCATCGAACTGCGGAGCGAGTTTCTTCCAAGGCCGCACGCCGTTCTCAATGCTACGCAGGTACGCACCAACGGCGTAATCTACGAATGCTAATCCCTGTGGATCGACAATAAGACCGTACTTGTCCGGACGCGTCTCCGTGTAATACGCCATTGCGGTATTTTTAGGAAGGCCCAGATTGCCGGTAGTTTGATCTGTGAACAAGGGACGCTTGTCACCCTTGGGATCGATATGGCACGTGTTGCACCGCGCGTTACCATTAAAAAGCACGTAGCCCCGTTGCTCACTAGGCGTGAGTTTCGCTTTACCGGCAAGAAAAGCGTCGAACTTCGAAGTGAAGGGACTCATCTCGGACGAGGCCTCAAACGCCGCGATGGCTTGCGCCATTGCATCGAACGTGTACTGCACCTGCACGCGGTCTTGGGTCTTCAACGGTACGACGTATGGGGTCTGGTTTGGCCCGGGTACTTCCGAGCCGATGCGGAGCGCCGGATTGTTGTTGGGATGCGAGCAAATCGCATC
>CAZRQS010000005.1:0-17711 GCA_964602255.1 uncultured bacterium | reverse complement strand
TCTTCGCCGCTTGCGCAAGCGCTTGTGTTTCAGCCTGGTCGACTTGGGATTCAACCTGCGCGATCTGTGCTTGCACGGTTGAAGGCTGGCTCTGCGCGCGCGACGCGTTGAAGAGCAGCAAGCCGAATTCTACGATGGCGAATGATACGATCAACAGGGTGAGTATGCGCGTTGACATCGCTGCGTGTCCCTCCCCATGCGCGTAAACAGCGCGGAAGACTGTAGTTAGTTTAGCATGCCTTTACCGCGCGGAGACCTCTTCCGGAGGCGCCATGAACTCCGGTCCTACCGGATCTTTCACTTCTTGCGCCACGATCTGTTCGATCTCTGTTTGCGTCTGCGCATCAAGCGAAAAGTCAAACATCTCAGGCAGGACGTTCACCTGATCCGGATGGCGCGCGCCCCACAGCGCCACACCTACACCCGGCTGGTCGAGCACCCAGCGAACTGCGAGATGAATTACGCGCTTGCCGAATTTTTTGCGTGCCAATTCATCCAGACGCTGCACGGCGTGAAGATACTGCGCAAAACGCGGCGGTTGGAATTTAGGGTCGGCCGTCGCACGCAGATCGCCTTTCGCGAATGTCGTATCCTCGCGCATTTTACCGCTAAGAAGTCCACGGCACAGTGCTCCGTATGTAATCGCGGTAATGTCGTTGGAACGCGCATAGGGAAGGACGTCCCGTTCCGCAGCGCGTTCGAACAAATTGTAAGGCGGCTGCACGGTGTGCAGTGGACCGAACTTCCTGAACTCATCCATTTGCGCCGGCGAAAAATTGCTCACGCCAATGGCCCGGATCTTTCCGGCTTCGTACAAGGCTCGCAGCGCATTCGCCGTTTCACTCATGGGGGTAGACGGATCCGGCCAATGCACTTGGTAAATATCGATGTACTCGGTTTGCAGCCGGCGCAGTGAATCTTCGATTTCTTTGAGTATACGCCGGGCGCTCGAATTCGCGTGCATGTTTGCGTGCTCGTCCCATTCGAGACCAACCTTCGTGGCAACGATCACCTTATCGCGCCGCCCTTTGAGTGCACGCCCTACAACTTCCTCGGAATGCCCCTGTCCGTACGCGGGCGCGGTATCGATGAACGTCACTCCCTCATCGAGCGCGCGGTGAATCGTCGCGATCGCCGCGTCGTCGTCCGGACCACCCCACATCCATCCACCGATGGCCCAAGTTCCTAGGCCGATGCGTGAGGCGCTAATGCCGATGTTTGCTATCTTCGTGAATTCCATACCACTACGACCTTTCGTTGTAGACTTGGACGGCGACGGGCGACGGCGAGGGCGTCGTACCCTTGACGGCACCGTTCGTAGCCGGCTCCGGCTGCGGCATGCGTTTTGGCGCGAGCCAAACGTACATGACGGGGACCAATACCAGCGTGAGCACGAGCGAACTGAATGCACCGCCCATCACCACGACGCCCAGACTGCTGCGCACGCTTGAACCGGGCTCGAGAGCCAGCGCTAGTGGAACGTTGGCCGCGACGATCGAGATACTCGTCATCATGATAGGCCGGAACCTGGTGCGCGCGCTTTCTCGAATCGCAGCAATTTTGTTCAGACCGCGTTCGCGCAGCGTGTTTGCATAATCGACGAGCAGAATGCCGTTCTTTGCCGCGATGCCTACGAGCAAAATCGTTCCAATCATCGAAAACAGGTTGAGCGTTTCGTGCGTAATGAGAAGCGCACCCAGCGCGCCGACCGCCGCGACTGGAACGGAGAACAGAATGATGAACGGCGAGGTGTAGCTGTTGTACAGCGCGACCATGAGCAGAAAGACGAGTATCACGGAGAGGATCAGCGACGTGCCTAGGCCGATCAGTGTTTGATTCATGAAGTCTTGCTGACCGAAAGGCGCAGGCGTCACGGTAATGTTGTGCGGCAGATGGAGCGTTTTCAGCTGCTTCATGAACGCATTTTGCACGTTCGAGAGTTGATAGCCCGGCCCAACGTTAGCGTTGACGTGCACGACGTTGTTACGATCCACACGCACGATGAGCGGCGGGGTCGGTTCGCTTGTGAGCGAGGTGAAGTCCCCCAAATGCACGATGTTTCCATTGCTGGCGCGAACCGGAATGGCCGCGAGCTGTGCGATGCTGTGCTGATCGGCCAGCGGGTAGATCAGCTGGACTTGCTCGAGTCCCTGCGCCGTTTCGAATTGCGTGGCGATCGCGCCGCCGAACGCCGCTTCGGCCGCGATGGCGGCGTTATTCAAATTCACGTTGAGCGTGCGCATCTTCGCGCGATCGAAATAAATCGCTATTTGAGGAGACAGCTGCGAAGCCGTGCTATTGACCTCAATTGTTCCCGGTGTGTGCGCCAGCAACTGCTCGACGCGAAGCGCTTGCGGAGTTGGATCACCGCCCGTCACGTCGCTCACAATCTCGTCGATAGGCTGCTGGTTATTGCCTGTCGGAGAGGTTACCGGAACGGCAGTAACGTTCGCGAGGGGCACGATTTGCGGGCCAATCTTGTTGTACTGAGCGGCCCAGTAATCCGTGGAGTGCTTGCGATTGTCTTTTAGAAAAATATGGATCTGACCGACGTTCGTTTGCAGAACGTTGCCGCCGAAGGACGCGCTGTAGAAACCCGCGACCGAGGTTTCATTCGACAAGTCGGGATTCTGGTCGACGATGCGCTCCAGCGCAAAGACTCCCTGACGGACCTTCGCAATCGGCCAACCCGGCGGATATACCGTCTGGATAAAGATTTCGCCGCGATCTTGCGGCGGGATATACGTCTCACCGACAAATCCGAGTGGCACCATAGAGACTGCGACGACGAATGAAACCGCGCACAGACCTACAACGACCCAGGGCCGGCGAAGCGCCCAGCGCAGAATGTGTTCGGCGTACCACGTGCGCGCGCGTTCGAATGCAGCGTCGAACGCTGTGATGATGCGCCACGGCTTCCAATGCCCCATGAGCGCCCATCGCCCGGCCAGAGTCGGCGTGATCGTGAACGACACGAAAAGCGAGGTGATCGTGGCTATGGCTACGACGATACCGAACTCTTGGAGTTGGCGGCCAACTTGGTTCTGTAGGAACGCGATTGGCAAAAACACGACCACGTCGACGAGCGTAATGACGATTGCCGCCATACCTATCTCGGACCGGCCTCGCAATGCTGCATTATACGGCGTTTCGCCGAGATCGTAGTGCCGCTCGATGTTCTCGAGCGTCACCGTCGAGTCGTCGACTAGGATGCCGATCGCCAGCGTCATTGCCAGCAGTGAGACCGTGTCGATCGTGAGATGCAACATGCTCATGGTGAAGAGTGCAACGCTGAGCGATGTCGGAATGGCTACGAGCACGACCGCTGCGTGACGCCAATTGCCTAGGAAGAACAGCATCACTATGCCGGTGAGCAAGATGCCTTCCATGAGCGTTCGCGTAACGCCGTCGACTTGTTGCTTCGTGAACGTTGCCTGGACTTCTACGACGTTGAATTGCACGTCCGGAAACCGGCGCTCGAGTCCGGGAAGTGCTGCCAGTACCGCTTCGGAGCTGGTGACTTCGCTGGCAAGATCGGTTTTTTGAACGTTCAGAAAGATCGCCGGTTTGCCGTCAACCTGCGCGTACGCTAGCCGCGGCTCGTATCCCGCGGCGACTGATGCCACGTCACGCACACGAAAGACGTTGGTGCCCGTCGTCCATGGATCCGTCGCACCGGCCGTTGGGGAAATAGGACTGACGGGTGTGGTCGAAGGCGCTATCGGCAGGTCCAAAATCGAGTTCGGGGTTGTGATATCGCCGCGAATGTCGATCGACGTCTGCCGGTTTGATTGATACAGATAGCCGCCCGGCGCGCGCAAATTTCCCGTAGAAACGGTGTTATAGAGGTCGTTGAGCGTGAGATTGGCGGCGGCAAGCTTGTACGGACTTGCATTTACTTCGTACGCCGGAGTAACAGTACCGGCGGCCGTGACGAGGGAAACACCGTGCACCTGCTGGATCGCCGGCGCGATGGTGTAGATCACGTTCATCGACAGCGTCGCCAGATCCATCTTGCTCGATGTGACATACAGCGTCGCAACCGTAGCTTCGCTCGGATCGTTAACGTTTATGGTTGGTGCAAGAATATTGCTCGGCAACTGCCGGCTCGCTGCCTGAACGGCTTTCTGAACGTTAACGAGATCGGTCGATATGTCCGAGGTAAGAGAAAAGATGGCGCTGACATTTGCTGTGCCGGCTTGAACAACCGACGTGATCCGGCTCAGGTTCGGCGTACCGGCGAGCTGGTTTTCAATAGGCTCGACGATGTCCGTGCGCATAACCGTCGTAGGAGCGCCCGAGTACGAGACGCTCACCGTAATGGTTGGTTGTACGACGTTCGGATACTGCTGCACGGGCAGCGATCGTAACGCCAAAAAACCGGCGAGAAAGATCAGCGCAAGCAGCACGAAGACAAGCGTCGGCCGCTGCAGGAAGACGCGGGTTAACCCCATTTAGTTACCCGCCGCCGCTACTTTTTCGCCGGGGCTCAGTCCGAGTTGACCGTTCGTAACCACGCGCGTACCGCTCGGAAGCCCGCTGACGATTGCTGTGGTGAAATCGGTGCGCAGCTGTTGCACTTTCGTGGTGTGCACCGTGCCGTTTGCATCGACGGTCATGATCGTCGTGTGCGTATCGTCGAC
This sequence comes from uncultured bacterium, assembly GCA_964602255.1. Lineage (GTDB taxonomy): Bacteria > Vulcanimicrobiota > Vulcanimicrobiia > Vulcanimicrobiales > Vulcanimicrobiaceae > CAZRQS01. Next base: position 13,068 of record CAZRQS010000005.1, on the reverse strand, counting down.
GAAGGCAGTGGCGGGTATGCCGACTCCGCGCGTTGCGCTCTCCTGAACCTGACCGGATAAAACCATACCCGAGCGTAGCTTGTACTGTGGATTGCGCAGGATCGCTTTGACGATGAAATTCGTGGAGCCGGGAGTTACTTGGCCGAGCACCGCGACGACTTTACCTTCGTACACCAGTTGAGGCTGGTCGACGGCTTGAACCTTCACCGGAGCGCCGTTGTTGAGTCCGGTAATTTGCGCGCCGGACGCGGTGAATACGGCATACACGGGATCGAGCTGTTGCACCGTGAAGATTTGACGCGTCCCGGGGTACTCGCCCGGGTTGAGGTTGCGATTGACCACCACGCCGTCAACCGGCGATGTGATCGTACCGCGTGAGATCTGCGCGCGAAGCTGATCCGCCAGCGCGTACTGTTGCTGCTCGCTCGCAGCCGAGTTTTGAACGTTCGACGCTTGCATGCCCTGGCTCATGGTGCCGTTCGCTTGCACGGCGCTCATTGCCGAACTGAGATTTGAAGAAGCGGACTGCACCGCTTGCCGATCGTTGCGCACAAGCGTCTGTTGCTGTTGAAGCACCTGCAGAGCAATGTAGTTCTGCGCGTACAGTTGTTCGTCGCGAACGAGATTGGCTTGGTCGTTCTTTAAGGTCTGCTGTGCTTGCCCTAGCGCGGCGCGTGCGAAACGGACTTGATCGCCGCCTTGCGAGATCAGCTCGCCCGCCTGATAGGTGTACTGCGAAACCCGCGCGCCGAAACTTTGTGCGTTGGCAAGGTCGGCGCGAAGACTTGCCTGCAGGTCGTCGGTGTTCAAAACGGCCAGCACGTCGCCGCGATGAACGATGTCACCTTCGTTAACGTTCACGCGCAGCGTTGGTTCGGATAACGATGTTTCTTGCATTGCGACGTTCTGGTACGGCGCGACCGTCCCGGCCAACGTCTCGGTAGGCGCGAGCGTCGTCGTCTGTGCGACGGAAGTTTGCACTGCCGGCGGCGTCGGTTTAGGAGCCGGCGCTGGATGCGAGCACGCAGCGAGTAACGGTAGAATAGCGATTGTGGTCCAAGCCCTCATAGCGGGCTACATGATAGCCTGTCCACCCCTCTGGCGTCCGTGGATGCTTCTGCGAAATGCTCCAGCGGGTTCCCAGGGTTGTGCTGTGCATACCGCGGTAGATCGTAAAATCGATACAGTCCGCAGGCGCTTTCGCGCTAGCGGCCGAGCGGTATGCATTGTTAGATTCGTCCGGTGAAGGTGCAGTCTGGCCCCGCTGCCGGCCGTCGATACACCGCGCGAAATAAAACCGTCGGCACCTTTGAAGTTGCAGGCCTGGCATGGGTCATGCACACAGCGTCATACCGGGACGGCAGCGTAGCTGAGGCTCTGCTACCGCGCCATTTTTTTGTGTATTTGCTCGGTGGGGAGCGCGACGATACCTCAGTTGAGTCTTGGGACGGCAGCCACTACGTACGTGGCAGGCCGCCTGCGAGCAACTTTTCGCTGCTTGTACCTCAAGGACAGCGATACGTTGGAAAGACATCGGGCAGTGGCTCGTATCGATATATCCTCTCCGAGATTGAACATTCCATGTTTACGCGCGTACTGGGCGAGAACGTGGGTGAGTTTGACTTGCGGCCTTATAGCGGGCCTAATCTCGTAGCACCTGGACTGTTGGAGCGAGTCGCTGCGCTCTGCGCCGGTACTAACGATTTTCCACTGGCCTACGCCGAGTCGCTCGCTTCGATGCTCGTTGTCGAACTCTTCAACGCGAGCGCTACCAAACCGATTCCGCGTGAGATCGCTGTCAGCGTGGGTTCGGAGAGGTTCAAGATCGCTCTCGACTTCATCGAAGAGTACTTGGATCGCGACATCGGTCTGTACGAGGTCGCGTCCCTCGTGGGGCTCAGCGTCACCCATTTTTCTCACGCGTTCAAGACGTCGTACGGCATTTCGCCTTACCGTTTCATTTTGCAGCGCCGCGTCCAACGAGCGAAGACGCTGCTACGAACTTCTAACGAGACCATCGCTGCGATCGCATCCAGCGTTGGATACAGCAGTCAAAGCCGGTTCAGTGCCGATTTTGCAAAGTTCGTAGGTACGGCTCCGTCTGCTTACCGGTCCGATGTGCGTTCGTAACCTTCGTAAAATCGTTGCTGTTTCTGCCGCGATGAGCTAGAGACCGCGCCCGAACGCCTGCGGTAGGGTAGTTCCCTATGGTCAAAGCGTCGGAAGCGTTCGCTGCTATCGGCAACACCCGGGAGATTGCACAACAGTTTACACCGAATTGGTTCACAGCCAGTATGGGAACCGGCGCCGTCGCGCTCGTTTTAGCAAATCTGCATCCGGTTTTCTTCGAATTCGCGCGCGCCATGTGGATTGCGAACATGGTACTGTTCGTCGTATTTACCGTACTGTTTGTCGAACGCGCGGTATGGTTTCCCGAGAGTGCGAAGGCATTGTTGCGCGATCCGATCCAATCGATGTTTCTCGGCGCGATTCCGATGGCTCTTGCAACAATCGTCAACGGCTTTGACACCTTCGGACCTACGCTTTTCGGCAACACGGCGTTTACCATCGCCCACGGCATGTGGTGGGCCGACACGGCGCTAGCGGTCGCGTGCGGTTGGATCGTGCCCTATGTCATGTTCACGGTGCAAGAAGAAGCGTTAGAGCGAATGAACGCAATCTGGCTGCTGCCGTTCGTACCGTCCGAAGTGGCCGCGGCATCCGCAGCTCAGATTGCTCCTCATGTCTCCGCGGGCAGCGCGCAATTCCTTGTCGTCGCGGGTGGAATACTGTGGGCTTTTTCGGTTCCATTAGCCGTGACGATTCTTGGAATTCTCTTCTTGAGGCTTGCGCTCTACAAGATCCCACCGCGTGAAGTAGGCGTCTCGAATTGGCTCACGATTGGTCCGCTCGGCACAGGGGCGTTGGCGCTGGTTTTGCTCGGTGAGGCAGCACGCTCTGCATTTGCGGGAACACCTTTGGAACCGGTTGCCGCCGTTGCGTATGGGTTTGGCATCATCGTGGGCCTCTTGCTGTGGGCCTACGGCCTGTGGTGGTGGGTTTTGGCAATAGCGCTCACCCATTATCACGCGCGAACGAATCTTCCGTTCAACTTGGGATGGTGGGCCTTTACCTTTCCATTTGGCGTGTTTACGCTGTCGACATTTGCGCTGGCTCAAGCGACGGGCGCCGAGTTCTTTAAGGTCGCCGGCGTAACGTTCGCAGTAGTGCTCATCGCCTTATACGCCGTTGTTGCAACGCGTACGGTGATGATGATTTCGCGAGTGTAGGATAATGTGTCTTGCGCATCGCGAGTTGCCGCTCGCTCAAGTGCTGCACGTACTGGAGGCTCGTCGTATCATAATCGCGTGAGTGTCTCGGTAGAGTCACTGCGCGACAACGTCGAGCCTGAAGATGTCGCGCTATTTACTGCATTCACGTTGACGGCCACATTCTGGCTGCTCTTTAGCACGTTCATCGCACTCATTATCAGCTTTAAGTTTCCATATCCCGATTTTGCGCAAGGCCCCGCTCTCTCGTTCGGCCGCTTGCGCGCGATTCATACCAACGACGCGTTTTGGGGATGGGCATCAGTCGCGCTCGCCGGCGCGGCACTCTACGTTGCAGCAAGAACGTCGGGGACGCCAATTGCCGGTAAGCGCTTTGCGTGGGCCGCGCTCATCTTTATCAACCTCGCAACCGTGCTCGGAACGATTACGCTCGACATGGGCATCAACAACGGCGATCAAGAGTACCGTGAGTGGGTCTGGTGGGTGACGTTATTTTTTGGCGCGTTTCTCGTCACGACGTTCATATCGCTGCTGATGACGGTCGCGCACCGTGTGGAGCGCGAGATTTACATCTCCAACTGGTACACGCTCGGTGCATGTATTTTTACGATTCTGTTGGGCATCACTGCCTATATTCCGGTATATCAGCGCGGTATCGGACAAGTTGCCGTGCAGGCATTTTACATGCACAACGCTGTCGGCATGTGGTTTACGTTTCTAGCGCTGGGCGTGACGTATTACGCATTGCCGAAGCTGCTGAACCGTCCAATTTATTCGTACGCGCTCGGCGTACTGGGCTTTTGGACCAATCTGGTCTTTTATCCGGTCATCGGCGCGCACCATTACGAGTTTGCGCCGATTCCATGGTGGTTTCAGACGCTGGCGATCGTCTTCAGTGTTGGAATGTTGGTTCCGGTGTGGGCGGGCAGCGGAAATTTCTTTCTGACGATGCGCGGGCAGTGGGAAACGATCAGGCGTTCGTACACCCTGCCGTTTTTCGCGGTGGGCGTAGCGTATTATTTCCTTGGCTCGACGCAAGGAACGATTGAGGCGTTCCGCAGCCTTCAATCGATCTGGCACTTCACGAGCTTTACCGTCGGCCATTCGCACGCCACGATGTACGGGTTTATCACGTTCATTTCGTGGGCGGCAATTTACGCACTGCTGCCGCGAGCAACTGGAAAGCATCCGTCACTGATTGCCACCGGGTTGCACTTTTGGTTCGCAACGGTCGGCGTTACGGCATATATCCTCTTTCTTTCCGTCGGCGGAACGGAACAAGGCCTGACCTGGGCCGCCGGTAACCCGTTCATTTCGTCGGTAGAAGCAGCAGCGCCATACTGGCTCGGACGCGCCGTAGCCGGGACGTTCATGTTCGTTAGCCACATAATCTTCGCGTACAACGTGTACATGATGACCTTTGGGCCGACGCGTGTGTCGCAGCAGTATGAACGCGCGGTTCAGACGGTGCCCTCGTGAGACGGGGTATGAATAACGAATGGGCGCTCGTCGCCGCGGCAGCGATTATTTACGCATGTTTCTGTTTGCTGATGGGTGTTGTTCCGGGTACCTTCCTTTCAGCGACGCCGCCGCTGCCGGGTATGCATGACCTCAATGCAGCACAGCAACGTGGACGTGACATTTATGTCGGTGAAGGCTGCAGCTATTGCCACACGCAACAAGTACGCCCGCTCTTGCAAGACAAGCCCTTCGGGCGGCCTTCCGTAGCGGCGGACTACGCATACGCTACTCCGCAGCTGCTAGGTACAGAGCGCACTGGGCCCGATCTTTCGAACGTCGGCGCACAACAACCGAGCGACGTCTGGAACTATATTCACCTCTGGGATCCTCGCGCCGTCGTTCATGGATCGATCATGCCGCGCTATCCATGGCTGTTTGAGGTGAAAGCCGCAGCAGGTCCGCAAGACGTCGCAGTGCCGTTGCCGGCCGGCTTTGGACCGTCGAAGGGCGTCGTTGTTGCAACCCAAGACGCAAAAGATCTCGTAGCGTACTTGCTCTCGCTCAAACAGCCGCCGCTGACCGCGGGCGCGTCGAAATGATCGGATGGGCAATCGTGGTTGTGGGCGTCATAGCGACTGCTTGGACTTTCGGCGCCGCTATTCTGTGGACGATCCGGCCGGGTGAGACTGAGCCCGATCATCCTAAGCGCATAGTTTTGCGGGACGATCGCTGATGCACGAAGAGCAAGACGCCGAAAGCATCGTCCAACTGCGTATCTATATCGACGACGCGAGCACGCCGGTGGCGACGTACCGCCCTCCCGCCCGATTTCATTTGGATACGCGTTCGCTCGGCGACGGCGAACACACACTACGCATTGAGGCGGTCGATGCGCTCGGGAACGTCGGGGCGCGAATAGTTCCGTTCACCGTGCAAAACGGGCCGGGAATTACCGTTACGGGGTTGCGTCCCGGCAGACGCGTTCGCGGTGAGGTAGACGTCGACATCAATGCGTTCAGCGGCTTAGAGCCTTTCGATCCCGTGCGCGCGGAGTCGTCGGGACCTATTCCCGTGTGGACGTGGGTTTTGATTATCATCATCGGCGTGTGGGCGGCGTGGTACGGCCTCGAGTATTTCCCGACGCCGCCGGCTTTCGCGCAGACTCCCACCTACGCCCCAAACCCGGCGCTGGTTGCAGCAAACGCGCCATTACCACAAGCCGGCGCGCCGACCCAAGCTCCTGTTTCGAATCCGGCTACGGGAAGCAAGAACGTCGCCGGTTTCGATTACTCCACGCTTGGCGCGCAAGTGTACTCGACGAATTGCGCGTCGTGTCATGGTGAGGGTGGAACCGGTACGCCCGGCGTTTTTCCTGCGCTGGTCAAAGACCCGGTCGTTACGGGCAAGGACGCGGACGCGCAGATCAAGATCGTTCTGCACGGACTGTCCGGCAAGAGCATCAATGGGACCAAATACGCGGCGCAAATGCCCGCATTCGGTTCGCAGCTGAGCGACGCACAGATTGCAGCGGTGGTCGACCACGAGCGCACGTCTTGGGGCAACCAAGCGACGACGGTTACGCCTGACCAAGTCACCAAAGATCGATAAATCACGCCTGTCGGCGACCGTTCGCGCTCGCGTTCCGGCATTTCGCGCACGAACGGTTGCTCCGCACCCCGTTCATACTTATACTGCGACGATAGTTTTGGCCGCAGCAAAATGCGGCATCGCGGCGACAAGATCCGTCTAGCAGCACAAGCGTTCTCCCAGGTATCCTGGGCCAGTGACATAGCCACTACCGGAGGTCACGACGCTTTCCAGTTGGGTTGCCAAGCTGGCCATGGCTCCGGTGCCGGGACAAAATACATGACCGAGACGTTCGCATCAGGTTTGCAAAAACGATTCGCCATCACCATAGCGGTAGAGCTGCTGTTGGTGGGCTTTCTGATAGCCGGCATAGCGTACGTTCTGCAGATCCGCGCGGTCGCGCAAAGCGAAACCCGCGCTGTGCAAGAACTCCGCCGCGCACTACCGGCGACCTTGACGCCCAGTACCGATGCAAAGTCCATCACCAACAGCATCCTCTCGCATTTTTACTATCCCGATCTCGCGATAGCCGTCGCAAAAGGCGATGTGCTTTATAAGGGGCAGACGAGCGTTCTGCTTTCGCCTCCGTCGCGCAGCTTTGTCGAGCGAACGGCGCAGTCGATTGCAGACATTGCGGGACTTGAGAGCCAATCGGTGCAGGCGGGTAACGCAACGATTGTGGTCGGCGCCAACAGCGGCGTGCTCGTGGGATTGGCGGGACGTTTGGCGGCGATGCTTGCAGCAGTTACGGTCCTTTCCGGTCTGTTAGCAAGAGGCGCGGCGCGTCGTTTAACAAAGTGCGCACTCGAGCCGCTGTACCTAGTGACAGACGAATTGGAATCGCTGGCCGGAAGCAATCGTACGCCGCGGCGGATTGAAACGGTGCGCAGCGACGAATTCGGGCGCTTAGTTCGAGCATACAACAGCGCATTCGACACTGTAATCGGTGCTCTAAGCGAACGCGCGCAGGCCGAGAACCGTATGCAGCAGTTTACCGCAGACGCCGCGCACCAACTACGCACACCGCTGACGGTGCTGCGCGGTTTCATCGGGATTTTGCGCAAGGGTCAGCTCAAAGCGGCAGAGGACTACGAGCGCATCCTCGACACGATGAATCGTCAGAGCGACGCAATGGCAACGCTCGTTGATAAACTGATCGATCTCCCGCGTTTGGATGAGCACGCCGGTAAGGTGGAGTCCGTCGACGTAGCCGAGTTGGTCCAGCACATCGTTGCGCCGCTTGCAGGTGCGAACCCTCACCGCGACCTGCGCTTGGACATTCGAAATGCCGCTCGCGCTGATGTTATAAAAGACGACCTGTCATACGCCGTAACGAACTTAGTCGATAACGCCCTCAAATATGCTCCGCAGGGAGAGATTACGGTAAGCGTCGATCGCGAGGATACTTCCGTAAAAATAACGGTCGCGGATCGCGGGCCCGGAATCCCGCAGGGGCATCTGGAGCGGATCTTCGACCGTTTCTATCGCGGTGAGCAGCGCGAGGTTACCGGTTCCGGTTTGGGACTCGCCATAGCAAAGCGCGCCGTGGAACGCGCGCACGGTACGATCAGCGTCGAGAGTTTGCCATCGTTTGGAACGCGCTTCACGATAGCGCTGCCCGCTCGAAAGACGACCGCTCAGCGATTGAGGTACGGTGATGATGAACTCTGCGTTGCCTAGAGTTCTTGCCGTCGACGATGAACCAGACATACGGAACTTGATCGAGTACGGCTTGGGTAATCTGGGCTTCGAGGTAAAGACTGTCGCCGACGGACGCTCCGCGACGGACATCATCAGGAACTGGGAACCCGAGGCGATTATTCTCGACATCGTCATGCCCGGCATCGACGGTTTTTCATTGATTACGTCACTGCGCAGAGTCACGAACGTGCCTATTCTCATGGTTACCGGAAAGAAAGAAACCGCCGACATGGTAACCGCTTTGGGGACCGGCGCGGACGATTATATTTCCAAGCCGTTCCACCTTGATGAACTGGCGGCACGTATTCACGCGCTCCTTCGCCGTCCGCGAATGGAGGTGCGGGAGATCGTTTCCTATTCGGACATCGCGATCGACGTGAGCCATCGGACCGTCTCGCGCGCAGGTAAGGCGATTGAGCTCTCCGCTCGCGAATTCGATCTGCTCCTCACGCTTGCGCGCCGGCCGGAGCAGGTGTTTACGCGTTCGCAATTGCTCGATCTGGTGTGGGGCACGGATCGCGACGTAACGCAGGCCACCGTGGAAACCTACATATCGTATCTTCGCGCCAAGGTCGATTCGATTGGCGCCTTCCGGCTCATCCAAACATTGCGCGGCGTTGGGTACACGCTGCGCGCCGAACCTTCCAGTGCAAATAAAGCAAGCGCTTAGCGGCCCGCCGATTTCTGCGGCAACTCCGGGGATTTTCTGAGGATTGCTTCAGTTATGTCCCAGGATGCACAGGCACAGTAATGTGCATAGATGATTAGTACTGCATTTCCGCGAGTTTTGGTTATCGAAGACGAGGTCGACGTGCGCGCACTGCTGGAGTACGGGCTCGCCGGTGCCGGCTTCGACGTCCGGTCGGCGCCGGATGGCCGCGCTGCCCTGAACATCATGCAGGAGTGGACGCCCGAGGCGATGGTCCTCGACGTCATGCTACCCGGCATTGACGGCTTTTCTTTGCTTCCGGCGCTGCGGCGGGTGACGGACGTCCCGATCATCATGCTGACCGCGCGATTCCAGACGGCCGACAAGGTTGAAGGTCTCATTCGCGGCGCGGACGACTACATGGCCAAGCCGTTCGAAATGGACGAACTTGTCGCACGTCTGCATGCGCGGTTACGCCGGCCTCATTTAGAGTCGCGCGAAACGCTGGCATATGCGGACCTCGTAGTCGACCTTTCCGCGCGCACGGCGGTGCGTGCCAATCGCCACATCGAGCTCTCAACGCGCGAATTTGATCTGCTGGTAACGCTTATGCGAAACGCGGAGCGCGTACTTTCCCGCGATCAATTGCTGGATCTGGTTTGGGGACGTGACCGTGACGTCGCACCGGCGACGGTCGAAACGTACGTCTCTTACCTGCGCTCGAAGATCGGTGAACCGGCGCTAATACAGACGATTAGAGGGATAGGATACTCGCTGCGCGCGGAGACGAAGTGAACGGAACATTTGCCGCGGGCTTTCGGAGGCACGTAGCGGCCACGATCGCGCTGGAATTGCTCTTGGTCGGATTTTTGATCGCCGGCTTCGGTTACGTGATGCAGATTCGGGCGTTGGTTCAGAGCGAATCGGAGGTCGCGCAAGAAGTTCGCCGCGTGCTCGCCGCTAGGCCGGCACCGGCCTTGGACGCAAAAGCGATCGCTACGGCGATTTTGTCAAATGTGTACCATCCCGATCTGGCCGTTCTGGTGAGCGCGAACGGCAAGTTCTACAAGGGCCACTGGATGCCAAACACCCCGCACTACGTCGTGGATCCGGCAAGCCAATTAGATGTACCGTTTTCGATTCGTACACTGGAATTTGTTCCTCGAGTAGCAACATCGCTTGCCGCAACGGCGGGATACAGAGGGCATTCGCAGCGGTTCGGTGCCGCAACGGTCGTCGTCGAAGCCAACATTCATTTTCTCGTGCAATTGCTCGAGCGGCTGGCGGTGATGCTTGCCGTGGCGATCTTCCTCGCCGTTTTGCTTGCAAACATCGCTGCGCAAAGATTGACAAAACGCGCGCTGGAACCGTTGCATTTGGTGCTTCGCGAATTAGAGAGCTTTGCATCAGGCGACCTTACGCCCAGACGCGTTGCGACGACGCGCGGCGACGAGTTCGGACGCTTGGCCGCTGCGTATAACGGCGCGATTGAAACTGTGAGCAACGCGCTGGCCGAACGCCGGCGCGCGGAAAATCAAATGCGGCAGTTCACCGCCGATGCGGCGCATCAGCTGCGCACGCCGCTCACGGTGCTGCGCGGCTTCATCGGTATTCTCCGAAAAGATACGGTCCGGTGCCCCGAGGACCTTCCGCGCATTCTCGACACGATGGACCGTCAGAGCGCCGCGATGTCCACGCTGATCAAAAAACTCATGCTGCTCCAGGACTGGGATTGCGCGTCATGCAGTTTAGAGTCGGTGAACGTCGGAGATCTGGTCGAGGAAATTGTAGCGCCTTTGGCAGGCGCGAATCCACAGCGGCAGATTCGCGTCGGCATTCAAACGCAGGCGCGCGCCAAGGTTGCGCGTGACGAATTCACGTACGCCCTAACGAATCTCGTCGACAACGCGCTCAAATATGCCCCGCAAGGCGAAATTTCCGTCCTCGTCGATCGCGATGACGCGGGTGTGAAAATTTCCGTGGCGGATTGCGGAGCGGGCATTTCCAACGAACAGGTGGATCGAATCTTCGATCGTTTCTACCGCGGCGAACAGCGCGACATCCCGGGGTCCGGGTTGGGGCTCGCGATTGCGAAACGCGCCGTCGAACGGGCGCACGGAACGCTCTGCGTGGATAGCACGCAGTCGCGCGGGTCTTGCTTTACGATCACGCTGCCCGCATTACATGAAACTGAGGAACGACGCGAACCCGTAGGTCAGCACGGCGGCAAAACTGGCGAGAACCACCATGCCGGCGAGCGCGCAAAGGAAGATAAACCCGGGAGCGTATTCGTCCTCGACTAGAACGACGTCGCGCCGAAGGCTGAGCGGCCGGCGCTGGTCGACGATACGTCCGATGAATTGACGTGGGCTTACGATGCGAATGGTCATATCTCGTCGCGTCGCAACTAAGTACTCATCGTTCATAGGGCTTTATCATAACCGGTGCGGCTCCGCGCCTTCTGGGTTCGCGCCTGGGCCACTCCAAGAGTCGCGATGCAATTGAGCCGAACCTGGGGCATGTCCCAGATATGACGCAGGTCAAGCTGCTATCTATTGTTCATGATGAATCAGAGAACGTCCGTCGTGCAGCGTGTTAAAGATTTCATCGAAGAACATTATGCCGACGGTATCAGCCTTGTTGATGTAGCTCGCGCATTGAATTACTCGCCGTCTCACCTGACCTGGGTCATTCGCAAAGCCACGGGACGTCCCGTAACCGCATGGATCATTGAGCGCCGGTTGATCGCAGCCCGCGAGCGTCTATTGAGTACTGACGAGAGCGTAGCAATCGTTGGTGAAACGGTCGGGTTCCGGAATGCCGCCTACTTTGCGCGCAGATTCGCAAGGGCGCACGGAACGACGCCAGGCCGCTGGCGCAAGCGTTACGTGGTGCACCAGGAAGCGCCTAGCACCTGCCCCACTTGCGGCGCGCATCGCTTTCTACAAGCGGTATAGGCATGGTAGCACATCTCCTGCGGGAGCCGTGGCCGCAGGTGCACTCGATTCGCGAAGCTGCGAGTGTGGCAAAACACTCGGGCGACGTGATCGACGTGTTCGCGTGCAGCGGAGATCGAATGGCAATGCTCATGGCAGACGTATCAGGTCGTGGCCTCCGCACGGAAGCGTATGCCAACGATGTACGCGACATCGTCCGGGCACTCGTTCATGTGCGGTCGCCTGCGATGCTTTTGAATTATGCCAACATGATGTTCAACCGTCATCTTACCGGCCATGGCGATCACGATCTTTTTGCAAGCGTTTTTATAGCGTCGTTTGACGGATGTGAATTACGCTATGCCTCGGCGGGACACGATATTGCTCTGCTCTTTAGCGGCCGCCGGCACCGGCACTTAGAACCTACCGGTTTGCTCTTGGGAGTCGATGAGACCGAACGCTACGGCGAAATAACGCTCGAGGTTGAACCAGGAGATCAGCTCGTCCTCGCGACTGACGGTGTTACGGAGACGCGCGATTTGAGCGGCACGTTCTTCGGAACTCGCGGACTTGCGCATGCGGCGATGGCGGCCATTCGGGCGGGAGTCGACGATCCCGCGTCGACGATTCTAGAGGCGGCGCGCCAGCACGGGGGCGGACATTTTGTGGACGACGCCTCGGTGCTGTGCGTGGGATTCGGCGAGGAAAAGCACAAATCGATCGCTTTATGCGAATTCCAAGACGAACGCCTCAGCCCAAACATGTAGAACGCCACTTCAGCGCCTCGGAAACGGTTCGCGATGTCGTCATCGGCATGTCCGATGGACTCACCGTTCCGTTTGCGCTTGCCGCGGGCATTTCGGGCGCAATCGGAGCGTCGCATATCGTTGTGACCGCCGGCATCGCCGAACTTGCAGCAGGCGGCATATCGATGGGACTGGGCGGCTATTTAGCCGCGCGGACGGATTTCGAACACTACGCGAGCGAAGAGCAGCGTGAAGAAAGCGAAGTTGACGAGATCCCGGCCGAGGAGAGGTTCGAAGTTCTACGGATTTTTCGCGATTACGGCTTAGGTGACGAGGACGCGCAACGCGCGACCGCGGCAATTACCGCGGACCGGAAGCGCTGGATCGATTTCATGATGCGATTCGAACTCGGTTTAGAGAAGCCCGACACGCGCAGAGCGCCGGTCAGCGGGTTGACGATCGGCGGTTCGTACGTGCTGGGCGGGCTCATACCGCTGATGCCGTACGTGTTCATTGCCAATTCCGCATCCGCGCTTTATGTCTCGGCCGCTATTACGTTGATCGCGCTGTTCGTCTTCGGCGCGGTGAAGGGTTGGGTGACCGGTATCGCATGGTTGCGCAGTGCCGTGCAGACGCTGCTCATCGGCGGAGTGGCGGCTGCCGTGGCGTTCGTATTAGCCAGAGCGGTAGCGGGATAA
>CAZRQS010000004.1:1559-36452 GCA_964602255.1 uncultured bacterium | reverse complement strand
CTGCCGATAGATTGAAGTGAACGCGGCTGGACTACCCTTCGCACGGGGTGGAAGCCGCGGCGAAACCCGACCGATTGAAGGTTTCGCATGTACGCGGTTATTGCCGAGTACGACCAGACCGTGCGGAGGGTTTGCTTTTGGTACGGGGACTCTATACTGCGGCATCGGGAGCGCTCGTAGCGCAGTCGCAGGCGGACAATATCGCGAACAATCTCGCGAACGTCAACACCAGCGGCTTCAAGCGCACGCTGCTGCAAGTGCAGTCGGCGCCTGAAATGGGCGTGTATCTGCTCCAAAATCAGCCGGGCGGCAACGCTGGCGCGTCATCGCGAACGTACGTCGGTGCGCTTGGAACGGGCGCTCAAGTGATGGACACGCCCGCAGTTTTCGAACAAGGCGGCTTGCAGAGCACCGGCAACAACCTCGACCTCGCAATTCAAGGCAACGGGTTCTTCACGTTGCAGACGCCGCAAGGCATCCGTTACACGCGCGACGGCCAATTTGCGCGCGACGCGCAGGGCTATGTCGTGACGATGGACGGCGCTCGCGTTCTGGGGCGCAACGGTCCGATCGCGCTGCAAGCCGGTGCAGTAGAGATTTCGCAGAACGGGGACATTCATCAAAACGGCGCGGTCGTCGATTCAATCCGCACCGTGCAGTTCGCCAACCTCGCGGCAGTACGCCCGGAAGGCGATAACCGTTTTGCGGACACCGGTGCAGGACGGCCGCAGCTGGATACCGCCTCGACCGTGCATCAAGGCTATCTGGAGCGCAGCAACGCGAACGTCGTGCGCTCGATGGTCGATCTCATCACCGCGCAACGCTGGTTCGAAGCCAATCAAAAAGTCATTCAAACACAGGACACCGCTAACGGCTTCGCGATTGCGAACGTCGGACGCTCGTCGGGACAATAAAGGAGCGCCACAAACACCATGATGCGAGCACTCTTCACCGCTGCCAGCGGAATGGAAGCCCAGCAGTACAACATGGACACCATCTCCAACAATTTGGCAAACGTCAACACGACGGGTTTCCGCCGCAACGAAGCGCGGTTTCAAGATTTGGTGTACCAGCAAATGCGTGCACCGGGTACGCCGGTTGGCGCCAGCGTCGTGCCGGTCGGACAAGTCGTCGGCCTCGGCGTGAAAGTCGGCTCCTCCGAAAAAATCTTCACGCAAGGCAATCTGATGCAAACCGGCAACGCCATGGACATGGCGATTCAAGGCGACGGGTTCTTCCAGGTGACGATGCCCGACGGTACTACGGCGTATACGCGCGATGGTTCGTTCAAACAAGATGCGAACGGCGCGCTGGTAACTGCGGACGGATACTTCTTGCAGCCGCAGATCACGATTCCGCAAAACGCGCAAGCGGTTTCCATCGGTGCCGACGGCACGGTGACCGCGCTCGTGCCGGGTTCGACGCAGCCGCAACAGCTTGGACAAATCCAACTCGCGCGCTTTGTGAATCCCGCCGGCCTCTCGCCGGTTGGCGGACACAACCTGTATTCACAGACGGCAGCCTCGGGTACGCCGATTGTCTCGCAGGCGGGACTGAACGGCGCGGGCACGCTGCAAAGCGGGTATCTCGAGAACTCCAACGTGCAAGTCGTGCAAGAGATCGTGAACATGATCGTTGCCCAGCGCGCGTTCGAAGCGAACTCGAAAGCCATCAGCACCGCCGACCAAATGCTGCTCACCGCGGTGCAGATGAAGAACGGCTAATGCGAAGCCTTAGACTGATCGCCGCTGTGTTCCTCACGCTCGCACCGCTCGGCGCGAACGCGCAGGGCATTGCCATGCAAAGCCCTTCGACAGGCTCAGGACCTCACCAATTGGTGAGGGGACAGCGCATCGCCATGCTCGCGTCTCGCGAGGTCGCCACGCTTTCACACGATGCGTCGCAAGGCTTCGTTCCCGTAACGGCGGTTGCCGACCAAATCGTTTCCGACGGACACGTCGATCTGCGCGCGCAATCGCCGGTCGGCACGAGCGCGTTCGTCAACGTGCCGGTGCAGATCGAGGTGGACGGCCATCTCGATCGCACCGTGCTCGTCGGCTACCGCGTTCAGCAGTACGTCGAAACCGCAGTCGCGGCGCACGATCTGGCGCCGGGCACGGTTCTTTCAGCCGGCGACCTGAAGGTCGCGCGCGTAGCGTATGCGGGACGCCCGGCAAATGGCGTCGACGTGCTCGTCGGCCGGCGCATTTCCGGCGCGGTGCTCAAGGGCCAGCCGGTCGCAATCGAAGCAACGGCCGTCAATCAAATTGTAAAAGCCGGATCGACGGTGATGTTCATCGTTCGCGATAGCGGCGTTGCCGTTGCAGCCGATGCGATTGCACGCACCGGCGGCGGTCTTGGCGATCAAGTGTTCGTCTTCAATCCTGTGACGCGTAAAGCGCTCTCAGGTGTCGTGACGGGTCCTGGAACCGTCGAGCTCGATATTTCGGGAGGCAATGAACAGTGACGAAACTCGTTGCACTAACGCTAGCGATGCTGGCTTTGCCGGCGAGTGCTATGGCCGACACGCTGTATGTGGCGACACCGCCCGCGTCGGCGCCCGGCCACCCGTTACGCTTGGGTCCGGATCACCGCGCGTCGCAGGTCGGCGATTTGCTGCACGTGCAGTTCAACTTCACCGTTGCGAGCTCGAGTACGAACGTCATCAATAACAGTAAGCAGTTCAGCGTCGGCGCACCCGGAGGCACCGGAAACTTCTCGCTGGGCTTTCTGCGCATTCCGTCGTCAATCGGTGGACAGACCGGAACGCAGAGTTCCAAAACGGAGAACGGCGCGACCGGTTTCAACAGCGATCTGGAAGCGACCATCATCGGCGTGATGCCGAGCGGTGCGTTACAGATTGCGGGCGATCAACTGATGGTCGTCAACGGTCAAAATCAGACGCTGCATATCACGGGTTACATCCGTCCGGAAGATATCGACGCCACCAACACCGTGCTTTCGTCGCGCGTTGCAAACGTGCAAGGCTCGTTCTCCGGAAACTTCCAGGAAAAAAACCTGGGCCTCATCCGCAAAATCTTAGGTTGGCTGTTCTGACATGAACAAACGCACCTGCAAAACGATTTCCTCCGCGCTCGCTGCTGTTCTCTGTGCGGGACTCTTTGCAAGCGCGCCGGCTGCGGCCACGAGCGTGCTTCTCAAAGACGTTGCTCACGTGCAAGGCGTTACCGGAAATCAGCTCGTGGGATATGGGCTGGTGACCGGCCTGAACGGAACCGGTGATTCAACGTCGGTGATCTTCACGAGTCACTCGATTCAAAATGTGCTGCAATCCTTCGGCATCTCGACCACGAGCAATGAAGTGCGCACGCGTGACGTCGCCGCAGTCATGGTTACGGCGACGCTGCCGCCCTTTGCACACTCCGGCGACAACGTCGACGTCACCGTCTCGGCGATGGGCGATTCGAGCAGCCTGCAAGGCGGCACGCTCATCCTCACCGAGCTCAAAGCGGCAAATAATCTGGTGTACGCGACGGCACAAGGTCCGCTTTCGATCGGCGGCTTCACCGCGGGTTTCGACGCGAGCAGCACGACGAAAAACCATACGACGGCCGGACGGGTCCCCAACGGCGCTGTGATCGCCCGCGACATGATTACGCCGATTCAAAGCGGCAGCGGATTCAACTACGTGCTTACGACGCCGGATTTCAAGACCGCAGCGAACCTCGCGACGGCGCTCAACCGGCGCTTCGGCGGCGGAACAGCGGGTGCGCTTGACGCCGAGACCGTGCACGTCACGCTTCCCGGACTCTATCACAACAACCCTGTGCAATTTCTCGCAGATGCGAGCGACGTTTCACTCGTGCAGGATCAGCTCGCCAAAGTGGTCATGAACGAGCGCACCGGAACGATCGTGTTCGGCGGAAATATCAAACTTGCGCCCTGCGCAATCGCGCACGGTAACCTTTCGATTACAATCACGACCGATAACAAGTTCGTGCCCTCGCCCTTCAGCCAGACCGGCGGCGGTTCGCAAACGAATACTCGCGTCACGGCGACCGAGGAGAAGCGCCAGCTCACATTCGTCGCCGGCGCCGCGACACTGCAAAGCGTCGTGCGTGCGCTCAACACCATGGGCGTGACGCCGCGCGACCTCATTGCGATCGTGCAAGCGTTACGCGAAGCGGGCGCCCTGCAAGCGGATCTGGAGATCCAGTAACGTGAGCATCGAGAAACTCGGAACCTCACCGCAACAGGCGCAAAACGCGCAGGAGCTTACACCGCAGCAGAAGCGCGCGCTCGAGCGGCTTCATACTGCGGCGACGCAACTCGAGGGTGTGTTTCTCGATATGCTGTTTACCGCAATGCGCAATACGGTTCCGCAAGAGTCCATCTACGGTAAGGACTCCAATGCCACGCAAACTTTTCAGACAATGCTCGACGAACAGCGCTCGCAATCGGTTGCGCAGAGCGGAAGCTTCGGCATTGCGCGCGTGCTCGAGGAACAGCTTCGGCACAGCGTACTCAGCGACGCGTCACGCGAATCCAAGACCGAGATTCCAAAGGAGCTCCAGTAGTGAACGACTCATGGGAGATCTTTGCCGCGATGCTGCAAGATGAAAACGCTGCGCTGCAGCGCTTGAATTCGGCAGCCGTGTCCCTTACGCAAATACTCGTCGACGGTTCACCGGAGGCCATTTCGCAGGCCGATGGTCAGCTCAACGCCGCTCGTGCCGCGCACCAGGAAGCATCGGCAAAACGTCGCGGTATGCAAGTGCGCGGATTCGGTTCGATGAGTTTGCAGCAGGTCTGCGGGTATGCGCCGCACCATCTGGCCCCGCAACTCAATCAATGCATGGCCGACCTTGCGTACGGATCGATCTCGCTCGGTATAACGATCGCCAATAACAAGTCGCTCATCATGGCCGGGCTCGAGCGCCTAATGAAGGTGACCTCGAAACTGCAAGAGTCGATGACCGAACGAACCGGCGTCTACAAGCGCCGCGGATACGTCGCGCCGGTGGGTGCCAGCGTCCTTGTGAGCAACAGCGTATGAGCGGGTTAGGCAGTTTTTTTGGCCTGGGCATCATGGGCAACGCGCTGCAAACGTTTCAAGAAGCGGCGAACGTCACCTCGGACAATATCGCCAACGTGAACACCCCCGGCGCTTCGCGGCAGGTCGTCAACATCACGCAAATGCAGCCCGTTGCCGGCTCGCCGTTTACGTCGACGCATTTCGCCGGCACTTACGGCAACGGTTCCATCGTCGCCGACATTCAGCGCATCCATCAAGATTCGTACGATTCGCTGTTTCGCGGCGCGTCCGCTTCGCAAAACTATTTCACGGCGCAGCAAAGTCAGCTTCAAGCGCTGCAAGCATCGCTGGGCGAACCCAATAACGGCCTGAATTCCTATTTCACGGCGTTTCAAACCGCCGTCGGCCAATTGGTGTACCAATCGGGAAGCGGCTCCAGCAGCGCGCGCGCCAGTGTATTGTCGACGGCGCAAGCACTCACGCAAGCGTTGAACGCGTCGGCCACGACGATCACTCAGCAAAAGGCGCTCACGATGCAGCAGGCCGGTTCGATCGTGAACAAAGTCAACGGTATCTTGGATCGTATCGCGGCGCTCAACGGCCAAATTCGTGCGTCGACGGCGGTGGGCGATAACCCGAACACCTTCAAGGACCAGCGCGATCAACTCGTCGATCAACTCTCGCAATACATCTCCACGGATACCTCGGTGCAGCCTGACGGCTCGACGCTCGTGACCGTGAATGGCCAGGCCTTAGTGAACGACACCGTCGCGTATCATCTTGCGCAGCCGGTGCTGGGCATTGCATCGAACGGAATGCCCACGTTCAAAATCGATTTCCAAAGCACTCCACCCGCGGCGCCGAACGCCGCCGGTATCCCGCTGGGAAGCGGACAGCTTGCCGCGTTTGCGGACCTTTACAATAACAAGTTAACCCTCTATGGCCAGCAACTCGACAATTTCGCATCGTCCCTCGCGAACGAAGTCAACCGGATTACCGCGGCGTCGTACGATCAAAACGGTGTAGCCGGAACCCCGCTTTTCCAGCCGATCGTGGGAACGCTGCCGATCTCCGCCGGAAACATCAAATTGGCGATTGCGAATCCGTCGCAGCTTCCCGTCGCACTTGCGTCAACCGCGGCCGGTTCACTCGTCACGAGCATGAATTCAGCAAACAACGTCATCGACACGTCTGCTTCGATGAACGGATACGCTTCGCTCGCCAACCCGCCGGCTGCCGCGGGCATCACCGGCACGCTGACTGTAACCACGGACGGCGTTGCTCAAACCTTTACATACAATACCAACACGACCGACACGACAGTCGACGCGTTCATCAACCACTTCAACGGCATGCACCTCGGCGTAAGCGCCGCGTTCGATCCGAACGGGCAGAAAATCGTGTTTTCGCGGGATCCGGTAAACGCGGATCTCGTGCATCGCGCCGCGCAACAAACGGCCGGCACGCCGACGGACCCGACGTTCATGATTGCGGACGGCAATAATCCGGCGACGCCCGGCGCCTCGATTCTTGGAGCACTGGGAGCCGGCGGCATTCAGGGCATCCTACAGAACGCGTCCAATGCTTTTGGCGCAAACGATAACGGCGGAGCAAACGCGCTGCAGAAGATGTTCAGCAGCAACGTGGGCGTGCCGGCGTTGCAAACGACGAGTGCGACCGCTATCGGCGCGGCCGGAACGTTCACGATCGCTCTAGCTGCCGGCGTGAACAGCGTGCGGCCGGGGGACGTGCTGACCGTCGCCGCAACACCGGGTGGCGGTGCTCCACAGGAGAACGTCGTCGTGTCGTCCGTGAGCATCAACCCGGTTACCGGAATCGAATCGATCACGGCAACCTTCAAGAATGCGCACCCGGCCGGATTCTCGATCACGTCCGCGCAAGTGCAGACGCTCAGCCAATACTATGGCGGGCTGGTTTCACAAATGGCGGTAGACACGCAAACTGCAATCACCGGTGCCCAATCGCAAACGAATCTCACGCAGAATATCGACAAAGTCCGGCAAGGAATCGACGGTATCAACATCGATGAGGAGACGCAGAACCTCATCAAATATCAGAACGCGTACCAAGCGACGGCGCGCACCATCAGCGTTCTGGATTCACTGCTCACCACGGTCATCAACAATCTCGGTGTCCACTAGCAGGGAGGCTTAGAGACACATGCGCATCGCAACCTCGACGATCTACGATAGCCAAGCCGGCGCGATTGACAATCTCGTCGCCGAGCAGCAGCAGTACGGAAATACGATCTCGACCGGGAAGCAGCTCAACGTGCCTTCGGACGACCCGAACGGCATCGCTCAAGATCTGAGCATCCGGACGACGATCGCGCAGCAGAAGCAGACCTCGAACAACGTTACCAACATCACTGCGCAGCTTACGACGGTCGATGGCGCGCTTTCAACGCTAAGCAGTATCCTCAGCTCGGCGCGCGGCATTGCCGTTCAAAGTGCTACGAGCACGATTAGTGTTACGCAGCGCCAGTCGCTGGCCGACCAAGTCGATAATTTATTGCAAGAAGCGATAGGCATTGCGAACACGCAATATTCCGGTAAGTACGTGTTTGCCGGGACGGTCGGTTCCGGAACGCCAATCGTCACCGCCGGAAAACCGATTTCATCGGTCACGTTCAATGGAAATCTATCGCAGCAAATCGCGGATCTGGGCGGTGGACAGAGCACGCCGACAGGTGTGACGTTACAGCAGGCCTTCAATTATAATGCGCCCGACGGCTCGCCTGACGTGTTCAAGGCGCTTATGACGCTGCGCGATACACTACGCACCGGTACCGTCGTCGATCAAAGCGCCGCGGCGCTGAACAAGGCTGGTACGGTACTCTCCGGCGCGTCGACGCTCAACTCTGCAAACTTCGCGACACCGCTGGTCCCGGACAGCTCCGGAAATATCTCGATTTTGATCGCATCCGCGCAGGCGCCCAACGGCGTCACCTTGACGTTCGCGCCGGGCACGACGATCAACGCGATGATCGCGGCAATCAACGGCTCGGGGAGCGGCGTAACCGCCGCATTCGATCCGAAAGCCGAACGCATCTCGCTTTCGTCCGCGCAGGCGTTCCAGGTTCAGGACGTGCCGAGCGCCGGTGCGACAAACAGCTCCAACTTCGTTTCGGCGTTCAAGATTCAGTCGCAGGCCGATCTCGTCAACGACCTGAGCGGTCAGATTGGCGACATCGATCGCGTTACGCAGGTGTCGCTCAACGGACGCTCCACGCTGGGCGCGATCATTCAGAACCTGAATGATACGGGCTCCAATCTCGATTCACAGGCAGTTAACAATGCCAAGGTTCAATCAAGCATTGAAGATGCCGATATTGCTAAGGTGATTTCCCAGTTCTCGCAGACGCAGACAGCTCTGCAGGCGGCATACGGAACTACCACGCGCCTCGAGAGCAAGACGCTCTTCGATTATTTGCCATAGAGGAGTCAGGAGGATTGAGCACCACGATGGAGTCCCAGCAAAGCATCGCCACGACGCGTTTCGGCACGGTGACGTTCACCGAAACGGAAGCGATCGAGTTTCCCTGGGGAATTCCGGGCTTCGACCACCTGCGGCGCTTCTTGGCACTTTCGCTGGCGGAGCAGCCCAATTTCGTATGGCTGCAGTCGTTGGACGACCCGTCCGTGGCGCTGCCGGCGTGTGACCCGTGGCAAATTTTTCCGGACTACAACCCGAAATTACCGGGCTATGCCGTCGCGGCGCTGCACATCGAAAATCCCGACGACTTCACGATCTTGTGTGTCGTCGTCGTTACCAAAGACGCCGAAACGATGACGATGAATTTGCTCGCGCCGATCGTTATCAATCTGAAGACGCGCCGCGCCCGGCAAGTCATGCTCGAGAACTCGGGCTATTCCGTCCGCGAGCCGCTGCCGCGCACCGCGGCGGAAACGACGACCTCCGCGTAGAAGCTACAAGCAACATCCCCGCCTCCAGGGCGTGGGCCAGCCAAGGAGGGCACCGATGCTTGTCCTAAGCCGAAAAGTCAACCAGTCCATTATGGTAGGCGACAACGTCCGCGTCGTCGTCGTCGCCGTCGATCGCGATCAGGTGAAGCTCGGCATAGAGGCGCCGCGAGAGATTGCGGTCCATCGCTCCGAGATTTACGAAGAGATCCAGCGAAGCAACCGCTCCGCTGCCGAAGGCACTGCCCCGGCGGCCGAGCGACCGGCATCCGTAACGCGCGCCACGCTGCAGCCGCGTAAAAAATCTCCCAAAAACCACTAAAGTCGTGGGCCATTCGGCCGATTAACTGAACGAAGGGGACAGGACGTCTCCCTCGACTAGTCACTCACACTTGCGTGTGATCACGGAGGAAAAATGCAAGGTCTCAGTATCGCCAACAACCTGTTGGCCAACAGCGTCCGGTACAACCTGGACAAGAACCAGTCCTCACTCCAAAACATCGTCTCGCATCTGTCGAGCGGACTTCGCATCAACACTGCGGCCGACGATCCGTCAGGTCTGGCAATCGCCACGAACCTGCAAACGCAGGTCGACGGCTTCCAAAAAGCACAGCAAAACGTTCAAGACGCGAACAACGCTGCGCAGGTAGCTGAAGGCGCGCTCCAAACGGAAACCGACATTCTGCAACGCATCCGCGGTCTTGCCGCTGAAGCCGCTTCAGATGTCAATAGCTCAGCCGACAAAACGAACCTGCAGGCGGAAATCTCGCAGCTGCTGCTCGAGGTCAACCGCATCTCGCAGAACACGAATTTCAACGGACAGCCGCTGCTTGACGGCAGCCACTCCGGTTTCCAACCCGCCGTTTCGGCGACCGAAATCATCGCCTCGAACACCGTCCTCGCGCAGGCTTCGAACTACACCGGTTCGGGCCAGCTGGTCGCCCAAGTCGTCAACAGCTCAACGTTCCAGGCCAGCGCCGTTGACGGCACCATCGAACTTCAAGTGGTCAACACCGGCGGCACGACCGTCGGCGTTCAAGTGACGTTCCTCAACAGCTCAACGCAGGCGGTTTCGGTTGACAGCGTCATCTACACCGCGGGCTCGACGGTCAAGTCGTTCCAGGCGGACAACCTGCTGATCTCGATCGGCAACATTACGGCTGCAGACGCAGGTACGACGGCCTACATCAAGGTCAGCCAGGCAGTTGCTGCTGCAACGAACCCGAACTCTCCGGCCCTGAACGTTCAGTCCGGTGCCAACGAAGGCGACACGGTTTCGATCGGCATCCAAGCCACGAACGCACAGACGCTGCGTATCTCGAACATCAACGTAGCAACGGCGTCGCAGAACAATCCGTCAATCGGTGCGGAAGACGCGATCGGTCAGATCGACAACGCGCTGAACACGCTCCTGCAACAGCGCGCGCAGCTCGGCGCGGTCATCGTTCGACTCAACGAAGACGCGAACAATGCCAACGTCGCAGCGGTCAACCTGCAAGCCTCCGAATCGGCTATCCGCGACCTCAACGTTGGTCAGGCGACGACCGAGTTCACCAAACTTCAGGTCCTCGTCCAAGTCGGAACGTCAGTGTTGGCGCAGTCTAACGCCAACGCGCAGTCGGTTCTCGGCCTGTTCCGTTAATCAACAACTCCACCCGGACAATGAGGGCTCGCTTCGGCGGGCCCTCTTCGTTTTATGGCACTCTGCCGAAATAGATAGAGATGCCAGTTCGAGTCAAATCCCGCCGGCCTGCGCCGCCGTCAAGTCCGGTGCACCAAGCCGCACTGCCGTTCGGTTTGCCCTCGCCGCCGCCCGGGTGGCAGCAAAAACCGGCCGGCATCAGCTTGTGCATGATCGTGAAGAACGAGGAGCGCTTTCTCGAACAGTGTCTTCGTAGTGCCGCCGGTGCTGTCGACGAGATCAATATCGTCGATACGGGATCGACGGATCGCACCGTAGAGATTGCGCGAGCGTTCGGTGCGCGCATCGAACACCGCGAATGGCGTGACGATTTTGCTTGGGCGCGTAACGAATCGCTTGCGATGGCCACGAACCGTTGGGTGCTGCAACTCGACGCGGATGAAGAACTGCTTCCTGAATCGCTCGAAGCGCTGGAAGCATTAAAAAAGACGCCTGCCTACATCGTCGGCGTGTATGTGCGTTGCATCAACAAATCCGATCGGTACGGCGGCGGCGCGATGTCGCACGCGACGTCGCGCATTTTCCCCAACCACGAACGCATTCGATATACGGGTCTCATTCACGAGTTCGCGTGTCTGGACGGCAATGCGAAGGGCATTGCGGCGGTTCTCTCACCCGTAAAAATTCTACATCACGGCTATACAAACGAAATGGTCGAGTCGCGCGGCAAGAATGCGCGCAATTTGCGCATCCTCGAAGAATCGATTCGCCGCGAGCCCGGCGAGGCGTTCCACTGGTATAACTTCGGACTAACGACGTTCCTCATGGGAGAAACGGAGAAAGCCGTCGACGCGATGGAGCGCATGTACGAGTTGACGCGCGACGACGCGCGCGCGTTCGTTCCGAACGGCTTGCAGATTTTGGCCGACGCCTACACCGAGCGCCTCGGGCAACCCGAAAAAGGTCTGGAGTACGCGCTGCTTGCGCTCAAACTCTCACCAAACTACGCCAACGCCCATTTCTCCGCCGGCAAAGCCTACATGCACATGCAGCAATGGGAGCGTTCGCGAGAAATGTACCAGGCCGCAATCGACGATGCGGGGCAGACTGTGCAGCAGTTTATCGTCGACGACGAAATCTCGCGTTGGAAAGCGCACTCCGAGATCGGCGCGACGTACGCCCTCGAGGGGCGCGAAACCGAAGCGATCGAGTGGTTCAGCAAAGGCCTTGCGAACCACCCTGCATCGCAGCCGCTTTTACTCAACCGCGGACGCGCGCTGGAACGCGCGGGATGCATTGACGAAGCCGAAGTCGACTTTCGCGCAGCATATGCGGCGCTCAAAGACGAGCA
The DNA here is from genome assembly GCA_964602255.1 of uncultured bacterium. Lineage (GTDB taxonomy): Bacteria > Vulcanimicrobiota > Vulcanimicrobiia > Vulcanimicrobiales > Vulcanimicrobiaceae > CAZRQS01. Next base: position 24,519 of record CAZRQS010000004.1, on the reverse strand, counting down.
GGCCGTCGTCCATCTCGTGAATTTTCTACTGCGACACGCAAAAGCTATTGAAGCTGTAGAAATTATTGAACGCGACGTCAATCTGGCGGGTGAAGAAACGGCGATCAATATGTTGTTGGCCGCAGCCGCAGTTGCCCAGCAATGCGGCTGGCACGACGGCGAACGCTATTTGCTCGCCGCGCTGGAGCGCGCTCCGTGGGCGTCCGAAGTCCTCAATCCGCTCGAGGCAATCTACACGCAGCGCGGTGATGCGCAGAGCATCGAACGGTTGCGCGCGGGAGAGTCCCAAACCGAACCTAAATCGCCGGCAGACCATTTGCGCCGTTCCCATTTTCTCATTGCCGGAAAAAACCACGAGCAGGCGCTGACAATGGCCCTAAGTGGATTGGACAAAGCTCCGCACGACGGGCCGCTGCGGTACAACGCCGCGCTGGCGCTTGTGAACCTCGGGAAGAGGGACGAGGCGCTCGTGCATTTGCAAGCGATCGACGCTGCTAATAAAGCGGCGTTCTTGCAAGGCAATTACTTAGCGGCGGCGATTTTGCGCGAACTCGGACGGCCCCAGGATGCTCTAGCGGCGTGTGAACGCATCTTGAGCGAGGATCCGTCGCAGTTCGACGCGGCGCTTTTGCGCGGATCGCTATTCGAGCAGCTGGGACGCTCGCCCGAAGCGGAGGCTACGTTCATGGAGCTGATGTCGCAGAACAAGGAGCGCGTAGCCGTCGAACTTGCAGGCCTTTACCTTCGCAGTGGCCGCATCGCCGACGCTCAGCGAATTGCAACGCAAGCGCTAGCATAAACTTCATCGTGCGCTACTCGATCATCATCCCCGCATTCAACAAAGCCCAGCTCACCCGGAACTGCCTTCTTGCGCTGTACCAAACGACAGGTGGATTGCCAGACGGCGAGGTTCTTGTCGTCGACAACGCATCGGCTGACGAAACGCCGGAAATGCTGACCGAATTTCCCTGGGTGCGCGTGATACGCAACGAGCGCAACATCGGCTTTGCCGCAGCCAACAATCAGGCGGCGGCAATGGCGGCGGGCGAGTATTTGATCCTGCTCAACAACGACACGCAGCCGCTCGACGGGTGGCTGAACGCGTTACTTGCGGCAGCCGCACCCGAGGTCGGTGCGGTCGGAGCGCGGTTGCTTTTTCCCGACGGCACGCTTCAGCACGGCGGCGTCGTGGCGGTTCCTTCGAGTTTCGGCATCACGGCCTTCACGATGGTGCACGACCTCTACGGGATTCGCGGCGACGATGCGCGCGCGCTGCAAAAGAAAGATTGCCAAGCCGTTACCGGCGCGTGCCTTCTCACTCCGCGCAACTTGTATCTGGAACTCGGTGGACTGGACGAGCTGTATTGGAACGGGAACGAAGACGTCGATTACTGCCTGCGCGTACGCGAGCGCGGACTGCGCGTCGTCTACGAGCCCGCTGCCAAACTGCTGCACTTCGAATCTCGTTCAGGCGTGCAGCGCTTTCGCCGCGCGCCAGCCAATGCGGCTTTGCTCGCGCAGCGGTGGAACGATCGCGTTGAGGCGGACCAGAACGTTGCAGCAGTACGTCGCGGTGAGCTGCGCCGTCCGGTACGCGCCGGGCGCGGCGCATTCTACTGGGAATCGGTTACCATACCGCGCGTGAGCGTTCTCGTGTATGGCGTCAACGATTCACTTAAGTCAAACGTCGAGAGAATGGTAGCGTCGAATGCTGCACCACTCCATGAAATATGCTTTTGCGAGGACGCAAACGCGATCGCAGCCGCTCGCGAGATGATGGAGAATCGGGGCGACCGGTATGTGGCGATCGTTGATGCCCGCGCACAGCTCGCAAACGGATGGCTTGACGAGTTGCTGCGCCAAATCGAGTGGGACCCGCGCGTTGCGGCCGCCAAGTCAAGTGCGGAAGGAGCGAGCTGCACGCTGCTCGCGATGCGCAAGTTTCCCGCGCATCATCGTTTGCGCGAGCTCGGCTCGCTGCCGGAAGCGGTTAACGATTTTATCGAGCGCGCTGCACGAGAGTTTGGGACCGGCGTGCGCCCGGCTCTGCAGAGCGAACGTATGGAGCAGCTTCTGCGTTCCCGCAAACCGCCGGAGCGCGGTTTGGTGTCCATCGTTACGCTGAGCTGGAACGCACCGCAGTTCACCAAACTCGCGCTCGAGTCGATTCGCGCGCATACTACGCCTCCCTACGAAATCATCATCGTCGACAATGGCTCCGAAGAAGAGACGACGAGCTGGCTGCGTACGCTCGAGGACGTTCGCGTCATCTTCAATAAAGAAAATCGCGGGTATGCCGTTGGTAACAATCAGGGTTTTGCGGCCGCACAAGGCGACTTCGTGGTCATGCTCAACAACGACGTGATCGTCACCGAAGGGTGGCTCGACGGTCTACTCGAGCCTTTCAACCGCATTGGCGGACTCGGCGTCACCGCGCCACGCAGCAATAAAGTTGCCGGCGACCAGCAGCTTTCGGACTGCAACTATGGCGACACCGATTCGATGCACCGGTATGCGGCGCAGCGGCGGCAACGCTTGCGAAGCTCGGGCTATTTGACGGATCGGGCAATCGGCCTCTGTCTGTGCATCGACCGCCGCGTCATCGACGAGGTTGGCGGCATCGATCCGAGTTTTGGTTTGGGCAACTTTGAAGACGATGACTTCTGCATGCGCGTGCGGGGAGCCGGCTACAAAATCTACGTTTGCGACGACGTATTCATCCATCACTTCGGCAGTCAAACGTTTGCCGCCAATAACGTTGATTGGACGGCGACGATGCAGCAAAATGCCCACAAATTCGCGCAGAAGTGGGGCTACGGCGACAGCTTGCTCTCCGGTGGCTACGATGCGCGTATTGCCATTCGCAAGGGCTACGATCGCGCACTCCATTATGTGGCGTTGCCGCCGGCGCAATCGCCCGCCGTCGAGGACCAGAGCCAATATCGCAATGTCCTCGTCGCTACCGTTGCGGATGAAGGCGATTGGAACGAAGTCGGTGCACTTGTGCGCAAATACGCAACGGCGCTGCGCGCTTCGGATGGCACCCTATTTGCCATTGCAGCGACGGGTGAGTTGCCGGCAGCAGTGCTCGGCACGCGCATCAATCGCGCCATCTCAAATGTAGGAGTCGCGGCGCAAAACGTCGCCGATATCGAAGTCAGCGATGAAGCCGACGTCCATGCGTGGCTGGCCTCATTGCCCACGTGCGCGCAGTGGAATGCCGGCGGGCGCGCTTTGCGCGAGCATGCCGGGCTGCGCGCACTTCCCGATCGTAGCCCGAGTGGTCTGCAGCGCGTGCTGCGCAACGCGCAGGCTTTGCCGGCATGAGACGTTTTCATCGCGCGCATGCGTACTTTCAGCCGACCGTGGATGCTCGAGCGCTGCGCGAGCTCGCACGTGCGGAGAAACTCTTAGCAGCGCGCTACGAGCCGGCCATGCGTCAAATGGACGTTACCGCCGGTATCGATTTGATCTTTGGCGATGGCGAGCGCATCGCCGTCGTGCCGCTGGTTCATCTGGATCGTTCGATGCTGATCGAACCCGAGGACGATCCGCTGATCTGGCCCGCGGCCGTGGCGCGATCGGTTGACGAGGGCGTGCTCATCGGTATCGGCGAGCGGATCCTTCCGTGGCTGTATGCTGCCTCACTGAGTAACGAGACAAATGCAGAGCTCACTCGCATCTTCGATTTGCCGTTTGCGCCGTCGTTTGCACGAGCACGAGAGTACGGGTTTTTGGGAGCGACGCCGTACACGCGCGTTTTTGAAGACGCTGCCGCGTGTATTTACGCGCTGCGTTTTGCTTCCGGTAAACATGTTGCAGTCCACGGTGCCGCTGCAGCGACGGGTGCGGTGGTTCTCGCGCGTCATGCAGAAACCGTACGAGCCGATCTCAGAGAACCGGAGCGAAACGAATTTGCGCGCCGCTGGTACGATGCGACGTGCTTCGACTCGATGGATACGTCAGCGCGCTTCGACGTGGTTGTGAGCGATTCAGCGGATCTCCACGCGGCAGTAGAGATTCGTGTAGACGCGGTACCCGACGCTTTCGTACGCGTACCCCTCGCGCCGGCGATCCCGTTTTCGGTTGAAGTTTCGTTCGACGAGGCGGACGGCGTCGCGCGCAAATTCATCGGCGTTCGCGTGCAGCAGCACCAATCACCGCGGCGCGCTCGCTTTGGATATCCGCCCGCGGCAGCAGGCGGTTCGGCGGGGCGTATTCTCATCGGCATCCGCAAAGATGCGCAACAGTCGCCGGATGCCGATACCGACGACGCCTACGAGCTCGCGCAGCGGCTTCGCGCCGAAGGCTTTGCCGTCGATGTGATCTCGAATCTCGCTCCGGTCGACCTAGCAAACTACGACCTTGTGCACGTGTTCGGGCTGCTGGCAGCAGACGAGGCGTGTTGGCTGCTGGAACGCGCACGGGCCGCGAACCTGCCTACGATCGTAACGCCGATGTTGGAGGATCTGACGCTGCGGGGCGTGTGGGGCGCCGGCGTCACCCAGCAAATCCTTACGATGACGTGCGACGAACGCGATCTCTCCACGTACCTGCAACACCTGGGTGCGCACAATCTTTCGACACCGATCTACACCGCGGGAGCACGTCACGAACCGCGTGCGGGGTTCGAAGATGCGGTTCGTAAGGCGCTCGCGCTCGCAGACGTCGTGCTGGTCAGCGGACCTGTGGAAGAAGCCTTAGTTTTGCAGCGGCACGGCGCGCTGGGATCTCTGCGCATCGTCGCGCCGTACGTGAATGCGTCCACGCCGTTTGAACCGGTCGACCATCTCGTGCCGGCGGGCGATTTCGTTCTCGCGCACGCACCGATCGAACCGCGATGCAATCAAGCGCTGCTGGTGCGCGCGATGCGCGATGCCGGATTGCCGCTCGTGCTTCTGGGGCCGGTTACCGATGCGTCGTACCTGGAGATTGTCCGCGAGCACGCGGGCGAACAGGTCGTCTTCGTTCCGGCCGCGACAGACGGCCAAATTGCGGCGCTCTACGGGCGCGCCAGAGTCTACGCCGACGTCTCATGGTTCGGGTTAGGGCTGGGACGCATCGCGCGTGCTGCGGCGTTCGGGTGCGCTCTTGCGGTTGCCAATCTCCGCTACGCCGGCGCTCTCTGGCGGCCTGGGCTTTGGGAAGTCGAGCCCGCCAGCGTCTCTTCCATATCCCTGGCTGTGAGATCCGCATGGGACGCGGCTCTCGCCCATCCAACGGATGTCGCCGGTTGCGGGAGCCGCATCGCCGCCTCGACCGATCCCCTCGCCAGTCTTGTCGCCACCGTCTCGGCCTATGCCCATGCGCAACAGGCGCGCCTAAAGTCGCCGGCCGCGACGGCCGAAATTTAACAGTAGGACGAGGAGAGGAACATGGACGTTACCGCCGTTTCCGCGGAGTCGGGCGCTCAGGCGTCCGCCGCTGCATTACCGGAAACTCACGCCGCGAGCGCACCCGCGCCCGCGCCTGAGACCCACGCAGATCCGCAGCCGGATCAGCAGCAGCGCAATACCGCGCTCATCGCTTCCATCGCGAAGCTCTTTGGACAATCCGACCCAGCCCAAAGCGGGAGTTTGAGCGTTTCCTATCGCGTCGGTCACAATCCGAACGAGATCATCACGGTCTTTTCGGATCCGGCGACCGGTAAGGAAATCGCGCAATTCCCTTCGGAGATGGTCGTGCAGATGGCCGAGTTCTTCGATAAATACTCCGGTGTTACGCTCGACAGGACGGCTTAGGCAACGATGGCAAGCAGCATTCCGGGGTCCAATACCCCTCCGATTTCATTTCCCGGCATCGCATCGGGAATCGACTATAACTCGATTATTTCAAAGCTTACCGCGCTAACGCTCGCTCCGACCGTTCAGCTGAACGCGCAGATTGCAACGCTCAACGCGTCAAATCTTGAACTCATCAAGATCAACAACATGCTCGCCTCCGTTCAAAACTCGCTGACGGCGCTCTCGCAGTCCAACCTGTTTAACGCATATACCGGTACGTCCAGTGCGCCGGCCGTCGCCACTGCACAGGGTGTTCCGAACGTCTCCGCTACACCGGGAACGTACACGATTACGCAAACGCAGCTCGCGACGGCAACTCAAGTTTTCAGCAATCCCAACGTCGGCCACAAGGAAACCGATCTCATCAACACTCCTGGTGTTGCCGCGAATACGGTTCCGCTCGCGCAGTCGTACGCGGCAATTACGCCGAGCAACGGCAGCGGACCAACCGGCAAGGTGACAATCAACGGCGTGAGCGTGACGTACGATGTTGGCTCACAGTCGATCTCGACGATCATGGCGAACATCCAGTCGGCGGTTCGTACCGCGACCGGCGATAACACGTTTACCATCGGCTTCGCCGCCGGTACGGACAAAGTCCAGATAACGGATGGCAATAATCCGATTTCGCTCGGTGCGGCCGGCGATTCCGGGAATTTGCTCACGGTGATGCGGCTCGATCAGGCGCAGATCAGCAACACCGGCACGAGCGGAAGCGTAACGGCCACGGCCGGCGTGGGCGGCGTGAATCAGGTGCTGCTGCTCAATTCCAAGAACTCGAGCGGGTACGCGACGAACGGCAATCTTGTAACCCCGGTAACTGCGGGTACCTTTACGATTAACGGCGTGTCAATCAGCGTCGATCCGACCAAAGACGCGGTCGTCGATGTACTCAACCGCATCAATAGTTCCAACGCCGGCGTCATTGCGACGTTCAATCAGGCGACCGGACAAATTTCGCTGAGCAATAAAGCCACCGGAACGCAGGGCATCGTAGTCGGTTCGGGTTCCGACACGAGCAACTTCCTCACGGCAGTGGGTCTGACCAGCGCGTCGGGAGCGACGACAACGCTCGGCACGCAGGCGAAAGTCACGCTGCAAACGGCCAGCGGCGGAACGCAAACGGTGTACAGCAACAGCAACACCGTTACGACTGCAATTCCGGGAATTCAGCTCAACCTGCTTGCGAATACCACCACACCGTTTTCGGTTACGGTCACGCAGGATAGCACGCAGCTCGTCAGCACGCTAAACACGTTCGTCTCGGCGTACAACACGGCGATGAACGAAATCAATCAGGCGACAGCGGCGCCGGTGATTTCACAATCGAGCACGCCCGGCATCCAGGCGACGCAAGCGCTGTCCGGTGGAGTTCTCTGGGGCAACGCCGACATTCAAAGCGTTAAGACACGACTGGAAGCCATCGTCGGCGGGATCGTACCGTCCGCGGGAACATCGTACAATTCGCTTGCCTCAATTGGACTGCAGCTGGATTCATCGTTCACGATGGTGTCGGCGTCATCGACAACCGGGAGCCCCTCCAGCTCGCCGCTCACCACGCAAACGATCAACGGTACGTCCGGACAACTGCAAGCGCTCGACATCACGAAGCTGCAAGCGGCCTTGACCGCTAATCCCAATGCGGTTAAGAACATCTTCAACAGTTCGCAGGGTATTGTCACACAACTCGGCACGTACCTAACGAGCGTAACCGGGTTGCCGACCAGCGTGTCCGGCGGCCTGCTGGGAAATATCCCTTCGCTATCGCTCATGCAAAGCTTCGAAAACACGAATACCGATCACATCACGTCGATTCGTCAACAGATACAACGCATTCAAGACAGCGCAAATATGCAAGCCAACCAGCTGCGAACGGAGTTTTCGGCAACGGAAAGTCAGCTCGCGGGTTTCCAAGCACTGCAGCAACAACTTGGCTCGTTCTTCAAGTCCTCAGGGGGCTAATCGCAGTTGATGAAACGTTCAGCCGATCAGCAGTATATCGAAACCTCGATTGCGACTGCGTCGAAAGAAGATCTGATCATCAAGATCTTCGACGTGCTGATTCTTGCCTCGACACAAGCGCTCGAAAAGTTGAGCAACGATCGTGGCGATATCGAAGGCATTCACAAGAACCTGCTGCGTGCACAGCGCGCGCTCGCGTTGCTCATGGGTTCGCTGGACATGGAAATCGGCGGCGAAGTTGCGCGCAATCTCTTCCGGGTCTACGAGTTTTGGCATCACGAACTGGTGATGGCGAACATGCAGAAGAGCGCGGTCCGGGTCGAACGGCTGCTGCCGTTTTTCAAGGACTATCGCGCAATGTGGATGCAGGCCATTACCGAATTCAAGGCGAGTGCGCGGTCGGCGCCGCCGGCTCCGGTCACGGGCGGTTTTGCAGCAGTCGGATAGCGCTCAGGAGCTTCTGAACGCCGTGCAAAGCGAGCTCTCTGCGCTCGAAGCGCGGTGCGGCGAGATGGAGCGCGCGCTCGGGACGAGAGACTGGGAGCGGCTGGAGAGCGCTATCGCGGATTCGCGGCGCATCACGCACGCGTTGCAGAACGCGTTCGAAGCTGCAAGCACGGTTCGCGACGAGCAGTTCGATTCGCAATTCATGCAACGAGTCCGGTACATCTTCGCAATACGCGAAAATCAAATGGCGCGACTGCAGCAGTACCGTGCTGCCGTTGACGACCGTTTGCAGACGTTGTCGCGCTGGAGGCAGGCATTGCGAACGATCGCTAAGCGCACGGCTCCGCAGGCTCGTGCGGGTTTAGACCGCCTTACTTAGCGCAGACGTTCGTCGGTATAAATATATTCGAGCGCCGCGGTGACGTGGCGCTCTTGTGTTTGCGGAACGCGATCGTCGTACGATTCGAGGGCTTGCGTGCCGTCCGCATGCATGACGGCCATACGCCGGCGGTTCGTTATGTGGGCGGGTTCCCAGGTCTGCGGAAACGTGCGTCCGCTCGCGCGATCGTAGTGGCCGCACCGTACGCCCGGATGCAGCATTACGGTAAAACCTTTTTGGCGTAGCGATGCGCAGAAGAGATAATCTTCGTTGCAGACGCGCACCCGGTTCGCATGCTCTTCGATGAAAATCTGCGTACGAACAAACGGCTCGCTCAGCAAAGCCAGCGCAGACACGCGCACCAGCACGCAGCCGAATCCGACGCCGTCGACTTCTATAGGTGTCCGCTCGTCGAACGCTGGTGTGTGCGCTGTGGTCGTGCGATGCTCGTCCCAGTGATCGACGGCCATCGGGCGCAGTCCGTCACGCGAATAATACAACGCGCCGGCGAGCGCGCAACGGGGATCGCGGTCCAGTATCTCCCACAATTTGACGATGGCGTCCGACGGAAGCACCATGTCGTCGTCGATCATCGCCAGAAAATCGGCGTTTGTGTCCCTGGCGCGCTTGAGCATCAGTTCGCGCTGAGCCGGAATAAAATTTCCGCTTACGGTGATCCGGTCGACGGAGCGCGCCGCGTCCGGAAGTTGAAGTGCGGCGAGCGATTCTAAGAAGGGTTTTGCGGGAGATCCACCCGTGGGGATGCCGATGAGGAGCTTCACGCAGGAAAGAGCGCGGCGAGCGAGGCGATGAGTGCGCGCGCGGCCGTATCGAGCGTTTCGTCATTTGCGTAAAGCAAGCCGGTAGTGCGATCGATGCGCATGCGGACGAAGAAGCGTTGCAGCTGCGTGGCAGCCGTTTGTGAATACACGCGCAACGCATTTTCGGCGGCTTCAATATTCCGAGGGGGCGCTTGTGCAGCAATGCGGCGCGCTTGAAGGGCGAGCGTGAGTTGCCGCGCCTTCGTAAAATCCCAGCGCGCGCTGTCATCCTGCATTTTGCGCAAAAGCGCGAGCGTGGGTTGTTCCAATTCCGCTTCCAGGACGAGAACATTCTTATCCTCGGCCGCGGCAAGTGTTACTACCGGAGCCGCCGCGAACTGATCCACACGCGCGAGCATTTTGCCCGCATACTCGGCGATGGGTTCTTTTCGGCCCATCTTTTCGTGCAGCACAATGCGCTGCAAAAGCTGCGCCTGAGCTTCCAAGTGCGCCTTGAGTCCAGCTGCGTCACCGTCGCCGGCGGTTCGCGTGCACGCAAGCGCGCCGGCCAAAATGAAATGGTTGAGCAGTGTTGGCGGTTTTGGACCGTTGAACGTCCGTTCGAAATAGGCAACGGACGGTCGATCGACCCTTCCATACAGAACGACCGCTTCGCGCGCAGCGGGCTCGACGACGGGGGGCTCCTCAGGAGGGCTTGGGATCGTCGGTTCGGGCACGGGTACACCGGGCTCGGGCACCGGCGCCGGCTGGCCCGGCGGGGGCGCGGGCTCAGGCTGGTCGGGTGGAGGCACCGGCTGGAGGGGCGGCTCCAAAGGTGGGCGGTACTCGCTCTGCGGCGTGAGGGGCGAGAGCGCCGCCCGCGCGGCCTCGTGCTCGATCTCTTCCTCTTGGTCGAGTTCGTAAAACGGAATCTCGTCGATCGTTGACGTCGGGCGATCGTACAGGGCGCGGTCGTAACGCTGCACTTGCGTGGCAAACCCGTTTTGAGTGCCGGCTTTCCGCGAGATCACGAGCGGTTGCGCGCCGAGGACCGCGGTTTCTTCGGCGCTCACGCTTGGTGCAATCACGAGCGCCTTATTCCCAAGCCGGACGCCGATTTTCCAAAGGAACGTGACGCGCGATTTTGGCGCAATGGCGGCGATGAGCGTTCCTGGTCCGAAAAGTTCATCGGCGGCATCGTCGAGCATCGGACGCCCGTCTCGCACGAATGACCCGTTGCGGTACGTCGCGCCACCTGGAAGCGGCACGGTAACGCGGACGTTACCGGCTTCGGCAACCCCTTCGTTTGTAATGCTTACTGCGAGCGTGACGATGGCGCCCGGAATGACGTCCCCCGCCGGTGCGGCCGTCGCTTGCACGACGACTACCGCGCTCTCCAAATGCTGCTGCCCTTCCGGGTCAATGGCGGCGCCTTCGGTTGCTACGCGCGAATCCCAGGAGCCGTGCTGCGGCGCCGATACACCGAGGGCGGCGCGCTGGAGTTCTACCAGCCGCATGTCGGCGCTCTCATCGAAGTCCGGCTCACGCGGCATGGCTAGCGTGCAAGGTTGAGGCGGTGCAAGAAGCGGGTGAAGAATGTTGCAGAGTTTCCGTTCGTCGATGCGGATGCCGCGACGGCCGGTTCCTGGATGCCGCGCGCAGCCAGTGCGGCGCGAACGTGATCGTCGCGAACCAGTGTGCTCGCGCGATCGGCGGCTTCTTGCATGGAGAGGTGCGCCAACATCGTGAGACGCCGCGGCAGGCCCGCGGAGCTTTGCGTGAGCAGCGAGCGCGCCTGCGGTGTAAAGATTTGCTGTCCGTGCGCAAGCCCGGCACGCGAGAGCCGGAAATCCAGAATCGCCGCCGACATCGTTTCGTCCAGCGGTTCCAATCGTATCCACGAGTCGACACGATCGACCAAGTTGTGACGCGCGTTGATGCGCCGCTCGAGTTCACTCTGTCCGAAGAGCAGAATGTTGAGCAGTTTCTTTTGCGGTACGTGATAATTGAGCAGCAGCCGCAACGCTTCGAGTCCTTGATCGCTCAGATTCTGCGCCTCGTCGATGACGAGCACGAGCGTGCGGTTTTCCAGAACTGCAGTTTCGAAAAAGAAATTTTTGAGCGCATTTTTTAGCGCAGCGCTCGAACGCGGCGGCAGCGAGAGGCCGAACACGCGGCCGACCGCAATCAAAAACTCCACCTCCGTTGCAAAGGTGGGGTCGAGAATCTTGCCGAGCACGATGCGGTCGTCTTGCAGAAGCTCTTGCTCGAGAGCACTGGAAAGGCTGGTTTTTCCGGTGCCGGGTTCGCCCAGGATAACGGTCAAACCCCGAGATTCGTCCACGACGGAGGCGAGCCGGTCCTTCGCCTTGCGGAGCGCTCCCAGTTCACAGTAGAAATACGGATCGGCGGTATCTAAGAACGGGTCTCGCTCCAGCCCGAAGTACCGGTAATACTTGGACATGCTAACGTGCAATTAGCCCCTGACCGATAAAGTCTTTGTGCCTTCGGTCTTTGATGGAAAATCGATACTGATCACCGGCGGGACCGGTTCGTTCGGAAAAGCGTTTACCTCCGCTTTACTTGCAAACGCCGACCCGAAGCGGCTGGTCATTTTCTCGCGCGATGAACTCAAGCAGTTTGAAATGCAACAGCGCTGGAACGCGCCGTTCATCCGGTATTTCATCGGCGACGTTCGCGACGAGCGGCGGCTGACGCAAGCCATGTCGGGCATCGACTACGTCATTCATGCCGCTGCGCTCAAGCAGGTGCCCGCCGCGGAATACAATCCGTCGGAATGCATTCGAACGAACGTGGACGGCGCGCAGAACGTCATCTCGGCGGCGCTGGCCAACAGCGTGGAGAAAGTCGTCGCGCTTTCGACCGACAAGGCGGTCTCACCGGTCAATCTGTACGGCGCGACGAAACTGCTTTCCGATAAACTCTTCGTTGCGGCGAACAACATCGTCGGCCGTCATCCTACCCGGTTCTCGGTAGTGCGGTACGGCAATGTCGTGGGTTCTCGCGGCTCCGTTCTGCCGTTCTTCCGGCGGTTAATCGACGAAGGTGCGACCGAGCTGCCGATTACGGACGACCGCATGACGCGTTTTTGGATCACGCTGCCGCAAGGCGTCGATTTCGTGACGAGGGCCTTTTCACGCATGCACGGCGGCGAACTCTTCGTGCCGAAGATTCCGTCGGTGCGTGTCGTCGATTTGGCGCAATCGCTGGCGCCGCATCTGCCGCACAAAATCGTCGGCATTCGCCCGGGCGAGAAGCTGCACGAGTCGATGGTACCGCGCGATGAAGCGCGCCTCACGCTGGAGTATGGCGAACATTACATCATCAAACCTTCAATCGCGTTCTACACGACGATCGATCACGGTACGGATGCTAGCGGCGAGCGTGGAAAGCCGGTTGAAGACGGATTCGAATACAGTTCGGGCGACAACCCGCACTTTCTGACGATTCCGGAGATCGCCGGGCTCAACGCAGCGATCGCATGATCCCGTACGCCCGGCAGTCGATCGACGAAAACGACGTCGCCGCGGTCGTCGAGGTTCTTCGCTCCGATTTTCTAACGCAAGGTCCGGTCGTACCGCGCTTCGAGGAGCGCGTCGCTTCGTATTGCGGCGCGCCCAACGCCGTTGCCATGTCGAACGCGACCTCTGCCCTTCACGCCGCAGTTCGTGCCCTCGGACTGCAGCCCGGCGGTTTACTGTGGACTTCGCCGATCAGCTTCGTCGCTTCCGCGAATTGCGGACGATATTGCGGCGCGCTTGTCGATTTTGTCGACATCGATCCTCGCACGTATAACATGAGCGTGGACGCGCTTGCCGGCAAGCTCGAAGTCGCGCGTTCCAAAGGACGTCTGCCCGACGTCGTCGTGATTGTCGATTTTGCGGGACAACCTTGCGATTTGGCGGCCATCGCAGAATTGCGCAGCGAGTACGGATTTCGGATCGTCGAGGATGCCTCGCACGCCGTTGGTGCGAAGTATCGGGGCGAGCCGGTTGGCAGCGGTACATTCGCCGACGTTACCGTGTTCAGCTTTCATCCGGTGAAGATCATCACGACGGCCGAAGGCGGAATGGCGCTTACGAACGACGATGCCGTCGCGGAGCGAATGCGCCTGCTGCGAAGCCATGGCGTTACGCGTGAGCAGCGTCTGATGTCGCGTGAGCGCGAGTCCTGGGAGTACGAACAGATCGACCTGGGTTTCAATTACCGTTTGACCGAGCTTCAGGCAGCGCTTGGTATCGCGCAGATGGATCGCATCGACGAGTTCATCGCGCAGCGCCGGCGAATCGCGCAGGCGTACGACGAGGAGCTGCGCGGTTTGCCCGTTGTCATTCCGCATCAGTCCGCAGACTCGCTGTCCGCATATCACTTATATCCCATTCAAGTCAGGGACGAGGCCCCGCTGGATCGCCGGGTGCTTTTCGAGCGGCTTCGCGGCGAAGGAATCGCCGCCAACGTGCATTACATGCCGATCTACATGCAGCCGTACTACCAGGCATTGGGATTTGAGCCGGGATATTGCCCGAACGCCGAGGCGTACTACGCCCGCGCGCTAAGCCTGCCGATGTACGCCTCGTTGACCCCCGTCGACCAACTCCGAGTCACGGACGCTTTGAAGCGTAGTATCCGGGTTTAACCGTCATGGGGTTGCCGCTGACAAGCGAGTATGGCGGAATGGGCACGCCGTCGACAATCGTTCCGGCGGCGACCACACTGTGATGTCCGATATGCGCGCCACCTTTGATGACGCTATGCGATCCCACGAAGACGTGGTGCTCCAGAATAACCGGTTTGCGGTCGATGTCGTCTTGCAGCTCCAGGCACCGCCGGTGCGAATCCGCGACGTTAATAGACACGAACGATGCAATATCGCAGTGATCGCCTATCTGCAGACGCGCGCCTTTGGCGTTGATCAGCGAAAAAGCGCCGATGAAGACGTTTTCGCCGAACTCCGGCTCGCCGATAATCCAGACCAGCGGGTGAAACGGGTTCTCGGGGAACGACGTCGCTTCGGAAAACACGCGCATGAACTCGGAATGCTCCATGGCGGGAGAGTTGGATGAAACGCGTGGCCATCATTCAGGCGCGCACCGGTTCGACGCGTTTGCCGGGAAAAGTGCTGATGCCGCTGGGCGGCTCCACAGTACTTGGGTGCGTCGTCGACCGCCTTTCGCCGGCGCGACTCATCGATGAAGTCGTTGTGGCAACCTCGACCGAGAAGCCCGACGACGCCGTGGAGCGCCACGCGCAAGAGCTCGGCGTGAGGACATTCCGCGGATCCGCGCAGGATGTGCTCGGGCGTTTTTACGGCGCCGCATCGGCTTTTCACGGCGAGATCGTCGTTCGGATTACGGCTGACTGCCCGCTCATCGACGCAGCGCTCATCGATGCGATGTTGGAGGTGTTCGCGAAGACGCCCGGCTGCGATTATCTGAGCAATACGCTCGAGCGCACCTATCCACGCGGACTCGATGCGGAGATTTTTACCATGCACGGGCTCGAGCGCGTGCACCGCGAGGCACATGCGTCGTACGAGCGCGAGCATGTGACCCCGTATTTCTATCAGCACCCGGAAATCTTTGCGCTGCATTCGTACACGAATCCCGACGGAACGGATCACTCACAGCTCCGCTGGACGCTTGACACGCCGGAAGACTATGCGTTTCTACAAGCAGTCTATCAGCGCTGTGCGCATACCGCACCGCGAGAGGTGACGGCCGCGGAGGTGATTGCGCTGCTAGAACGGGAGCCGGACGTCGCGCAGCTCAACGCGCGCGTACCGCAGAAGGTGCTGGGTGAATAGTCCGCCGCGCGTGGCGATTCGCACGGACGCCTCCGATCTCATCGGCAGCGGGCACGTCATGCGGACACTTGCGGTGGCGCAAGCGCTGCGCGAACGTGGCGCACGCATCACATATGTGTGCCGTAACCGTCCGTATAACATGCGCGGCACCATCGAGGCAGCGGGTTTTGAAGTCGAGGAACTTCCGGCGGTTCAAGAGGTCAGCGATCCCTGGCTGGGCGCTACGTATGAAGAAGAGCTGACGGATAGCGCGCAGGTTCTCGAGCGTCGTGCTCCGATCGATTTGCTCATCACGGACCATTACAGTCTGGACGCGCGATGGGAGAATCACATGCGCGCGTTTTGCCGGCGCGTCATGGCAATCGACGATATGGCGAATCGAATCCACGACTGCGATATTTTGCTCGATCAGAATCTCGGTGCCGAGGTGCCGGGCCGGTACGATGCCCTCGTACCGCCGCACGCGCGCAAGCTGCTGGGACCAAAGTTCGCAATGCTGCGCGACGAGTTTCGCCCGTACGTCGCTCACCCGCGACCGCGAGCGAACACCATGGAACGCATACTCGTTTTCATAAGCGGATTCGATGCGAGCGACGAGACCGGCAAGGTGTTGCGCGCGATCGATTTGCTCGCGGTCCGGCCGTCAACGGTGCAAATCATACTACTTGAAGACGCGCCGTATGCTGCGCGCGTACGCGAGCACTGCGAGCGCAGCGGTTATAGCTATTTGGGCCGAGTGCAATCGATGGCGCCGCTGATGAACGAGGCAGACTTGGCGATCGGCGGCGTAGGAAGTACGACCTGGGAACGCTGCGCCGTAGGTCTTCCGGCAATTGTTGTAACGGTCGCGGAAAACCAGCGCAACGGCGCGCGCGCAGTCGCACAGTCCGGTGCCGTATGGTGGCTCGGTGATGCGCATGCGCTCAGCGAGGACGATATCGCCGGCGCGATCGCGCGACTGCAACAGGATCCCAGCCGCCTGCCTGCCATGTCGGAAAAAGCGCGCGCCCTTATCGGAACGCAAGATGGAACATTTCCTATGGATCGTGTTCTGAACTGCATAGGAGAGGTGATTGAATGAGTTCGCATGCGAGGGTTCCATTCGGCAAACGCCGCATCGGACTTGGAGAGGCGCCACTGGTCATTGCAGAGCTCTCCGGCAATCACAATCGATCTTTAGATCGCGCTCTTGCGTTGGTCGATGCCGCCGCTGATGCCGGCGCACACGCAATCAAGCTGCAAACGTACACAGCGGACACGATGACCTTGAATGTGCGCAGCGACGGCTTCGTCATCGAAGATGCGCACAGTCTGTGGTACGGCCGATCGCTCTACGATCTCTATGAAGAAGCGCACACGCCATGGGAGTGGCACGAACGGCTTTTTGCGCGTGCGAGAGAGCGCGGCATGGAATGTATCAGCACGCCGTTCGACAAGAGTGCCATCGAATTTCTGGAGCGCTTCAATCCGCCGGCATATAAAATCGCTTCATTTGAACTGACCGACGTGGACCTCATCGCCGGCGTTGCCGCGACCGGGAGACCGATTATCATCTCGACCGGCATGGCCAGTGTTGCCGAAATCGACCAAGCCGTCAGCACCGCGCGCGCAAACGGCGCGCAAAACATCGTCCTGCTCAAATGCACGAGCACCTACCCCGCATCGCCCGCGAACAGCAACATCGCGACGATTCCGCACCTTCGCGAGCTCTTCAGCACCGAGGTCGGCATCTCGGACCACACGCCGGGCATTGGGGTTTCCGTTGCCGCCGTGGCGCTCGGCGCGACCCTCATTGAAAAACACTTTACATTGCGCCGCGCCGACGGCGGCGTCGATTCGGCGTTCTCGCTGGAGCCCCAAGAATTGCGGCTTCTGGTGCAAGAAAGCGAACGCGCGTGGCTGGGCCGGGGCCAAATTCACTACGGGCCAACGTCGACCGAACGCGGGTCGATGCAATTCCGCCGCTCGCTCTACGTCGCCCGGGACGTCCGCGCGGGCGAGGTATTCACCGAGGAAAACCTGCGCGTCGTTCGTCCGGGGTACGGCCTGGAGCCGCGCTATTTCCGCCAGGTACTGGGCCGGCGCGCCGCTGCCGATACAGTGAAAGGTACGCCCCTACGCTGGGAGCTCGTTGATTAACGTATGGCCACCGAAGATACCCTGATTCGATTCAAAACCGACGCGTGGAAAGCAGGCGCTACTGTCGCCACGTACGCGCAACGTATGCACGAGAATCGTGGGACGAATCGTCTCAAGAATCACGTTGAAGTTGCGCTTTGCCGCGAGAACATCGCCGGCAACCGTATCGTCGATGTCGGAGTCGGCACGGGGCGCGGCTCATTGCCGCTTGCGCGTGATGGTTACGCGGTTACGGGCATCGATATCTCGCAAGCAATGCTGGACCAGTGCCGCCGCGAAGCTCAGGGCGTTCCCATCGATCTGATCGCCGGCGATCTTGCCGCACTGCCGGTAGCGAGCGAAGCTTTCGATTCGCTTATCTCACTCAACGTGGCGGTGCACTTTCCGAATTGGCGCCAAGCGCTCAAGGATTGGGCGCGCGTCGTGAAGAGCGGCGGGCGTCTGGTGTTCGACGTGCACTCGCAGGATCACATGAACGCCGTGGCCGCGCAACGCGGTTGCAAACCCGAAGACCTGCTCACGCCGCAGCAGCGTGAAGATCCGAACTACTTCATGTTGCGGCTTACAGCGCATGAAGTTGCCGAAGCGGCGGAAGAACTGGGGCTCACCGTCGTTGCACTAATTCCGTACGCTGCGATGCTCGGCGGCGGCAACGTCAATTACTGGCTGCGCGATTCACATTTGTGGGGTTATTTGGGCGACCGTGCGCTGTCGTGGATGGCACTGGACGATCGTTTGTTCTCGTTCGGATCGTTCATCGAACAAACCATCATTTCGCGGCTGTCGACTCACGCCACCGGACGCTTCATGATCGTGCTGGAGAAGCGCCGGGATTCCGGGACGACCGAAGAAGTGTTGGCATATCACGCAGCCATTGGGCAGATGTTTGAAGGCGGCGCCTCGTGCGAACAGCTGCGTGCGCTAATTGGCACGCACGTCGATGGTTGGAGCGGCGAGCTGCGCGCCCACTTGGAATATCCGGCGAACCGGACGCTTCTCTCGATGATGCTCAGCTCGCCGGCCGCACTCGCTTTGCGTCCGCTGGTTGAAGAGCTTGCCGGCGCGAATTACGCGGCGGAACTGTTCGATGCGAATGCGCGTGCACGAATCGACGAAGCGGCTTACGACTTCGTGAAGACGTGGCATCAGCAGCTGATCGATCCGGAGCTCCTGCGGTACAACGGCGTCGACCTCGCGCCGTCTCTCGATTACGACCTCATGCGCGACGTACTGTCCGCGGAGTATTTCTTAGCCGAAGGTGCCGGCCGATGAGCAGCGTTGCGTCATTTCTTTGGCCGAAGAATTCGGACGTCTTACGGCGTTACGTCCAGCACACGGCGTCGATCGTGCACAGCCCCGACTCGTTGGTAGCACTCGTTCCGCAAGAGATGCGCGCGAACGTCGCCGCCGAGGCGACGGCCCGCGCACAAACCGTAACGCAGCGCGTTGGCACGCATAAGTGGGCGAGCGCCGTTACGAACGACCTCGAGCGCAAGCTTCAGGAGATGATGCTGCTCGTCGCAGGCCTGGACCGCGCGCACGCCGCGGATCCCATCGAACTCGTCGTTCTCAACGAAGACGTAACGCAGCAGTCGAAGACCGCCGCAAATTGGGCGAAGGCGCACGGCGTACCTTCGGTCGTGGTTTCGCACAGCTGCATTCTCGGCCGGCTCTATACGGTGCATCGCGAAGAAAGCGGTGATGCGCTTGCGACGTTTGGGCAGCGCGGTGCACAGCCGTACACGGATATGGGCGTTCCCGCCAATCGTATTGCGCTCACGGGCAATCCGGCTTGGGACGCCTATCCGCAGCTGATCCAACAGCGCGCGCAAATTCGTGGGGAATTCGCGACGCGGTACGGCATTAGCGCAAACGAGCACATCGTCGTGTTTGCGACGACATGGCCTGCATTTCTTACGGCGTTCTGCGATCCGCACCACTACGAGCTCTCGCTGCGCGCCGTCCTTCGTTCGGTGCGCGAACTGCGCGATCTCGCCGTTCCGCTTCGCCTAGTCATCAAAGAGCGGCCGGCAAACGCCCAAAAAACCCAGACTCGCGACGCAATTATTCGCGAAGAAGCGATCGGCTACGAGCCGATCGTTACGCACGAAGATCTGGAGCGTTGGGTCGTGGCGGCCGATGCCGTCATCTCGGTTGATTCCAACGTGTCGATCGAAGCCACGATCGCGGGCACCGTTGCGGTGAATCTGTGGACGCCGATGAGCTGGCTCAACGGCCCGTTCTTCGATGCGGGGGACGGCGTTGTCGATGCTTCACCGGACAAGCTTTCGATTGCGCTCGCGCACGCGCTCGGCGATCATACGATGCGCGCCGAACTGCGAGCGCAAGCACAAGGCCGTCTTCCGGAATTTACGACCGGCGTCGGCAACGCAGCGGCGCGCGTAGCAGACTTACTCGTCCAGGCACGGCGGCAATCCGGAACACCTGCGGCCCAGCGCTACGCCTGGCAAGAACTTTCCAGTCCGCGAAGCATTACGGAAAAAGGCGGTACCGCGACGTATTACCGCAATGCACGTCACGATATGATCGCGCTCGTTCGCGGCGAGCCAAAAGTGATCGTGGAAGTGGGATGTGGGGACGGTGCAACGGGAGCGGAGCTCAAGCGGAAGTACCCGCGCGCAGCCGTATATGGAATCGAGATCAATAGAGAAGCAGCGACCTTGGCCGCCGCGCGCATGGATCGCGTTCTTACGGACAGCGTCGAAACGTTGGACTACGCGGCTGCGGGCTTCGAACCGGGCAGCATCGATTTGGTGTTTTTCCCCGACGTCCTCGAGCATCTCTACGATCCGTGGAACGTGCTCGTGCGTTTGAAGCCGTTCCTCGCGAGCGGAGCACAAGTCTTGGCGAGCATTCCCAACGTTCGGAACTTCTGGCTCATGAATCAACTCATCTCCGGCAAGTGGAATTACAGCGAGGACGGATTGCTCGACGTTACGCACATTCGCTTCTTCACAAAGAAGAGCGCAATCGAGCTGTTCGAGCAGACGGGGTATCGCATTGCGGCGATGCATTCGAATGTCGACGTACGCGTTCCCGAGATGCAATCAGCGGACGGACGCCCGGTCAACATCGACACGCAAGGCTTCACGCTCAAGGACATGTCCCCACAAGACCTCGTCGAGCTTCGCACGTTGCAGTTCGTCGTAGACGCGCTGCCGGCGTAGTTCTTTGCTGATCGCCTTCGACGACTTGGAGCGCCGCGTCGCCGAGCTTGCGGCGCAAGAACAGGCCGTCGTCGAGGCGCAGGTCGTTACACGTCGCGCGGAGGTGCGTCAAGTCACCACACCGTTCAGTTGGATGCTTGCGGAGATATCAACGGCCGGCGAGATTGAGTGTACCTTCGCACCATTCGGTCCGGCGCGAGAGCTCAGTATCGCGACGATCACCCACGATCGCTCCGTGCTTGAGCGCGATTTGGGACGTTCAGCCATAATTCGCGCCGGAACGCATGAATTCGCGGTCGTCGACAGCCCGCGTTCTGCCGCAATTGGCTTGAATGACTGCCTACGGCGTACGACGCGTGAGACCGTTCTGATGGTTCATCACGACGTGTATTTGCCGCCGGCATTTGAGACGCAGATCGAGCACGCGCTGCAGCTCCTGGAACAACGCGATCCGAACTGGGGAGTGCTCGGAGTCGCGGGCGCTCGGCTCGACGAGAAGACGCTGCGATATCACGGATGTCTCTTCGACGGTATTATGCCGCGGCGGTGGGGATATCCGTGGAATTTACCGGTCGAGGTGGATACGCTGGACGAATTGCTGCTGATCGTACGGAGATCGGCCGGCTTGCGGTTCGATGAAACGATTCCCGGATTTCACGGTTACGGCGCGCAGATTTGCCTTGCAGCCAAACGTAAGGGACTGCGAAACTACGCCGTGCTCGCGGACTGCGAACATCACTCGCAAAGCTCGGGATGGTCGCCCGACGAAGAGTATCTTTTAACGCATACGTACGTCGCGCAGCGTTGGAGCAGCCGGCCGTACGGAGCGATGCTGGGATCGATGCCGGATGTGCTGCCGTCGCCCCTTAGAGAGCGCGTGCACGCGCGTTATGCTGCGACGGGCGCGGGATAGATCGCCGGACAGGCGTTACACGCGATCCATCGCGCATTGCGCGTAATAGCGAGTTCCCCGGTGCTCGTGCCGCAATCCGGACAGACGCGATCGCGCATTTCCTCTCCGAGAGCTCGTAAAAGCGCTTCAAGCGGCAGCCGTGTCGTGGCGTCCGAAAGTGATGAAACCGCGGTTGTAAGTCCGGTTTGGAAAAACTGAGCCGGATCGCATTCGGGCATGATGTAAACGCATCGCGCGGACGCATACGTGGCCAGCAAGTATGCCGAGTCGGTGGACGCGCTCATCGCCATCGCGCTGCGCTGCGCTAAGCGCGCGAAAACTCGCGCATCGAGACCTTGAAGGCGCCGCCAAAACAAGCTTTCAGGAACCGGTCCAGTCGATGCAACGACGAGCGGGAGGCCGCGACGCTGCACGGCCCATGCAAGCTCGCTCAGGTGCTCCGGCCGCTTCAAACCGGATTCTTCTGAAATGACAAGCGCGAACCGCGCCTCGGCAAGATCTCCAAGGAGTTCCGTCGCGCGCGTATCGGCTTCCGGATCCGGCACAGCGAGCCCGCGTCCCTGCGTGCGTTCTACGAACTGCGCCGTCGTCAGTGCATGAAACTGTGCCCCGCTCGCGCCAATCTTCGCGGAGAGCTTTTCGAGCAGTTCCGAGCGAGTTGTCGCGTCGGCCGGAATGTCCAACGCGATAACGTCGTCGACGCCGTTGAACCGGCGCGCAAAAGGTTCAAACGTACGATCGACGATCAAAGCGGCGCCGCGGTCTGATGTTTTTCGCGCTTCCTCGATGACGCGGAACGCAAGTGAGAGCTCGCCGGGACCGCCGAGGACGGCGTAGACGTCGAGCACGTGATACGTTAGACCGGGGCGCCGAGGCGTTCGCGCGCCACGAGTTGATTAGCGCGGAAAAGGCTTTCAAACTGCCCCGCGTCCGTCCACCAGCCGTCGAGGATGTCGTAAAACAAGTCGCCTTCTTTGATGTAGGCGTTGTTGACGTCGGTGATCTCGAGCTCGCCGCGTGCTGAGGGCTTCAAACGCTTGCAGAAGTCGAAAACGCGCCGGTCGTACATGTAGATTCCGGTCACCGCGTAGCGGCTCTTCGGCTGCGCCGGTTTTTCCTCGATCCGTACGATGCGGTCGCCGTCGAGCTTCGGGCAGCCGAAGCGCTCGGGATCCTCAACCTCTTTGAGGAGAATGCGCGCGCCCGAGTCTTGCTCTTGGAACTTGCGTAAGTACTGCGTGATGTCGTCCTGAATGATGTTGTCGCCAAGGATGACGGCAACACGCTGCCCTTCCGCGAAATGTTCGCACAGTTTGAGCGCATCGGCGATGCCGCCTTCGCCTTCCTGATAGGTGTAGTAAATATCTTTAAGGCCAAACTCTCTGCCGTTGCCGAGCAGCCGCAAGAAGTCACCCGCCGAATTGCCGCCCGTGACGATCATGATGTCTTTGATCCCGGCACGCACGAGCGTCTCGATCGGATAATAGATCATCGGCTTGTCGTAGATCGGCAGAAGGTGTTTGTTCGTTACCTTCGTGAGAGGGCGAAGCCGCGATCCGAGGCC
>CAZRQS010000004.1:0-1459 GCA_964602255.1 uncultured bacterium | reverse complement strand
GCAGAAGGTGTTTGTTCGTTACCTTCGTGAGAGGGCGAAGCCGCGATCCGAGGCCACCAGCTAGGATGATGCCTTTCACGGGCACCACGCTGTGGCGGAGTCACCCTTCGACAAGCTCAGGGTGACAATAGAAAAGCTCAGGGTGACAATAGACGAGCTCAGGGTGACAATAGACGAGCTCAGGGTGACAATAGACGAGCTCAGGGTGACAATATGGGAACGCGCGCCGCCATTTGTCATGGTGAGCTTGTCGAACCATGACTCCGCGATCGCGCCAATGTTATCGATGCGCATACTGCCTCGCATAATACTGTTTGAAATCGCCGTTCTTGAGCGGACGCCACCACGATTCATTGTCGCGATACCACTCGATCGTTTCGCGTAAGCCCGCCTCGAATTGCACGCGTGGCTTCCAGCCGAGTGCGTGAGCCTTCGTGCAATCCACGGCATACCGGCGATCGTGGCCTTCGCGATCCGCGACATGCTTGACGTGCGTTTCCATCGACCGTCCGCAGCTCTCCACGAGCATGCGCGTCACTTCGATGTTCGTGCGCGGATTGCCGCCGCCGATGTTGTAGACGTTTCCGAGTTCACCGTGCTCGAGCGCGTGCAGTATGCCTCGCGCGTGATCCTCGGCGTGCAGCCAATCGCGAATTTGCAGTCCGTCGCCGTACACCGGAACTTGCTGGTCGTCCAGTAAGTTCGTCACGAACAGCGGGATGAGTTTCTCCGGGTATTGGCGCGGACCGTACGTATTGGATCCTCGTGTGATGAGAACCGGCGTACGATACGTATTCCAATACGCCAACACTTGAAGGTCGCCGCCGGCTTTGCTCGCGCTGTAGGGGCTGCGTGGCGCCAGCGCATCGGTTTCGATGGATTCGCCGTGCGAGACGTCGCCGTAGACTTCGTCGGTCGACACTTGCAGAAAGCGTGAAATGTTATGGCGTCGCACGGCTTCCAGTAAAACGTGCGTTCCAAGGATGTCGGTACGAAGAAACGCTTCGGGCTCGAGGATCGAACGATCGACATGCGTCTCCGCCGCAAAGTTCACGATCGCGTCGACGCCGCCGGCGACCGCATTCTCAACCGCGTTGGCGTCGCAGATGTCCGCATGCACGAACCGGTAGCGCGGGTCGCCCTCGAGGGCGGCGCAGTTTGCCGGATTACCCGCGTACGTCATGGCGTCCAGATTCACGACGTATGCATCCGCACGCTCGCGTAAGACCAGATGAATAAAGGTCGACCCGATAAATCCGAGGCCACCGGTGACTAAGAGGCGCATCGGTCTTTTTATCGGTTAAAAAGGGCCTAAGACCTAGCCGCTGAGCAGGCAAGCGCCCTTCGACAAGCTCACCCTTCGACAGGCTCAGGGTGACAATGGCGATTGGCGCCAATCGTCGTGGTGACAATGGCGAGTGGCGCCAATCGTCGTGGTGACAATGCTCCGGGGGCCGTG
>CAZRQS010000003.1:31429-37404 GCA_964602255.1 uncultured bacterium | reverse complement strand
GGTTCGTCAATGCCTTGGTGTTCTTTGGTATTCTCGTCTCGGTCTTCGCCGCCGTCGAGCTCGCAAGGCGGGTGCGCATCCGTTTCCCCAGACGCCTGTACGTGCTACTCTTTGCAGCGCTTGCGGTTGCATGGGCAATCCCTCCCGAAAGCCTGTTGTCGCTGGGCTTCCCGTTGCGATTAGCGGCGGCTGTGACAATCGCGTTCGCTCCAATTTTTCTAGCGAACCTCGTATTCGCGGAGCGATTCCGCTCCGCCGGATCCTCGACTATTGCGTTCGGCGCGAACTTACTCGGTGCGATGGCGGGCGGAATCTTGGAGTATTCGTCGCTGGTCTTCGGATACCGAAGCCTACTGCTTGTAATCGCGCTTCTGTACGGGCTCGCGTTTCTGTTTGGAAGAAAGCATCTAGTCTCGAACCAATCCCGAGTAAACCCACTGCTTTCGCCGCTCAGCTAATATTTTGCGCGCTTGGACTGGGCCCGCACGAAAATCGGGAGAGCTACTCGCACTGGGCGGGTAAGGCCGCGGCGCAGCAACTCACCTGTGGCCGCAATGCCCGAAACCGCAAACACGAGCAGCAACGCGTTCGCCAGAAGAATCAGAAGCAGTTCCAACATGCTGGGTCGTTGCGTCAACAGCGTTCTGCAGTAAAATTCAAAAGGCAAGGCAGCCAGCCAGACGGTTGCGTCGGCGAGTACGACAAAGGCTGCTAGGTGATGGGTCGGAATTCGCTGGAGCACTACGCGCATAGGAACGTTCTCCTACCCTATGCTTCGGCAGCACGAAACCGACTATTTAGATTAAGGACCTAAATTCGATGTTTAGGCGCGTTATTTGAGCAACCTGTGGCAAGAATCAAATCCGCCGTAATTGGCAACTGGACTACCGCGTGACCCTCTAGCAGCATATCTCAGGTAACCATCCGCGCAATCTTAACGCTTCAACTTCTTCAATCGCTAATCGCCTGGATTTGTATCGGGGCCTCGGGGCCACAACGACTCACTGTTCAATGTTAGCAGCGTGCTACCCGACTGGTCTGTCGTCGCCGTGCGAGAGGTGCAGCTACGGCTACAACAGCGATGTCCTAAAACGATCATCGCCAACAGGCTGTGATTTCAGCATCCGGCATGCTTTAAGTACCGAACCGATCATGTTCATTACCCGGCGACCTTGCATAGCTACTGGGCCGCCGCGCGCAACGGCTCGCCGAACACGATCTCTGGTAAAGAGTCGTACGAACGAGACCGAACAATTCACGCACTCCTGCACGAAAGCCGGAGCGATACGTCAGGTATTTGTGACCAAAAAAGCCGATCGGCACCGTTGTCGCAAAGGCAATGCAGCGTGCCGTTAGGGGTGAAAGGTGCATTACCGTCGTGCACCAAGCAACAACGGCGATCGTTACGGTCCACGCTATCCCAACAACCACGCCATATGTGCGCGCCTGCGCCAATGGCCTTCTGCGGAACGATCTGAACGTCCATACTCTGTTCGCCACGAACAACAGCACGTTAGCTGCTGCGCAAGAAAACGCCGCAGCAATTGCTGCGCTAGCGCCAAGAAACACCAAAGACTGGAAAAGCGCCAGATCCATGACGGTTGCTACCGCTGCAAGACTATAATACCTTACCGGCTGATATCGCAACGCACTCGTCAGCATGGGTTTATACCTCATACGCCGCGTGCGCCTTTTTCGATCTGCTCCTTTCAAAAGAAAAGAGGCAGTATACGAGCAAAGGAATGATCCATTGACAGAGTACGAATGCGGCGCGCAGGCCGGGGGCATTGGCCTGCACCGTCATGTTGAGGTACAGCTGCGTAGGGGCTAGCAACATAAAGGCGATTATCCCGCCGCGGTAGGCCGTATTCGACGTCAAAACGGCTATAGGCGCCAGCCATTGCGCATACCATGGTTCGAACACCGGCAGCGTCGCAAGCGCAGCAACAGGCATTAAGCTATAGAACCGTTCACGTAACGACACGTAGGCCATGAACGCCCCTAGGCCCGCCTGGAGAAAGGTGCCCAACATAAGCGCGAGAGCGGTAGCGCCGAGAACCAGCGTGACCACGATCGTGACGGGAGCGTCATAGTTTGAGTAGAAAAACGAAAATCCGGTGAGGTGGAACGCACCGTATGCGCGCTCGCTCCAGAGCCATGTGACTGCGACGGTGGCGGCCGCAACGATAACAGCACGTCCCGCATCAGCAAATTGCTTTCGTCGCAGCAGCACAATGAACAATACGACGGCTGCGAGCAAAGCCGTAAATCGGGTCTCCATAGCGAGCACGCACAAGCACGCGGCGAATCCAAACCTTCCTTTCCGGTACAGAACGTATGCGGCAGCAAGCAGCAACAACATGAAAATGTCGCCGTGCGCAAACGATACTGACTGAAACAGCAGCAGCGGATTTAGCGCAATGGCAATAAACGTTTGTCGTCTTGCACTGTTGCCGCTTTGCGTCATTGAAAGCATCAAAGCAAGCGCTACCAGGCAGATCGCACCTGCGGCACGCTCCGCGATCAGCATCGCTTTTAAAGAGATTAAACCGAAAGGCCCCACGAGTAACGAGTTCAGAGCAACGGAAACTGGCCCGTAGTTAACAACTCGAATCTGTTCTTCGGGTAGAATCAGGTTCAGCGTTGCAGCAACTGGTGACCCCGAACTCAGATGGTGGGCAAAGTATGGGCTCTGTTTTAGCACGAACGGGACGTATGCGTTGAAAGCGTAGGAATACGGATCTGTGGTCGGCACGAACGGCATGGCGAGAGCCAAGAAAATGCCTGCAATCGTGATAGCGGCCAACGCCGGCAGCGATAATCGGGCAAAGAGCAGCAGCACTGTTCCGATCGCGGCGATGACATAACCCGCATAAAACAAAACGAAGAGGGACGTCGCGTGCGCGCAAAGCTCCACAACGGGTACCGGCAGACTCGGGCCGACGGACAGTCTCGCAAACATGACATGGTGAACTTCAAAATCTTGACACGGGCCTACCGACGAAACCAGCATATAACCGGGCACAACGGCAATCAGAAGTCCTCCAATAAACACAGCGGCGGCCAGCCGCGACATCAGGCAGCCTCGGTGACAGATGCGGCGTCATCCTGTCTGAAGAGACGTACGGTGGCGCCAACGTGTAGCTCACCGAGGACGCGCTGTAGCACGCGCTCCAGTTTGCCGACGAGCTTCGCTCGTAGCGGCGAGGAAACAAACGGCCTCTCTGCGAGCCACGAGAACCCAAAGCCCAGCACGACCGCAGCTGCTGCGCCAGCGGCGAATAGGGAACTCGCGCTGAACGACGATTGGAAATGCGCCTCCACCATTGAGACGATTGGATCATGAGTAAGGTAAATACCATACGACGCGATGCCCGTAGCTGTTAGCGCACTCCAGGAGAAAAGACGTCGCAGAAGTGGCGACCCGCTCACGGCAACGACGAACCAGAACATTGCAACACCCCAAAACGGATTTGCGATCCAATCCCATCCGTCGCCCGCCGATTTATAAGCGGCTAAAGCGGCAAACGCGACAAACAACGGGCCACCGAAGCGGGTAACAGGGTGACCTTTTATGTCGAGATCGGCGGCGACTATACCCAGCATGAAAGTCGGTAAAAAGAGCAGGTCGAAGCTTTGAGCGCGCGTGAGCGCCGCAGCGAGGTAAATAGCTAAGCCCAAGGTCGCAAACAAACGCGGCGATTTGACCCAAAGCCAAAGCATCAACGGGAATAGAAAATACCAGCGAAACTCTACTGCGAGCGACCAAAACGAAGTATTGAGCATATGCACATTCGCGTCCATGAACAATGCTTGCCGTAGAACGTCGAATGCCGTTGCTTGCCGCATCGAATCTTGTAAATGCAAACCCAAGTACGGAGCCGCGAGCGCGATTGCAACGAACAACGCTATGGCGGCATAATACGGCGGCACTATTCGTACCAGGCGCCGCGCTCCGAAAGCCGCCAAGTCAAATTCGGCAGTTCGCGCCAGATGCAGTCGCAGCAGCGCTGGATATGCAAGACAGAAGCCTGATAATATGAAGAACAAGTCCACACCGTGGCACATCTGGCGCAAAACGAGCAATGCAGGCGATGCGGATTGCGCCGCTATGCCGGGATCGTAGCGTGCTGCATGAAAGACTACAACCAGCAGTACTGCCAGAGCTCTTAGACCGTCGAGATACGCTATTCGGTGGGTCACGTGGATGCGCGCGCTATTCGCCGCTTCGGCGCCGCGATTGCATACGAAGCCGACGCAACGAGTAAAAGTCCGATCCACGTCAACGAGCGAAGTAGCCACGTAGGCGCGCTTCCCGTCGACATGTAGACAAGGTTGAACCACGCCCAACCTGTTTCAGGGTATTTCGAAGATACAACGGCAAGCGGTGGATGTACGAGCGAATGCGGTGGACTCATAACATGATGCCACTGCAGAAGCGCGGTGACGGAGAAGGCAGTGGCTATGCCGGCGAGGAGCGCGACGCCAGCATTAGCGTTTGAGTAATACCAAACCAAATAGGCGACCGTGACGGCCGCCAGCAATGTGCCCGTGGATGCTCCCAGCAGCATTGGCGTTGCGAGTGACCACCACGGAACGGCGAGCAGTGCAAGTGCAATGATCAGCGGTATTCGCTGAATGGCCGGCTGTTTGAGCAGCAATAGCAAAAGCGGGATGGCAAGAACGATCTCCGTCACGTGCATGAACACGCCGCCAATCACCGACAGAGCGGCTGGAACGGCAACCAGAAATGCGTTGTCGGCAAAACGGGCGCGCAGTGAGCGCGCAAGAAAAGTGGCCGCAACTGTCAGTGCAATGTATGACAGCGTCCCTATCCGTAGCGCAACGCCATCCGAAAGTCCGAGCGCGTGCAGTACGGCTGACAGGCTCAACTGCGCGTCGGACCCGATCTCAGAAAGCGCATGGGCAGGCAGGACCGCTGTTACGTACTCCACGTTCCGTTCAAGGCCTAATGCGGCAAAAGAGATGGTGACAAGCGCTAGCACCGCAATGCCCAGCGCCAAGCGTGCGCGTGGAGCCCACAATGCCAACGTTATGCAAATCGGTATGCCGAGGTGCGGCTCGACTAGAGATGCCGCGGCAGCGATTCCCGCAACGTTCCAAGCACATCTTTGCGCTGCGAAGGCCGAAACACAGATCGCGGCGACGCAGATTGGAATCAGCTCGCCCAAATAGATGGAAGCGATTCCCAGCGATAGCCAGAACGCAGCAAGCACTACGACAAAGGGGGTTTGAGAAAGGCGTAGCGTCGCCAGAATCGCGACGAACATAGATGCGAGAAGCAGTACGATCCAGATTCTGCTTGCGACTTTGAACGGGAATAAGGAGAGTACGGCAAAGCCGGCAATGTCGTATCCCGGCTGCGGCGCCGGGAGAGTCACATCCCGGACAAATAGAGAAAAACGCTGATCCGTCTGCGTGCGTTCGCACGTATGCAGCGGCTCTGTTTGATACGGGTCGGCGTGCGCACGCAGCGCAGCGCCGGCGCAGTAGAACGCGCGAAAATCGAAGTTCGTCGAGTACGCGGCGGTCATCGCCAAGAAGAACACAGCGGTGAGTAGAATAACGGCCGATGTCGCGGCCGATATGCTCGTGCGCATACTACCTTGGTGTTACAACTAGCCTTTTAACCACGCTCTGTTGCGCAATGCCGTTTGTCAGCGTCGCGACGACAAAAAACGTAGTAGGGGTTGATACGTTGGGAGCCGTCAGCGTGACGCCGCCGGAATCGCCCGCATCGCCTTGCGCTACCGTGGCGCCGGCCGCGGTCATCATCGTGATTCTAACGTCACCGCTAACGCCCGTAACGTTTGCCACGACTGTGTCGCCGGGCGAAACCACCTGCGATGATAATGACAGCTGTGCCGTTGCGGCAGATGCAACGGGTTTAGCAGTGCGTGCCGGCTGTGTCGCTTGGTCTGCGACTTGTTGCGCCGGCATAACACTAATTCCCA
>CAZRQS010000003.1:18451-31329 GCA_964602255.1 uncultured bacterium | reverse complement strand
GCCGGCTGTGTCGCTTGGTCTGCGACTTGTTGCGCCGGCATAACACTAATTCCCACGGAACTCTCCGCATGCTGCGAACCACGCTGTGCGTGCAGCACCACTCGCATTTCGCGTCCGGCCGCAGCTTGTGGAACGGCAATTACGGTCGAGCCATAAAGCGACATTGGAGTATGCGCCCATGTATTGCCGCCGGCATCAAGCAACCATACCTCGCCGGACTGCGCTTGCGTTGCGTAACTGACGGTAATGGCTTTTCCAGCCGTCGCCGGTGAGGGCGAGACGGACAAGTTGTCGATGAGCGCATCCGGTTGCGTCACCGGCTTAGCCTTCGTCATCGCCCGCGGCATAACCGCTGCGATTGACGCCGTTGCTTCAGCTTTGGAGAACGCGTTGCGCATGCGGACGTGCAACGTATATGGCGTGCCGGAACCATCACGTGGAATCGGTAATTTTAGGACACCCGACTGCGATGCTAGACCCGCGGCAACCTGTAAACCGTCCCGGGTGACGAAGTCGTACTCTACGCTACCGATACCTGATACCTGATACGGCACGCGCAGTGTCGTCCCGGAGATGGCCTTCGCAGGTGCGGCAACGCCCAGAATTCGCGGAACAAACATTTGCGTTGCGCCGATTGCGAAAATCGGAACCGCCGCGAGAGCACACCACTTTGCCCATTCCGGACGTTTGCGCGGCGGCGGAGGCGCTTCGACGGTAAAGCACGTGTCTTCTGATGATACTTCGACAATAGCACGATCGAAAGGCCCGGTCACGTCCATCCGCACAGGAATGATGTCGTCGCGCATCGAGTAAGGCGCGACTTCGAAGTCACACGGGTAGGCGCACAATTGCGTACCACCCGCGTCGACAAATAGCCGCGCATGGGCGGTGAACGATGAATTATTGAGGATGCGGAGCGCGTACTTGACGGTCCCTAAGTGCCTGTCATACCCGGCATACGCTAAAAATGCGGAAAGCTGGCCGTCTCGCAAACTGACCTGCGCCTGCGATCCGAAGGGCAGGTCCGTGAGTGAATGCGCGAGCATTTGAGGAAGTGTGGTACTTGCTCGCGCCGGCAGTTGCATCATTGCGTGGGTTACCGCGTGATGATTTCGGGCGTCATAATGAAGACCACGTCGGATTCGTTATGTTGGTAACTCGTTGACCGGAACAGCTGCCCCAGAATCGGGATATCGCCCAGCAATGGAATCTTGCTGATTGTCCGTTGTTCAATGCGCCGCAGCAAGCCGCCCATAATGATAGACTCTCCTTGCTGCGTAATAACATCGGTCGCCAAACGGCTTATCTTCACGCCGGGAACTACGAAGCCGTTCAGGGTGACGCCGTTTTGGAAATCGAGATCGGAGATTTCGGGCGTAATCGTCGCTTCAACGGCACCATTGCCCAGCAGCGTCGGGGTCACGTTGAGCTGCACGCCGTAGTCTTTGTATTGGATGCTGATTTGCCCGAAGCCGGTCGAGTAGGGGATCGGGAATGAGCCGCCTACGAGAAAGGTGGCTTTGTTGCCCGGGGTCGTTACAAGATCCGGAGCAGACAATATGCGCGCGTGCCCGGTTTGAAGCAACAGATTGAGTGTCGGTGCGAGTGTAATCGTGCGGAAGAACGCACCGGTGTTGAGAGCTTTGCCGAGGCCAGTGGGGAACTCGACCACTGGGAAACTCGGAGGGCCAATAATATATGTTCCATTCGGTTGGAATGCAGCTGATTGAAGCTGCAGCCCGAGATTTTTTGCCGCAGTGTTGTCGACTTCGAGAACGTAAACTTTGATGTTCACCTGGGTCGTCAGATCGGCGCTCAGGCGGTCGATGAGTTTGCCTTCACTCGAGAGATACGGCCCGGCGATCCCGCGAGCTCGCTGAAGAATGGCTTGCTCTGTGACGGCATCGCGAACACGCCCGCTAACGACGACGTTGCCCTTGCCGTCAGGATCAACGCGGATATCGCTGGCACCGGGAATGTTGACGATGTCGTGTTGCAGATTTCCCAGTGGGTGGGCCACGACGACCGCGTTTACAACCGTGTAACGTTCAGTCGACGAGATTTTGTCGAAGTGGCTCAGAATGTCGCTGAGCTGCGCATACTCTGCACCGTCGCGCACGGTGCCGCGTACGACGATGGAGCGCCCAAAGCTGACGATCTCGACATTTGGATCACTGACCGACGTGCGCAGCATCTGCGCGAGGTCATCGACATCCTGCGCGGTTACGGTAACTTCGTACGCAAGACGGCCGGTGGGAGTCCACACGAAGACCGTGGTATGACCGGGCGCTTTTCCGTTGATGACGATTTGCGAGCTGCCGACCGGCACGACACCTGCTATGCGTCCGTCGCCGACGGCAATACGCTCGAGATTTGGCGTTCGCAAAATCACGGAATGGCCGGATTGCAACGATATGAGGTTGACGCGTTCCGCAGCTTGCGCGCCGTGAGCGTAAGCAAGCTGGCTAAGAAGAATCGCTGATAATGCAGCGATTAGGCGATACAGTCGTCCGATGACCATCTTACGCTAGTCCTCCGTGGGCTCCGGCACATAATCAAACAAATGGGAAACGCCGCGGCCCGTGGCGGAATTATCGCATAGGCTCCGATGTTAATCCGCTAACGCCAATTGACGTTTGGTCAAGTTTGCCGTGAACATGCCTGCGGGCTCTTGAAATCGAGTCCTATCGAATGCAATGATGCTGCCACCGATAGAGACGGAGGCAGTATGCACAAGCCTTTCCTGGCATTCGTTTTGGCTGCGATTGGGATTATTGTTGTGGGCAGCAACGCACAAGCGCAACCAACGAACACTTCCCTGACGGCTGTCGCCAATCACAATGGCTACAATGTGCAGTGGCTCCTAACGGACCGTGCCGTTCGCCTCTACCGGCCAGGTTTAGTCATCGTGATCCGCCCTGGCGCGACGATGTACGAAGTGAACAACCGCGTCGAATTCACGGACGCGGCTCCGCGGTACATCAACGGCGATCTTCTCGTATCAACCTCGCTCGCCGCGCGTCTGAGCCATTTGGCTCTGGCGGCCGCTGCCGCTACGTATGGACGTCCCTCAACCGCAGTTAGCTCCGTTGAGACGCCGTCCGTAGCGGCTAGCGGACCGATTACACTCGAGGCGCGTCCGGAACTGGGTAGTGAAGCTATCCATGTTAGCGGCCACGCTCCCTCGAGCGCACCGGTCACGATAACTCTTCTGGCAACCATATCCCCGGATCTTCCGACGGTAGTGGTGAGCCGCCAGGACGTTCAGCCGGATACCAACGGGCAATTCCAAGCAACGATAACGACAGCGCCCGATTATCTACGCGGTTCGATTCTGCGCGTACTCGCCACGTCGTCGGCCGGCGCAACACCAGCCTCAGCAACGCTGACGTTAGGAGCTCCAAACGCGGGCGTTACGGCTCCGTTCGATGCGCCTCAGTGCCCCAACGGCTATTGCCCCTGACCACTCTACTCTGATTGGAGAAATCTGACCATGTTTGAGACCATCACGAACGTACTGCGCGATGACGAAGGCGCCGCTTTGGTTGAGTACGGCCTCCTCGTCGCGTTGATTGCTGCGATTTGCGTCGGCGTCATAACGACGCTCGGTCAAAAAGT
The DNA here is from genome assembly GCA_964602255.1 of uncultured bacterium. Classification (GTDB taxonomy): domain Bacteria; phylum Vulcanimicrobiota; class Vulcanimicrobiia; order Vulcanimicrobiales; family Vulcanimicrobiaceae; genus CAZRQS01. The sequence goes on along the minus strand of CAZRQS010000003.1, from coordinate 27,711 downwards.
CAGCAACGCATTCTCGACCGTCAACGCCAGCATCTAAAGCTGCGGAACGCATCCGCCGTTCTGCGTGTGCGCAGAAGCGCGCACGCAGAGATCGGCGCTTCTAGTGAAAGGACCACACAATGACACCTTCCATTAAAAACATCCTTATGGACGACTCCGGCGCAGCACTGGTTGAATATGGTCTGCTCGTGATGCTCATCGCCGCTATCTGCGTCGGCGTCGTCACAACGCTCGGCCAAAAAGTCAGCAATGCGTTTTCCACTGTGAATGCAAGCATCTGAATTGGTGCTTCAAAGGAGACTCGGATGCGAGTACTCATTCGCAAGGTTATACGCGACCGTTCTGGCAACGCGATGCTTGAGTACGTTCTTCTGCTCATGCTCATTGCCGCAATCACCTTCGGCATCGTCACGACATTGGGACATAAAGTCAGCAATGCGTTCTCTACCGCGAATGCCAGCATACCGTCAGGAAACCACGGCGGCGATGATGGCGGCGGCGGAGGTGGCGGCGATAATGGCGGCGGCGGTCATGGCGGTCATGGCGGCCATGGCGGCGGTCATGGCGGCGACTAAGACGATTACCGATTATTGCAGCGGTGTGCTCGCGTGATCGCATTGGCGCTTGTGCTCCTTGCCGCCGCTATCGCGGCGTACACCGACGTGAAAACCCGTCGAATTCCGAATGCGATTTCCGCGGGTTTGCTTGCCGGCGGACTCGCATTGCAGCTCATGCACGGGTGGCAGGGCCTTGCGATCGGTTTAGGGCTGTTCTTTGGCGCTTTTGCCGCTGGTACAGTCCTCTTTTCCTTCAAGCTCATGGGCGGCGGAGATGTGAAGCTCATCGCCGCTGCGGCGGCGGCGCTCGGATGGCCCGATGCGCTCGCCTTTCTTTTTTATACGATTATCGCGGGCGGGTTGCTGGCGATTGCAATAGCGATTGCGCGCGGACGCTTACTTCCCGTCCTCAATAATTTGAAGCTGATGATCTTTCCAGTGCTGTCAGGCCTTAAGCCTGCAGCGGTCCCTTCAGCCGTCGGAACCATGCCGTATGCCGTGGCGATTTTCGCCGGTGCAGCAACGCTGGCGATTGGCAATGCTTTTGGTTTGAATTTGAGGATTTCACTATGAACACGCGCCGCATGACGCTTTTGCTGGCCATTCTCCTCGCGGTCGCGACCGGATGGCTCACGCTCACGTACATCAACAACGTCAAACGCACGACGCTCGCTAACACAGCGCCAAGGACTGTCATCGTGGCTGCGGCCGATATACCGGCACGCACGACGATCACGCAAGCGATGGTGCAAACGACGACGCTTCCGTCTTCCGTTGTCGAACGCGATGCGATCGACACGACGTCGCAAGCAGTAGGGCAGTTGTCGCTCATCACTATTCCGGCCGGCTCTCAGCTGACCACGTCCAAAGTGGGGACACCTGCAGACACCGGTTTGCCGGTACGCTTAGCTCCAGGCAGGCGCGCGGTGAGCATTCAAATCGACAAAGTGAAAGGCATATCCGGCTTACTACAACCCGGCGATCGCGTGGACATTATTGCGATTCCTCCAAAAACCGGAAATGAGCTTCCGCTAGGCGCGACGATTTTGCGCGGCATTCGCGTGCTCGCGATTGGCACATCGTTGGAAACGACCTCGGCGACGCCGTCCCCGGAGGAACAGAATTCGACTACGGTGACACTCGAAGTAACACCGCATCAAGCAGACCTCATAGCCTCCGCGGATCAGAATGCGACGCTGCGTCTTGCGCTACGATCGCCTCGCGAACCGCTAAACTCATATCCGACCGAATCGCTTCAGTTTCCGATAACACAGGTTGCCGCTACTCAGCCAACCCCGGCACAGCCCGCACCGCCCGCGTTGGCACAAGCCCGTCCAGCCGATCCCGCACTCGCGCAGCCGCAGCATGGGAACATCATGATCATCGATGGCGACCGCATCGGCTGGTCAACTTCCGGCAATGGATCGCAGATGCCATGAACGCCCCGTTCTTCGCTTTCATAGGCGCCAAAGGCGGCGCTGGCACGTCAACGCTATGCTACGAGCTCGCAAAGGCAATGTGCGCAGAAACGAACGTCGCGCTGGTCGACGCCGATTTCTCCGGCAGGCGTAGTCTGGCAATTCTCACCGACGGCGTGCGCTATCTTGATGCGGCTCGCTCGCAGAGCGGCCAGCACATTGCGCAGGCACGTGTGGGCGGGATGACGCTCGCTGAGATGGCGCCGTCGTACGAAACATCATTCACCACAAACGTGCAAGACGTTGAGCAGTTCGCGACCTCGCTCACTAGTCCCGGAATCGTGCTCGTCGACATGCCGCTGCCGTTTTCTGCGACCGTGCGGCCGTTTGTCGTTCGCGTAACGCGTTTCATCGTGGTAACTGAGCCGACACTTCTGGGCGTTACGGCCGCGCGAACACTTGTAACCGGACTCTCGCGCTTTGGAATACCGCCGCAGCGGCTATCTCTGGTGCTCATATCGCGGTCGAACAATATTACTGCTTCGCGCAGCGAGGTTGAACGCAACGTCGGAATACCGGTTTTGGCGGAACTTCCGCCGGCGTCCGATCGCGGCTTTGCGCGCGCGATATCGCAGCTTCAGCGCGAATTGCGATCCATAGCGCCGGAACCAACGCTGCAAGCGTTGTTGTCTTCGGATACAGGACAAATCCGCGATCGCCGCGTTCGAAAGCGCGACACCGACGGTGCCCCAGCACCTTCCTCGGCCGGCGCCTCCAGAATAACGCCGCCGAAAGCGCCGATAGCCACGGTGATGACGCCGCGCGAGCAGCTGAAGATGCAGATCCACGAAGCGCTTGCGAAAACTATCGATCTGGTCGACGCTGCGAAAGTAAAAGGTGATAGCGCCAAGCTTGCGGAGTTGCGCGCAAATATCAACAGTATTGCGCATACTATTTTGACGCAAAGCCCTATCGCCGATAGCGCTGAGGCGATCGCCCAGATAAAACAAGAGATCGTCAATGAGGCGTTGGGTCTTGGACCGCTTGAAGAATTCATGCATGACCCCGACGTTACCGAAATCATGGTGAACGGGTGTAACGATATCTATATCGAGGTCGGCGGCATAATCCGGAAAACGGTAAAGAAGTTTCCAAATGACGCTCAAGTGCGTTTGATCATCGAGCGCATCATTTCGCCTCTTGGCCGGCGCGTGGACGAGTCGGTGCCGATGGTCGATGCACGTTTGCCTGATGGTTCGCGCGTAAACGCAATTATCGAGCCGTTAGCGCTCAATGGCCCGACCTTGACAATCCGGCGCTTCGGTAACCGCCGGCTCACGGCGCAAGATTTGCTCGACAAAGAATCTGTCACTCCGGAAGTTCTGGATTTCTTGCGCGCGTGCGTCGAGGCGCGACTCAACATCGTCATTAGCGGCGGAACGGGTTCCGGCAAGACGACGTTCCTAAACATTCTCTCCGGGTATCTCCCGATAACAGAACGCATCATCACTATTGAAGACGCGGCAGAACTGCAGCTGATCCAACCGCATGTAGTACGCCTGGAATCGCGGCCTCCGAATCTCGAGGGGTTAGGGCAAATCGCAATTCGGGACCTGGTCCGGAATTCACTCCGCATGCGTCCCGACAGAATCGTGGTCGGCGAATGTCGCGGGCCTGAGGCTCTCGACATGCTGCAAGCGATGAACACGGGTCACGATGGGTCACTCACCACGATTCACGCCAACACGGCTCGGGATGCGATGGCTCGTATCGAGACGATGGTGCTGATGTCCGGATTTGATTTGCCGGTTCGGGCGATCCGCGAACAAGTCTCGGGCGCTCTCAACGTCATTATTCAAACCGCCCGCTTACGCGACGGCAGCCGCAAAGTTGCCTCGGTCAGCGAGATCGTGGGTATGGAAGGTGATACCGTAACGATGCAAGACATTGTTCGCTTCCATCAGCACGGCATTGACGACCAAGGACGTGTCGTCGGAGAGTATCAGTATACCGGCGTACAGCCGATGGCGCTGCAGCGCTTCGAAGAATACGGTGTGAAATACGATCACCGCAAGCTCTCTACGCTTTCAATGGCGGCGCGGTCATGGTAAACGTCATACCGTTTGCAATCTTTCTTGGAGCTGCCGCAGCAGCTGCGCTGGCCTTCTTCGCTTTTTGGGAAGCAATTCAACAAAAAGCATTGGGAAGGTTCAAAAATTCGGCGCTGCTGCTCGACCGGGCGGGCATTCGGCGTAAACCCGAAGACATGGTTATTACCTGGATCGTGATGACGTCGGTACTGTGGATCGCCGCCATATGGCTTTTCCAGCCGCAGGTCTTCATCGGATTGTTGCTGCTGCCGCTGGCCGCGGCGGTGGCGGGTATACTGTACGCGTCCGCGATTCAGGTTCGGCTCAGATTGCGCGTAGAAAAATTTCTCGACCAATTCGAAGTCGTGTTACGGCTGGTCTCCAGCGGTTTACGCAGCGGCTTGGGACTGGCCCAGACGCTCTCGCTCGTCGTGGACGAGAGTAAAGATCCCATACGGTATGAGTTTGCTCGTGTAGTCGGTCAGGCCAACATCGGCGTGAGCCTGTACGATGCGCTCGACGATCTCGCAGCTCGGGTACAGACGAACGAGACACTTATGATGGCTCGCGTGGTCCGAATCAACTCGCAAACAGGCGGCGATATGGGCCACGTACTTGAACAGCTGGCAAACACTATTAAAGAACGGCGACGCATGCGGCGTAAGATCAGCTCACTTACGGCTGAAGGCCGCTTCGGTGCTGCCGTCCTTGCTCTGCTCCCGGTGACTTTGGGTTTGTTCATCATGATGACGCAGCCCCAAATGCGGGACGGCTTGTTGTGGACGGGCATGGGTCATAACGTGCTCTTGATCGTCCTTGGGCTGGAGCTCACCGGCATATTCGTGTTGAGCCGCATTCTGAAAGTGCATGTATAATGTTTGACTTTGCGCTTGTTATTGCCGTCTTAGGTGCGGTTTCCGCATTTCTCTTTACCGTATCGACCGTGCCGCAAAAGAGCCCATTGGCGCGCACGCTCGAAGAACTGCAGTCGCGAGGGAATACGACCTTGCGCGAGTCCGAAAAAACAGGAAAGTTGGAACGGTTCGTCAGCCGCGCCGTGCCTGAAGAGCAGAAAACCCGCCTCGCGAAAATGCTGCTCGAGGCCGGCTGGTACACGGTGACCCCGGTGCAGATTGTCTTACGCGTGATCGGCGCGTTTTTGATCGCCGTTATCGTTCTTATGTTGTACGCTCGTTACGTACATCTGCCGCCGTTTGTTTTCTACGTGATCGGCGTTGTAGTTTTCATTGGAATCACTTACGCCCCCATTTCGATGCTTACGCGTGCAATGGATCGGCGCAAGGAAGACGTGCAGCGCGCGCTTCCGGATTTCCTGGACATGGTCGCGTCCACGGTTGGTGCCGGACTTTCCCTGAACGCAGCTCTGGCCTATGCCGTCGACGCGGCGCCGGGCGCCCTCGGCGACGAAATCAAGGAAGCATTGTCGGAAATGCGCCTTGGAAGAGCGCGAGCCGAGGCGCTAAAGGCGGCTTCAGACCGGTTGAATCAAGCCGAATTTACAACAACCGTTGCCGCCATTATCCATGCGGAACGATTGGGCTCGAATATCGGAAAGATTCTCAACGAGCTTGCGGACGACACCAGAACGCATCGCATATTTATTGTGGAAGAACACGCCGCGAAATTGCCGGTGAAGATGGTATTTCCAATGGCGCTCCTTTTCATCCCCGCATTGTTTACGATCATCTTCGGCAGCGTTATCGTAAATTATTTCGCGCAACAAGCAAAATAGGGAGTTCGATGGACACTGTACTGGGTGCTCTGTTCTTCGGCCTCGTCGCTTACGTCGGTGTACTCCTCGCAGGTACGCTCAAGTACGAAGCATTTGACGACGGCCCGGTTCCGGGCGAACCTCCCGTGCCATGGATCGTGTGCGGCTCCGCGGTCCTGGGTGCGCTGATAACGACGCAGGCTGTCCGCTCCGAGCAGATCATCCTCGCAGCGATCGTCGTGTGCGCGCTCGCAGCGATCTGGTGTACGGACGTTCGCTACGGAATAGTCCCGGATCTGTTCACGCTTGGACCGCTGACACTGATCCTTCTTCTTGCCATAGTGCAACATCAACCGTGGCTGATCGTCTCTGCTGCTGTGCCGTTCGTGCCCTTTGCCATCGCAGCGATGTTGTCGAATGGACGCGGTATGGGCTGGGGTGACGTCAAGCTCGCGGCGCTCGGAGGCGCCGTTTTGGGACTTCAATTGGCACTTCTAGCGTTCACCGCGGGGTGTCTCGTGGCGGTAGTATATGCCTATTTTCGCGGGCGACGCGGCCAGCCTATTGCTTTTGCGCCTTATCTTGCCGGTGCGATTGCGGCTGCAATTCCGGTCGCAATGCCGCTAGGTGCGCTGCTGTGATGCGCCTGCGCAATGCCACGACTGGAGAAATCGTCGCAACCGACGTGAAGAAGGCCGAGGGCTGGTTTGAACGGATGGTAGGCCTCTTACCGCGTAAGCATGTCGAACCTCGCGAGGGGCTGTGGTTTGACGACTGTGGTGTGATTCATACAGTTGGCATGCAGACTGAAATCGACGTCGTCTTTCTCGATAAGAATTCGCGCGTGCTACGCACGGTGTGTGCTGTTCCGCAGAATAAATTTGCAGTCGCATGCCGGGGTGCGCAGTGCGTCATAGAGCTGGGCCAGGGCGCTTTGAGCCGTTCCGATATTCTCGTCGGCGACCGGTTTGTTTTGGAAGAATGATCGGCCTCTTCACACCCGCCGCAACGGCCGAATCGGTAACGGTTTACGCGCTGATCGTACTGAGCGCATATAGCGGAATCGCTCGAAAAGGCAACGCAATTGCGACGCTGTTGTTCGTGGCCACACTCATTGGCGCGATTGTTGACGCGCGCCTTTCCCCAATCTTTGCCGTTGTTGCCGGTTCACTCATTCTGACGCAGCGACCGGCATGAGAGTCGCACTCGCAATAGCGCTGATCTTCGTCGCGCGCTTTGCTGTCGGGGCCTGGTTCGATCCGGGTCGCGACGGCGATATCGCTTGGCAGCAGTGGCTCGGTCTGCAAATCTTGCACACGGGACACATACCGCTAGCACTCGGACCTGAGGCGTTTACTGCGCCCGGCGCTCCGTGGGTTCCGCAGGAGTGGGCTCTTAGCACTCTGGTCGCGGCAACGCTGGGAACATCCTTATTCACGATCCTGGTCGCGCTCACAACGCTTGCCGGCGTTGCGACACTCGTCCTTACTGCGCTCGCATCACGCCGTTTAGGCGCGTCCATGGTACCCACGGCGATCTGTATGTTTTGCGTCGCTTTTTCGATGATCGAGTCATTCGGGATTCGTGCTCAGGTGTTCGCTTGGGCGCTCCTAGCTGCCCTCATGTACCTGGTTCGCTGTTCGTCGCCGCGTGCGCAGTGGTGGATCGTTCCACTCGTGGTAATTTGGGCAAACCTGCACGCAAGTGCCCTTCTGGCTCCCGCTGTTCTTATACTTTGGACGGCCGGCGTCGCGCTCCAGGAGCGCGGCTGGACCACGCGCGTGCGTCACTACCTGCTTCTCACGCTTGCCGCCGGCGCTGCTGTCTTCGCAACGCCGCTCGGGTACAGGCTTCCAATCTATGCAATGAGTTTAGTGCATAGCCCGATTCGTGCGGCCATCAATGAATGGCAACCGAGTGACATCACCGCATCCTCGTTCGCGTTCGGTGCATTGGTCCTCATCGTAGCGACATGCGTTTTCGGCGTCGAGCGCACAAGGCGGTGGCCTGAACTCCTGCTCTTCGCCGCTGTTACTTGGCTTGCGTTTACCGCGATACGAAACGTACCGGTTTGCGCAATCGTTATCGCGCCTGCCGTAGCGCAGCGTCTGAGCACGTATCTGCCGGAGCGGCTACGGATCAACGCGATGTTCCTCGAACGGCCGGTCATCGTGCTGTTATATTGCGGGACGGTCCTAGCGGCAGGGCTCGCCACGATCACTCTGGCTACATCGGCGGAATTTCGAAACGGCAATCTGCCCGTACGCGCGATAACTGCGCTTGCATCGGTTCCGGGGATGCACAATTTGTATTGTGAGGACTTTGCTTGGTGCAGTTTGGCGCTGTCGCATCGCAATCTTCGCGAGTTCATCGACGGGCGATGCGACCCGTTTCCACTCGAGGTGTGGAAGGACTACGAAACGATTTACGGTGCTAAAGGGCACTGGCGCGATGCGCTAGACCGGCGCAGCGTCGATGCCGTGGTCGTTGATAAGAAACGTGCCTTAGCTCGCGCCCTGCCGCTTTGGCACAGTTGGCGCCTCGTGTACTCCGACACTACGTACCGGCTCTTTGTTCGTAAGGGCGGCCGCAACACTGCCTACGAGCAGCAATAGCCCCAGCCAACTACCGCTTTTTGCAACCCACGCAGCCACCGGCACCGCAGACTGTTCGCGCCAAATATAGCGTCCCCACGGGGCGGAAGCCAGTTCGTTCGGGGCGGCGGCCACCGGAAACGCCGGCGCGTGTCTAAGAGCACGATCGTGCCGCTGAGTGAACACTAAAAGCATGACGAATGCGGCCGTCGCAGCGGCGGCACGAAACATGAAGACGCTGCTCGACGTAGCTGCGAATACGATAACGGCGGCCAAGACGATCCCAAGGAGTGCGACCATCAGTTGCTGTCCGCCTTGGAACCACGGCACTGCAAGCGCTGCGCAAGCAATCGCCGAGCTCACCCGGACTAGACCCGATTCGCGCAGGCTCAGGACGGCAGCAAACGGCGCGGCAAGCACGACCTGTGATGCGTGAACGAATGTACCGCCGGTAACCGCGGCAGCAAGGGGCGCGAGGATCAGCACGGCGGAATCGTTCCACCGCCGCTGCAGCGCCGGCGCCGCAGCGAGCCCCGCCACGAGTGTTAGGACGTATGTTGCTTCTCCGATGCGGAGCGCAAGCGCCGGCGCAGCTCCCGATGCATAGGCAATCCATGTCGCGCTATATTGCGTCGGCCGCGGAACTTCAGAAAGCGCGTGAAGCGGCAGAACGGACTGCAGATATTCCGCCAAAGCGCCGGCGTTCAGCGCGAAGCAGATTGCCAAAAGCACACCACCGGCGAGTGCGACCGCGCCACGGGCTCGCGGAGCAAAGATCGAAACGCTGAGCCACGCACCAAGCGCCAGATGCGGCTCCAACGCCATAAGAGCCAACCCAGTAGCGATCGCCGCAAGCTTTTGGTGCCGCA
>CAZRQS010000003.1:0-18351 GCA_964602255.1 uncultured bacterium | reverse complement strand
TCCAACGCCATAAGAGCCAACCCAGTAGCGATCGCCGCAAGCTTTTGGTGCCGCAGGCCAAAAACAGCAACGAGCGCACCGAGCAACGTAAACGGCCCGAGCTCGCCGTACGGCAACCATAAAACCGTTGCAGGCAGCAGCAATATCCATCCCGCGTACGTCAGCGGAAGCGCAAGCAAGCGATGCATCAGCACGATACAAAGCACGGTTACCCCCACGCTAATGCCGATCCAAAGCAGCGCCGCGACCGGAAAGCTTAGCAGCGCAAACGGTACAAAAAGCGCTAGGGCGTACGGCGGAAGCGGTGCCGGGACGACAACGTGCGCCGGAGCGGAATAGAGGCCAAACGGCGCGGCCTTATGTTCGCATACCGCAAGCGCGGCGGCGCGGTAGGCGTCGGCACCGTGTAAAACGACTGAACCGGCGCACCAGAATGAACGGAAATCTGCCAGAACGCTATGGACTGAAGCGAAACCGTAAAACTCGTATCCCGCCAGCAGGATCGCGGCGCCTGCTAGTACAGGCGCAACGAAGCTACGAGACACTCTGAAGAGTGCGTTCCGGTTTCTTCGACGGGGTAACGCGCTCTAAGCGAGCGCACAGACGCGTTACCGCAGGGTGATCGGGCGAAACGGTCTTGGCCCGGTGCGCATATTGTCGCGCAAGAGAAATTTCTTCGTTTTCCAAGGCTAGCGTACCAAGGCGTTCCAATGCCTGCACGAAACGGTCCGCAAGCAGATCGGCGTGCGACGCACTCCACGGTTCGGGACCGTCGAATTCCAAGAGGCGCCCCGCATACAGCTTCTCTGCAGCGCGATAGTGCATCGTCGCGTCCTGGACATTGTCACGCTCGAAGTTACTGTCGCCATCGTCCATATGCGCTATGAAGCGACGTACGTCGCACACAACGTTGTTTAAATCGATTTGAACGTCAGGAGCCGTGCGGAAATACAGGTCAACGTTCGCCGGCCCCACGATTGATGCAAATGCCCGGCGAATCGTACTGCATGTCGTACGAACGCTCTGCATTGCCAAGTGACGATCCGTATCGCTCCAAAACACTGAAGCAAGCTCCGCACGCGTCGCCGTACCGTTCGGCTTCAAGACGAGATACTTGATAATTTGCATGTCGCGCCGGCGCACCCACGGAATTTCGCGTCCATCGATGCGCGCCTCAAACGATCGGAACAAGCGCACCATGAGGGGCGGCGTAAATGTCGTAGTCGCCGCCGGGGCCTGGACGTTTTTCGCAGCCACCGGTCGCAACGGACGATACAGCCGGAGCACGTCGTGTCCGTCGCCTATGACGAACAAACCATGGCTTTCCAGTTCACGTAGGCGCGGTAAATCGGGCACGCATAGCCCGCCGTAGAGATCCCAAAACGCCATGCGCAACTCTGCGGGAACCCGTTCCAGTTCCGCTGCAAGGAAATCCCGCAGAAAACCTTGGGACTGCGTTCGCCACGTTTGGTAAGCGCGATCGAGCGTTTCATTTTCCGCCGCAGCGGTACGTATGGCGCTCGAGACCGCCATTGCCCACCCATCGGTATCTTCGATGAGCCGGCGCAATTCCAGATCGGTGGCGGCTACGCCGCAGGCTTCCGCCAGCGTCCCAACTTCTTCCCCGTCGAACGCCATGCGGTGCGCATCGCACAGCACTGCCACGCCGCGCGCGATGAGTCTGCGAGCATCCACCATTTCGCGCGACCGAGCGACATAGATCAGCGTGATATTCTCGGGCGCTTCTTCTACCATCCCCATGAGCTCTGCCACAGCGTCCGGCGTGCCGTTGTCCATCTCGTCGACGACGATTTCACGACACTGAGCGGGCGAGAGTTCAAACGCGCCATTGAGCAAATCGCGTACGTAGTGCGCATCGCAGCCTTCCGGTAACGAGTAATAAAGCGTATCGCGATCGCTCTCGGCACAGTACTTCAGAAGAAGGCTCGTCTTGCCGCACCCGGCCGGCGCGATAACCAGACGCACCGGATATTGGGCATAGGCTTGTAGCCAGCGCTCTAAGCGCGGGCGGCGAATAGTGAGCGGCGTCAACCGAGGTAGACGCGTTCTTCCGAACATGACCCTACTGTAGCCGATCACCTGCGAAACACTAGCGAAGAGCGCTTTAACTTCTTGTGAGCATTCGGTGGGTAACGGGTCTCAATTTTGTCAAGAACCTTAAAAAAAGCGTGCCAAACGTCCCAAAGACGGCTGCCCGCTTGTTCTTCAGTTTTTCTCAGGGGGTTGCGTAGATCATGGAGAGGCAAAGCCGTTCGTAAAAACGAGTGGCAAGCGTACTTTGGCTTGGCAGGTAGCATTATGAGAATGCGCGGAGGTCAACGAGGACAGGTTATGCCGCTTGTTGCGGTGGCCGTTGTGCTTCTTTTGGCTGCAGCGGGATTGGCCGTGGACGTTGGTTACATCCGCTTTGTGCAGCGCATTCAACAGACTGCGACGGACAGTGCGGCGATCGCCGGCGCGGCGGAGCTCAACAACAACAACGCGTCGGCCGCAGCGAAAGCCGACGCATCATCGAACGGCTTTACCGATAGCGCAAATGGCGTAACCGTCACCGTACAAAATCCGCCTCAGGCCGGCCCATATATAAACAACATGAGCGCGGTCGAGGTACTGATTACCGCCGTGCGTCCTAAGTTTTTCGAGCGGGTATTTTCGGGCATGAGTATGGTGCGCGTGTCGACAAGAGCGGTCGGTCTCGTAAGCGCTAACAACAATGGTTGCATTTATCTGCTAGACCCAACGCAGAGCTCCAATTTCAACAAAAACCAGCTTAGCATGCCTGGCTGCGGCATCCTGGACAATGGCACCGGCTCGAACATGAACAAGGCCACCATCGACGCGGGTTTTATCGGGTATGCGGGTGGCGCACCCAACACGAACGGCGCGACTTTTCCGCATGCGTCACCCGCACCGATGCTGCCCGCAGCCGATCCGTGCAACGCAATCCCGGGATGCAATTACCTTACGAATAATCCGCCAAGTGCTAGCGGATGCACTACGCTCTCGCCTGCGAACAACAGTACGATCAGTCCAGGTTGTTACACCTCGCTTGACGTTAGCAGTAAGACGATCACGTTTAGCCCAGGGTTGTACATAATAAACGGCACCGGAGGCGGCAACGGCGGGCTTAACGCAGACTCGGCGACTCTGAACGGAAGCGGCGTGACGATTTACGTAACGAGCTCCGGAACGCTCGCTATGAACAAATCAATTATTAACTTGAACGCGCCGACAAGTGGCAATTACAAAAACGTGCTGTTCTACCAGGTTCCCGCAAACACAACGGACCCGAACTTCAACAAGATTGACGGGACTATGACCGGACTTCTCTACTTCCCCAAAGTGTGCAGCGTAAATTACAACAAGAGCACGGCAAGTTATACCGTGTTGGTTTTCGGTTGCGCCAATTTCAATAAGAACGGCAACACGGCCGGGGCTTCACCGCCGCCTAATGGATCGATCATCACCAAGCCCGTTCTCGTAGAGTGACTTCAAAGATGAATCAAACTAAGTCTTTTCCCACGGCTCAGGCCGGCTTAGCGCTGATGGAATTCGCAATACTGGTGCCATTTTTGATGCTGCTGTTGTTGGGTCTGATCGAACTGGGCCGTTTTGCATACATCAGTATTATGGTTAGTAACGCCGCTCATGCCGGCGTGGCATACGGTGCACAGAATCTCGTTACAGCGAACGACAACGCCAGCATGCAAACTGCCGCGAAGAACGACGACCCCGACCCGTCCAATATCCAAAATTTAATAGCTACTGCCTCGCACTTCTGTCAATGTTCCGGCACCGGCTCGTCCCCCAACTGTTTAGCGACAGACTGCACGAGTCCCGCAGGGAATCATCGCCTCGTGTACGTGAAAGTGATTACGAGCGCGTCGTTCAATCCAATCTTTCGTTGGCCGCAGCTTCCGTCTTCGTACGCTGTCGGCGCAACGGCGATAATGCGGGTTAGCCAGCAATGATCAAAGCGCAAGCCCGATTTGGCGAACGCGGCGCGAGTATGGTTGAGTTCGCACTTGCTGCAACGGCGTTGCTGGTGATCATGTTCGGAATCGTGGATTTCGGGCGTGCGCTTTACACGTATCACACGCTTTCGAATGCGGCGCGGCTGGGCACGCGGTACGCGATCGTCCGCGGTTCTGATTGCGCGTCCGGCGCAACCGATTGCCCGGCGTCCAAAGCGCAGATCACCACGTTCGTTCAGGGGCAGGCACCACTCGTCGTCCCGACGGTGACACCGTCGTGGTCCGGAATGTCGTCGTTCGGAACCAGTTGCGACGACACGAGCCATCGTGCGGGGTGCTTGGTCACTGTGCAAACATCATTTCCGTTCAACTTTCTCTTGCCGTTCATGCCTGCGAATGTCACTATCAGTAGTCAGTCCCAAATGGTTGTCTCGCAGTAGCTAAGCAGTAGTTAAAGCGGTTCACTCGCTTTGCATTTCTGCCGATAACCAAAGCATGAACCCTGAAGCACTTTTGCAGCTGATCGAGGATTTCGACGCGTTTCGCGAAGCGGGAAATATTCTTTATCAACGCATCGAAGAATTTTCCACGGCCGTTGCTCACACCGAACCGCTCGGCGAGGCGGAAAAGGTTCTTTTGGACCATCTGAAGACGCTGCTCGACAGCACGGCCTCGCGACTCGGGCGCGTCCACGGAACGACTTCGAACGGCGGGGCTGCATGGAATATCTTCCTGGCATCAGGCGATCTGCGGAAAACGCCCGAATTTGCATCGGCATTCGCGCATATTCGCCGCAGTAAGAATCTTCCTGACGACTTCGGTGAAGGGCGCGAAAACGGCGCGGCTTATTCCGCTCCGTTACCCAAAGCACTCAGCGAATAAGTCGCTATACGCCGTAATCCCTCACGCACGGACTGAAGGTCGCCGACCCACGTTAGCCGCAGCCAACTCGTGAACGAAGATCCGAAGGCAACCCCGGGAATACAGATGACGTCTTGCTGCTCCGCAAGCGCCAGCGCCACTCGATGTGAATCGGCACCGTCGGCTAGCCGCACGCACGCGTAAAAACTTCCCTCGGGAGCGATGTAGCGAAGGCTGCTCTCCTTCAAAACCTGCACGACCTCGTCACGGCGCTGCGCGTACCAGTTCGAATGTTCGGTGATCGCGCCGGGCGTCGTGAAAATATGCAGCGCAACGCGCTGCGCAAATGCGTCGGCGCACGAGGTTAGCCACGCGTGCACCTTAACGAGCGAGGGTGCGACTTCGCGGGGTGCTATTGCCCAACCCAACCGTAAACCGGTGAGCGCATTGCTCTTACTAACGCTGTTCGTAACAATCGTATAGGGGTAGTGCTGCGCGAAGTAGCCGGCATCGGCGATATAGGTTTGCTCGCGGTAAATCTCGTCGTGAAGTACCCAGACCGGCTCGCCGCCACGTGCTAACAGTGCTTGGCTCAGCGCAGAAGCCTGGCCGCGATGAATGACGCGGCCGGTGGGGTTGCAAGGAGAGCAGATGACAATCATTCGCGTCGCCGGAGTCAAAGCGCGAAGAATACGCTGCGCATCGAATGCAAAGTCCTCGGCTTCTTCCATCGCGACGCTGCGCGCCGCAACGCCTTCCAGTGCTGCCATTTTCGCGTAGGATGGAAATGCGGGCTCTACAACGAGCAGCTCGTCTTTCGCGGGATCGAGCATCGTCTTGATGACGGCATAGGTTGCTTCTTGTGAACCCGTCGTGATGCAGACATTCTCGGCTGCATCCATGTTCGGATACGCATAACGCTTTGCAATCGCTTCTCGCAGGTTCGGATCGCCGGCATTGAGCGTGTAACGGATGCCGTTTTTCGCGACGTACTTCATCGCGTCTTCGAAATGCGCCCGGTTGGGCAGCAGTGAAGGTTCGCCCAGGCCTAGATCGATGGATGAGGGCTTGCGTTTCGCCGCGATGTCACGTATGAGCGAAATCGAGATCTGACCGACTCGTGGATTCATTGTATCCTTTCACGATCCAGGCTAGTGCAATTCCGTTACAAATAACCGCAAGAACATCGAAGTACATCATTCCGCTCAGCAGCCACAACGGCGCGAGCAGGTAAACGAGACAAATACTTCTCGTGCGAAGCGGCTCGGGCCAATGCGTCATGATATAAAAGAGCGCGGGTAACGCTAAAACGACGTCGTACGGAAGGGTATGCGGGTTTGCGACCAAGCCGAGCAGCGGCGCAAAACTCGCCGCTTCCAGTGTGGTCGCGCGCCGTAACAACGGAACAGCCGCGCCAAAGATAACTGCGCCCGCCACGAGAGCAACCCATTGTGGTGCACCGGCGCGCAAAATAAAACCCGGAATACTGATGGTCTTTACGGCGTTGAACTTGATGTCCGGTCCTAAGTACGCATGCAGTGCGCCTACGTAATGCATCGGCCACGCATAATCGCCTGCCGTCGCAGCAACGCTGAGCAGATACCAAGCCATAGCGCAGGCAATACCGACCGCGACCGCGGTAAACTGCCGGCGGACAATCAGAAGCACGGCAAAAAATACAGCGTACGGCAATTTGTACAGCATCGCGCCAACGCCAAGTCCTGCCTTTAGTGGAGCATTTTGCACCATGCCGGCTATCGCAACGAGCGTCAGTAAAAGTCCGACGGGTGAGATCTGTCCGGTGGAAAGCGCTGCCGTCACCGGCGCCCAAGCGAATGTCAAAATAAGCGCCAATATCGCGGGAAGTCGATAGATACGCGCGGCCGCGATGGCTGAGATCGCCGCACCAGCCGCCATTACAGCAAAGTTGATCGCGTAGCCGGCAACAAGCGAGAGTGGCTTAAACGGAACGAAGAACCACGCCGCGCCGGGCAGATACGGAAAGATCGTCGTAAGCAAATGATGGGCGGTTTGCCACACGGCGTGGTTATGCGGATCCAGAAGATTCGGCGTCCCGGCTGTCGCGCCGGCAGCCCAAAATGCGCTCCAGTCTCCGTACTGTTGTGCGATCACGAATCGCACTTGAATCAAACATAGAGCGGTCAATGCCACCCCGTAGGCAATGATGCGTTCCCGGGAAATGCGCAGCGGCGCGGAGATCACACGGCGACCTCGAAATCGCGCAGCGCCGCGTTCAATGACGTCTTTCTGTCGGTTGACTCAGTGCGCGTCCCGATAATGAGCGCGCATGGAACTCCGAATGTACCGGCGGGAAAATCCTTCGGTATCGTTCCGGGTATCACGACCGAACGGGCGGGAACCCGGCCCTTGGTGATGAGCGGTTGCGCGTCGCGAACGTCCACGATAGGCGTGCTCGCCGTCAATACCACTCCGGCGCCCAGCACCGCTTCACGCTCGACGCGCACGCCTTCGACGACGATGCAGCGCGAGCCGATGAAGGCGCCATCTTCGATAATGACGGGCTGCGCTTGCGGCGGCTCGAGCACACCGCCGATTCCTACGCCGCCGGAGAGATGGACGTTTTTCCCGATCTGTGCGCACGAACCGACTGTGGCCCAGGTATCGACCATCGTTCCTTCGTCGACGTAGGCGCCGATATTGACGTACCCTGGCATCAAGATAGCGCCACGACCGAGAAAGCTGCCGTATCGTGCGACACCGGGCGGTACGCAGCGCGCGCCGAGTTTTTCGTAATTCGTTTTGGTCGGGATCTTATCGAAAAACGTCAGGCCACTGGAGTCACCGATGAGGCGGGGATCGTGTCGCGCGAAGTACATCAGAATCGCCTGCTTTATCCAAGCATGCGTGACCCAATCCCCATTCGACGCTTCGCAAACGCGCAAACGCCCTTCGTCGAGCGCCGCGATCACCTCATCGACGGCGTATCCTGAGCGCCCTTTAACTTCAGCAGGACGATCGATGAGGGCTTCTATTTCTCTTTGCAGTTCGCGAACATCCATGACGTGTGTTTACGGAGAAGGCGAAGGCTGCGCCATTGCTCCCGGACTCGCGGCCTTGTGATGTCCTTTGCGCGCATGCGTCCCGCCCGCCGGATGATATCCCGCACTCGCGGCTTGTTGCGGACACATGTACTGCCCGTGGCGCGTGCGTCCGTACAGCGGATCGGATGCTGTGTGATACACGTGTGTGCGGGTGTTGGCCCACACCGGGGACATTGTTCCGCAGTTGAGCTTAGCCGGTACCGGCGCAACGGTGGCGCTGCCGGCGGCCGCCGGCACAATAGCAGGCGAGGCTACGGCAGCCGGTGAGGCTGCGGCCGCGGGTGCTCCCGTGCTCTGCTGAGCGGCCTTGTTACCGCCGCCACCGCAGCCAACCATAAGGACAGCTGCTCCAAAAAGTGCCGTGGAGAGAACAATGAGCCGTTGCATTGACACTTCAAATCTCCCGTCTATAGAAAAGGAAGGCCTGCTGTGCTTACGCCCGCAACCTGGAACTCCCCTCGCCCAACCGAGCAACCTGTCCCAAGCGTAGTGGGTACAGTGACACTGAAACCCGCCTCAATGGGCGAGCGGTCATTTTTTTTAAAGGAGAGCCTGTGCCGAATACGCGCGAGGACGAGCAACGTATAAACGCGATTCGCTTTCTTTCGGTAGACGCCGTGCAGAAAGCGAACTCGGGGCACCCCGGCATGCCGCTGGGTGCCGCCGCGACCGCCTACACACTGTGGACCAAACACTTGCGATTCAACCCGAAAGATCCGGGCTGGCTCAATCGCGATCGCTATATCTTGAGCGCGGGACATGCGTCCATGCTGCTCTACTCCCTGCTGTATTTAACCGGTTACGATCTGACGCTCGACGATCTCAAAAGCTTTCGTCAATTCGGAAGCAAAACGCCCGGACACCCCGAGGCGCATCACACGCCCGGCGTTGAGGTAACGACCGGCCCGCTCGGCCAAGGATTCGCAGACGCGGTCGGGCTCGCGATTGCAGAAGCGCACCTGGCCGCCACGTACAACCGCGATCAAAACATCATCGATCACTTCACGTACGTGCATTGCAGCGACGGCGACATGATGGAGGGCATTGCCTCCGAAGCGGCGTCGATGGCCGGCCATTTGAAACTCGGCAAGCTCATCGCCATCTACGACGACAACAAAGTCTCGCTTGCCGCAAAAACCGATGTAACGTTCACCGAAGACGTCCTTGCGCGTTTTCAAGCGTATGGATGGCACACGGAATACGTCGACATTCACCACGGCAACGACGTCACGGTGCTGGACAAGACGATCTCGCAGGCAAAGGCGATCACGGATCGCCCCTCGTTCATCGTCGTTCGCACGCACATTGGGTATGGCTCTCCCAAACAAGATTCGTTCAAGTCGCACGGCGAGCCGCTCGGCCCCGATGACGTGAAGGCCACGAAAGAAAAACTCGGCTGGCCGCTCGAGCCGGACTTCTACGTTCCCGATGAGGTCATGCGCTTCTACCGCGACCTCGGCGCGAACGGTGCGCAGTTGGAAGCGCAGTGGCAGCGTACGTATGACGAATGGAAAGCGGCGAACGGCGATCTCGCGGCGCAACTCGAACGCGCGTTGCGCAAAGACGTGCCGGCGGATCTTCCCTGGCCTGTTATCACCAAAGAGAACGGCGACAACATCGCAACGCGCGACACCGGCGGCATGGTGATGAACGCGATCGCAAGCGCGTTGCCCGAACTGGTCGGCGGCTCGGCGGATTTGGATCCGTCGACGAAGACGTACCTCAAAGATCAGGGCGATTTTCAACCCGATAACTACGCTGGACGCAACATTCACTACGGCGTACGCGAACACGCGATGGGCGGCATCAACAACGGCATCGCGCTGCACGGCGGCCTCTTGCCGTTCGGCGCGACGTTCCTGAATTTCTTGGATTACATGAAGGGCGCCGTGCGTCTGGCGTGCCTCAACACGATTCGCGAATACTATGTTTTCACTCATGATTCGGTGTTCTTGGGCGAGGACGGACCCACGCACCAACCCATCGAGCATCTCGCGCACATGCGCGCGACACCGAACCTTATGGTCGTGCGTCCTGCGGATGCGCTCGAAACACTGGAAGCGTGGAAGCTCATGATCGCTGCCAAAGAGGGGCCGTGGGCGCTGATTCTTACGCGCCAGAAAGTTCCGTATTTGGGCGATCGCAAAGCCGACGTCGCTCGCGGCGCGTACATTCTGAGTGACACTGAGGGCACGCCCGATCTCATTCTCATCGCAACCGGATCCGAAGTTCACTTGGCAACCGGCGCTGCAGCGTTGTTAAAGGCAGAAGGCATGCAGGCGCGTGTGGTTTCGATGCCGTGCTGGGAACTGTTCCAAGCACAGCCGCAAAGCTACCGCGACGAAATACTCCCGCCCGACATCACCGCGCGCATGTCCATCGAGGCTGGTGCAACGCTTGGATGGGAGCGCTGGGTAGGCAGCCGCGGATTTGCTTTCGGCATCGATCACTTCGGAACGTCGGCACCGGCTTCCGCAATCGCCAAGGAGTACGGCTTCACCGCCGAACACGTCGCAGAGCTCGCGCAAGAACATTTCGCAACGGTTCGTCGCTAGGTCACTTACAGGAGAGAGAATGCAAAACCAACTGCAACAACTGCTCGACGCCGGACAGAGCGTTTGGCTCGACAATCTGCGCCGCAGCATGTTCGCCTCGGGCGAACTGCAAGCGCTGATCGATAAGGGCCTTCGCGGGATGACCTCCAATCCGACGATCTTCGAGAAGGCAATCGGTACTGGAAACGACTACGACGAACAGCTGCGCTCGTTGCTGCGCAGCGGCCGTGATGCAAGCGCGCTCTTCTGGGAGCTTGCAATCCAAGATATCCAAAATGCCTGCGATCTCTTCCGCCCGGTGTACGACGGCTCCGGCGGCAACGACGGCTTCGTAAGCCTCGAAGTTTCGCCGCTGCTCGCGCGCGACACGCGCGGCACCGTCGAGATGGCCAAGGATCTTTGGAAACGCGTAAACCGGCCAAACCTCATGGTAAAAATACCGGGCACGAACGAGGGCGTTCCGGCGATTGAAGAATGCATCGCGGAAGGCATCAATATCAACGTCACGTTGATCTTCGCCATCGATTTCTACGAGAAGACGGCACGCGCGTACGTTCGCGGACTGCAGCGGCGCATCGAGAAGGGACTGCCCGTCGATAAAATCCGCTCAGTGAACAGCGTTTTCGTCAGCCGCATCGACACCGCCCTCGACAAACTGCTCCAAGAGCGGATCGACAAAGGCGAGAAGCAGCTCGAGAGTCTGCTCGGCAAAACCGGCGTCGCAAATCTGAAGATGACCTACCAAAAATTCTTGGAGATCTTCAGCACGCCGGAATGGAAAGCCATCGAAGCGCGCGGCGGCGGGGTGCAGCGCCCGTTGTGGGCGTCGACCTCGACGAAGAATCCGAAGTACTACGATTTGATGTACGTCGAGCCGGTCGTCGGCAGAAACACGGTCAACACCATGCCGCCGCAGACGCTGGACGCTTTGCTCGATCACGGCAAGATTCAGCCTGACACGGTGCTGCAAGGCGTTGACGAGGCACGTACTACGCTTCGAGCGCTCGGCGAGGCCGGAATTTCGCTCTACGACGTCATGCATCAGTTGCAACTGGAGGGCGTGAAATCGTTCAGCGATTCGTTCGCTGCGCTGCTGGGCGCAATCGTGTACAAGCAGAACCAGCTCAGTTCCGGCGCCGAACGCGTTGCGCTTTCGCTCGGACAAAATCAAAAGGACTATACGTCTGCGCTCGATACGCTGGCTCAGCGCGACTTCCTCAAAAAACTCTGGGCGAAAGATCCTTCGCTCTGGACGAGCGATCCGGCACACGAAGAGATCATCAAACACGCGCTCGGGTGGCTCACCATTCCGCAGCATCTGCTCGAATCGGTCGCGAACGTGCAAAGCTTCGCCAAGGAAATTGCGGCGGAGTTTCTGCACGTCGTCGTGCTCGGAATGGGCGGCAGTTCGCTCGCGCCCGACATCATGCGCCAAACGTTCGGTAAGGTCGAAGGGTACCCGGAGCTGCACGTTCTCGATTCAACGGATCCGCAGCAGATCCGCGAACTCGAATCGCGGCTCGACATCGAACGCACGCTATTCATCGTCGCGAGCAAAAGCGGCACGACGACTGAACCCGACGCGTTTTACCGCTACTTCTGCGACCGTGTCTCAAAAACGGTCGGTGCGAGCAATTGCGGCCGTCACTTCATAGCGATTACCGATCCGGGCACGCAGCTCGAGACTGAATCGAAAGCGTTAGGGTTCCGCGCGTGCTTCCTCAATGACCCGAATATCGGTGGCCGCTACTCGGCGCTCTCCTTCTTCGGCATGGTGCCTGCGGCGCTCGCGGGATACAACGTCAACCTGCTCCTCGACCGCGGTCTTGGCGCGATGGCGGCGAACGATAAAACCGTTCCCACCAAAGATGCGCCCGGCGTAAAATTCGGTGCTACGATCGGCGGCCTGGCGCTGGCGGGACGCGACAAACTCACAATCGTGACGCATCCTTCAATAGAAGCGTTCGGCGCGTGGGCGGAACAGCTCATCGCGGAGTCGACCGGGAAAGAGGGCAAAGGCATTCTCCCGGTCGAGGGCGAGGCGCTCGGCGATCCCGGCGTCTACGGCAACGATCGCGTCTTCGTCTACGTCGGCGCAAACCTCCCGGATCCCGCGCCGGATACCGACGCGAAACTGCGCGCACTCGAAGCGGCCGGACATCCGGTGATTCGTTTGGCGATGAACGACAACTACGACGTCGGCGAACAGTTCTATCTGTGGGAAATCGCGACCGCAGCAGCCGGATCGGTACTGCAGATCGACGCGTTCGATCAGCCGAACGTTCAGGAATCCAAAGACAATACGAAAGCGCTGCTGCAAGAGTACGCGACCAAAGGCAGTTTCGAACTTCCGGAAGTGAAGGCGAGCAACGACGTGATGGACGTCTCGTTCTTCTCCGGCAGTTCCGATCTACCGGCGGGCGACCCGGCAAGTGCGCTCGCTGGACTTTTCGGCAACGTGCGGCCGGGCGATTACGTTGCGTTTTGCGCGTACGTTGCTCGCAACGAGCAGCACATGGAGACGTTCAACGAAATGCGCCTGAAAGTTCGCGATGCGCGCAAGTCCGCGACGACCGTCGGCTTCGGGCCTCGTTTCCTCCACTCGACGGGTCAATTCCATAAAGGCGGCCCGAACAACGGCGTTTTCGTGCAAATCACGTACGAAGCGCCGTTCGACTTGCCGATTCCGGGAATGAACGCCGGATTTCGGATTCTCATCGCCGCCCAAGCGCTCGGCGATCTCCAGTCGCTCGACAAGCGCAAACGCCGCGGCGTTCGCGTCCATATCAAAGGCGATTTGGAAGCGGGATTGCGCGCGCTCAGCAGCGCAATCGACGAAGCGTTAACGGCAAAGGCGTAGGTAGGAGAGTACATGCAACTAGGAATGGTCGGACTCGGCCGCATGGGTGCGAACATGACAACGCGGCTGCTGCAAGGCGGACACGACGTCGTCGTGTGGGATCGCACTCCCGCTGCCGTCGCAAAAGCGGCGTCGTCCGGCGCAGCCGGCAGCAGCACGTTGTCCGAACTCGTATCCAAACTCGACGGGGCGCCGAAAGTGGTGTGGATCATGGTGCCCGCCGGGAAAGTCACCGAGGACATCATCGATCAGCTGCTCGGTCTGCTTGGAAAAGGCGACATCATCATCGACGGCGGCAATACGAACTGGAAAGAAGGACTCGAAGCGTACGAGCGATGCAGGGCCAAAGGCGTGTCGCTCGTCGATGCGGGGACCAGCGGCGGCGTTTGGGGTTTGACGGAAGGTTACTGCCTGATGGTGGGTGGCGACGACGACGCCGTAAAGAAATGCGAGCCGATCTTCTTGACGCTTGCGCCGAAAGGCGGCTACGCGCACGTCGGGCCTGCAGGCGCCGGACACTTCTCCAAAATGGTGCACAACGGCATCGAGTACGGCCTCATGCAAGCGTACGGCGAAGGATTCGAAATTCTACGCAAGTCGCAGTTCGACTTCGATTTGCACCAGGTTGCTTCAATCTGGCGCTACGGGAGCGTTATCCGGTCATGGCTGCTCGATCTCGCCGTGCGCGCGTTCGAAGCAGATCCGGATTTGAAGAGCATACGCGGCTACGTGGAGGATACGGGCGAAGGACGATGGACGGTGCAGGCCGCCATCGACGAGAGCGTTCCGGCACCGGCGATTACGATGGCGCTGCTCGCGCGTTTCGTCTCGCGGCAAGAAGAATCGTACAGCGCAAAAGTGGTCGCAGCGTTGCGTAATCAGTTCGGCGGACACGCCGTGAAAGCCGAAGTGGCCGCGAAATGACCTCCACACCCATCGCGACCGGTAACGGCCAGGCGCAAGTTTCGGTTAATCCGCTGCGAGCGGGTATCGAAAGCACCCGCATCACCGATCCGTCGACCATCGTGTTCTTCGGCGCAAGCGGCGATTTGTTCAAACGGATGCTGATGCCGGCGATCTACAACTTGCGTTTGGAAGACATACTGCCCGCGAATTTCGGTCTCATCGGTTTCGCGCGCAGCCAGTACACCGACGAAGAGTTCCGCGAATACTGCAAGCAGTGCGTCAACGAGTTTTCACGCTCGGGACCGGTCAAGGAATCGCTGTGGAACGACCTCGCGCAGCGGATCAGCTACATCGCGGCCGATTTCGACGAAACCAAACACTTTCAAGCGCTCAAGAAGCGGCTCGATGAGTATGAAGAAAACTTCGGCTGCGGGCACAACCGCCTGTACTACATGGCCACGCCGCCGTCGGTTTTCCCGAAGATCATCGCACAACTACAACAAGCACAGCTCGATCCGGCTCACAACCCGGGCGGCTGGAGCCGCATTATCGTCGAAAAACCGTTCGGTACGGATCTCGCGTCGGCGCGAGCGCTGCAAGCGGAAGTCGAAAAAGTCTTCGATGAGCGCCAAGTTTACCGCATCGACCATTACCTGGGCAAAGAAACGGTGCAAGACATCATGGCGCTGCGCTTTGCCAACACGATTTTCGAACCGATCTGGAGCCGCAACTACGTCCAATCGGTGCAGATCACCGCGGCCGAGACACTCGGTGTGGAAGGCCGCGGCGCATACTACGACAACGCCGGCGCACTGCGCGACATGATCCAAAACCACGTCATGAATTTGCTGGCGCTGGTCGCAATGGAACCTCCGGCCAGCTCCGACGCCGATGCGATCCGCAACGAGAAATATAAAGTTTTCTCCGCCATTGCGCCGCCGGCTCCGGAACAAGTCTTCCAAATGAGCGTGCGCGGACAATACGGCGCCGGAATGATCGACGGCAAACCCGTGCCCGCGTATCGCTCGGAACCCGACGTCCGCTCGGACTCCAATACCGAAACATACGCCGCACTGCGCCTGGAGATCAACAATTGGCGCTGGGCCGGCGTGCCGTTTTATCTGCGCAGCGGCAAACGGCTGGCGCGCAAGGTCTCGGAGATCGCCATTACGTTCAATCCGATCCCGCACCGGCTCTTCGGCGAAGTCAGCGACACGATCGAGCAGAACGTTTTGGTTATCAAGATCCAGCCGGATGAAGGTATATCCATCCGCTTCAACGCCAAAGTCCCCGGACAGAAAAACCACATCCGCAGCGTGACGATGGATTTCAATTACGGAACGGGCTTCGGTGTTCAACCGGCGCCCGCGTACGAACGGCTCATCGCCGACGCGATGCGCGGCGATGCGACGCTGTTCACCCGCTGGGATGCCGTCGAGCGCGCGTGGGAGATCGTCATGCCGATTCTCGAGGTTTGGCAATCGATCAAAGATCGCACGTTCCCGAACTACCCTGCCGGCAGCCAAGGCCCTGAGGCCGCGGCACAACTCAATCCGGGGTGGCGGCCGTTGTGAGCGTCGTCGACGTAGAGCAACTGCTCGAGGAGCTGTCGCGGCGGCGGCGGGATCGCGCGGGCGTCTCCACGACCTCGCTCAACATCATCGCATACGTCGACGAACCGCATCTCCTCGACCGGATGACCGAACGCCTCGATATGCTCGCGGAACGTAACGTTTCGCGCACGATTCTGCTCGCGCACGACGAGCGAGAGCATCAGGTCTGTTCGCATTGCTCCGAGATTGAAGATACGGTCGTCACACGATCGGAAGAAATTCAGCTGGCCGTCAAAGATATCGCCCCGCAGGAACTGCGGTCGATCGCGCACGCCCTGCTGGTGCCGGGTGTGCGGACCGTACTGCTTTGGGGCGGATCGCACCTTACCGATCCACGGTTCACCGCGCTGGCCGAGCTCGCAGACACGATAATACTTTTCAGTTCCGCAACGGATAGCGGCAGCGGTCCGCTGCACGAGCTCTTGCAGGTGCAAAGCCCCGATCTCGAACCGAAAATTCGCGATCTCGCATTCCTGCGGTTAATGCCGTGGCAGGACATGATCGCGCAGTTCTTCGACGCCCCGGTTTTGGCCGCTGAGCTTCCGCACATCTCGCGCGTGGAAGTCGTAAGCGGATCGGCGGCTGAAGCATATTATTTGGTAGGGTGGCTCGCGAGCCGGCTCTCATGGGATCCTTGCGGACAGAACGAGTTCTGCAACGCGGTCGGCGGCAAAATTTCGATGGCGCTGCGGCAAACCGGTACGCCGCGCCACATCTACCGCGCGCGGCTACACGCAGGCGGCAGTATTTTCAGTGCTGAGATCGAGGAAGGCGCCGAAGACCTCATCTGTCTTTCCGTGGAGGGTGAGCAGCATCGTCCGCCGCGCTGCGTTCCATTGCACGACGTCGACATGATCTCGTTAATCGAGCAAGCGATCTTCATGCCGCGCAACGATATCTTTCTGGAGACGTTGCATATGGTGAATCGTCTTCTGGAGCACGAACGGTGAGAGGCGCGGTCGGCGAACTACTGATTTTTGATTCGCCCAAGGAACTCGCGCAGGCAGTTGCCGATGCGTTCATCGACGACGCGCGCAGTGCCGTAGAACAGCGCGGTGCGTTTTACGTCGCACTTGCCGGCGGAACGACACCCAAGGACGCGTACGAACTCTTGGCGCATCAGCCGCGCCGCGAGCGAGTCGATTGGGAGAACGTGCACGTCTTTTTCAGCGACGAGCGCTGCGTGCCGCCCACGAGCGAAGAGTCGAATTATAAAATGGCGGCCGATACGCTGCTTTCGAAGGTGCCCATTCCGCCCGAAAACGTGCATCGTATTCATGGCGAGAATGAACCGGAGAAAGCCGCCGCCGATTATGCAGCGTTGCTGGTAAAAATGCTGGGCAACCCGCCGCGCTTCGATCTCATCATGCTCGGCATGGGCGCCGACGGACATACCGCCTCGCTTTTTCCGGGCATCGATCCACACACTGACGAGCAGCGATTGGTGCGCGCTTACTACGTCGAAAAGCTCAAAACGCACCGGATAACGTTTACGCCGGTCGTCATCAACAATGCACGCCACGTGCTCATCGCGACCGCCGGCCTTACGAAAGCACCGGCACTATACGCCGTGCGTGAAGGGCCGTACGAACCGCTGGTCCACCCTATTCAAGTGGTCGCGCCGTCGAACGGACGGTTGACGTGGTACGTCGACCGTGCAGCGGCCGCCGAACTTTTGCCACCGTAAAACTGCGTGCGCCAGTCTTCATTTGCCGATGGGACGATGAGCGATGGCGCGGCGGCGCTCAACACCGCGTTTCAAGACTACCTTCTACCGGTCAACTTCACTCCCGAACAACTGCACCTTCACATCGCGTTCAATGACGTGGACCCGGCGCTCTCGCCGATATGGTCCGACGACGAAGGAAACGTTGTTGCAGCGGCTTTGCTGGGCGTGCGCGGCGAGCGCGGATGGATTGGCGGGTTCGGCGTTGCTCCGCAGTACCGCCGGCAAGGCTACGCGAAAGCGCTTATCGAGCACGTGCTTCGCACGGCGCACGAGCACGGACTTCAAACGGTTGCGCTGGAGGTGCTCTGCGAAAATACACCCGCCCTCGGCGTATACGGCAACGCGCGATTCGAGATAACGCGGCGTTTGTTTTCCTTCGAAACGCTTGCCGCGCAGTCGCAGATGCCGGACGGTTTCAAGTACGTCGATCCCGACGAGCTCCTCGATGCGCCCGAACCGGCGCGCCCATGCTGGCAGCGCGAACCGGCGACGCTTCGCAACGGTGCCGTTTCAAGCGCGGTGAGCAACGGCAATAGCACGTACGCGCTCTTTCGCTTCAATGCGGCACTCGCGCAAATCCTCAAGTTCGACGCCGAAAATCCGCAGTCACTGAATGCACTCAGCCACGCAATGTCCAGCAACGGCGGATTCGAACGGCTCTTTATCTTAAACGAACCGGAAGAAAGCGCACTCGCCGCCTACGCACGCCAAGCCGGCTGGAACGAACGCTTCACCCAATACGAAATGCT
>CAZRQS010000002.1:37743-46872 GCA_964602255.1 uncultured bacterium | reverse complement strand
AATTGTGCCACCGCGATGGCGACAAGGTCATCAAAACGGCATCAAAATGAGGGGAACTGTCCTCAATGAGCCATCAAGCCGTCATTGTGGGCGCGCCGTCGATTCACCCTGGGGTACGAACAGCGGCGATCCGGAGGGCGGGGACGGCGAAGGAGCAGGAGACGCGGCAGGCGTGGCGGCCGGAGCCGAGGGTTTCGGGAAGCACCCGTCGGGAGCACTGATTGGCGGCGTCGTAGACAACGGCGGCGTCGCGGTTAGCCCGATTTCGAGTGGATAGGCGGACCCGCCGTCGGTCATCGTCTGCACGGTAATGCGCGTCTGGCCAGACGGTATCGCGAACGGCGCTCCGATGAGATACCGCTGCGGAACCCGCGCGCAGCCGACCTGATAGAGCGTCCCGTCAACGAGGAAACTGCTGCGCACGACGCCGCCCATCGGGCGCTCGTAAAGGTAGGCGGTGGCGGTCTGGCCGGAGGGATTGTTTACGTCGAACGTGAGGGTTCGCAGCACTCCGTACTCGCCGTAGTCGTGGCCGGTACTTGCCGGGTCCGCTGAGGGCGGGCTCTGCGCGCCGTACTGCGTCATCGCATCGGGGCCGCCGGCGGTGTAGGCAATGGTCTCTTGGCCGTACGTGGTTATATTGAAGACGCCCGTGCGATGGTGTCCGTCGCCGGGCAACTTCGGCTGACCCAAAAGTGCGGCAACCTGCGAGGACGCTGGCGGATCCGAAGCCGAGGCGGGCGGCGCCGTAAGCACGGTGACGGTTACCGGTCCGCCAGTGAGCAACCGGATTCCGATTGTGCCTGCGGCGCCGTCGAGCCGGTTCAGCAGAAATTGATCCGCGACGAACGGGGTCTGCGGCGTGATGTCCACGACGAGGCCTTCATTGCGCGGCTTCTGCATAAGGAAATCGCGGGTGACCGCGTGCCCGACCGACATCACGTCGATGTTGGGTCCGGCGGATGCGTCGATGAGCTGCACGGTAGCCGGGCCTGACGGCGCACTAAAGACGACGAACAGTTGGTGCTGATTGTTCGTATTCTCGTGATAGTAGTAGAGGCGCGTGGGGTTCGCAGCCGTCACTTGATTTTGGTACAGGATGCCGTCGCCGGTAATCCGTTCAGGATCGTCGTCGTAAAAGAGAAACGGCGGTGCAAATGCCGAGCTGTCCACGTTTTGCAAATCCACGGTGAGCGGCGCGTTGACGACGTCGAAATATTGATTGCCGCCGGTGATAGTGATAGCCACCGGTATAGCGGCAACAGAACCGGGAGTGAACAACGCTGGAAGCGTGAATGACGGCGTCCGCAGAGATGCCCCAGGCTGAAGCTGTATCGATTTTGCGATTGCCTTCTGTACCTGGCCTTGTAACCAGGTTGTGTCGACCGGATTGCCCGTAACGCGGAGCGTAACTGTCCCCGGCACGACGCCCGCATCGAATGCGACGCGAACGGGAACTTGTACGCTTGCTCCGCTCGAGTCGCTTACAGTGACTATAGCGCGGCCGGCTTGCGGTGAGGCGCTTACCGCAACCGTTCTCGCTGTCTGGTCGACGCTTACACTGATCGCCGGCGTGTCGGTTTGTGCCGTGATGGTGCCGGTTGCGTTGGTAACCGTTAAGGCATGCGTCTGCGAGGGGTGCAGATTGAGCGTCGCGGGCGTGACGGTGAGATTACCGGGCGACGATGCGGGTGAGGGTGACGCTGGCGGACTTACCGTCGCAGACGGTGAGGGCGCGGGGCTGGCGAGCACCGGAGGGGCCGGCGGCGGTGTAACCTGCAAAGCGAGCGCGAGGATAGAGACTGCGATGTTCACCAATTACTACTACTACGATGGATGGCGATTCCCTGACGCAAGACCAGGCAGGAACGTTTCTCGAGCGTCTGGTTGCATTGCACAACGCCGGCGTTCGCAGCCGCGATTTTTCGCCGCTCATTGACCTGTTCGCGGACGACGCGGTGCTCGAGTTTGAAGGCGTTCCTGACTGGGGCCCGTTCGAAGGCAAAGACGCGATCGCGCGACGCATTTACAGCGAAGCGCCCGACGACGAGATTCGCGTAACGCGTTGGAAAGGCAAGAGCGGATCCGTGTGCGCCGAGTTCGTGTGGAAAGACATACCCGAAGCACGCGGCGGTACGTTCGTCGTCGTTCCGCGGGGAGACAAAATCGCGCGCCTCACGATGGCGTTTGGCGGACCGGCTTCGCGGTGGACTGCTTGAGGGACTAAAAGCCCAATCCGAACGCTAGGACGAACTGCCCAGGCGTCGCGACCCTATGGAGCGTTCGCGTCACGGCTGTATCGTGTACCCATGGACGTTGTAGTCCTCGGTCTTGGATACATAGGACTGCCGACTGCTGCGATGTTGGCGTGCGCTGGGCATCGCGTGATCGGCGTGGACTCCAGCGAGCGTGTTGTAGAGCAGATCCGTTCCGGATGCAGCCACGTCGCCGAGCTTGACGTGCGCGCCCTCGCGCATTCCGCGACCGAGAGCGGAAACCTTACGGTTGCCTCGACGCTGCCGCTTAGCGCAAACGCGTTCATCATTTGCGTTCCAACGCCCACACACGAGCACAAACCGGATCTCCATTACGTCAAGCAAGCCGCCGATGCGGTTGCGGCCCGAGCAAATGCCGGCAACCTGATCGTTTTGGAATCAACGGTTCCGCCCGGAACGGTTGAAGATATCGTTGTTCGCGCGCTGGAGATGGTTGGGAAATCGCCGGACACCATGTACATCGCACACTGTCCTGAACGCGTTATCCCCGGTGCAATTGTGCACGAGCTGCGTCACAACGCCCGGGTCATCGGCGGACGGCGCCCGCTCGATGCTCAGCACGTTCGCGATCTGTACACTTCGATTTGCGATGGTGAGATATCGCTCACCGACTGCCTCACCGCTGAACTCGTAAAGGTCGTTGAAAACACGTTTCGTGACGTCAACCTCGCGTTCGCCAACGAGCTTGCGCTGCTAGCCGAAGCGCTCGGCGTAGATGCTTGGGAAGTCATCGGCATCGCTAACAAACATCCTCGCGTGAATATTCTCAAACCCGGCCCTGGCGTGGGCGGTCATTGCATTCCGGTGGATCCGAACTTTTTGGCTAGCAAGAATCCATTTCTGACTGAACTCATTCAAACCGCTCGCCGCGTAAACGAACGCATGCCTCATGCGGTTGCGCGGCTCGTGGACGAGACGATTGCAGTAAACCGCGCAGCTGCGAACATCGTGCTGCTAGGCGCCGCTTATAAAGCGGACGTCGAAGACACGCGCGAGAGCCCCGCAAGCGCTGTGCTGCACTTGTTGCAAGATCGCCGCTACAACGTTACCGTGTACGACCCGCTTGCCCGGGAGTTTGAGGACAGGCTCTCTAAAACGCTCGAACACGCAGCAACGGATGCGGATGCGATTGTGCTCATCACGGACCACACCGTGTTTCGCACAATCGATCCCATGGCGCTAGCACCGCTCGTACGCCGCAAGATCCTCATAGACACGCGGAACTTTTTGGATCGCGAGCGTTGGACCTCAGCGGGTTTTACCGTGCGTATCCTCGGAGATGCAACACCGGCGAGCGAACTCACCGCAGTTCGCACCGCTTAGCGCGATTACTGTAGCTTATATGCCAAAAGCGTAGAGTTTGTGATTCCAGGATCCCACGAATACACGCCCGTCAACGGTAGCTGCTGAAAACACGCCGCATGCCGTACCATACGTCGTGCATGGCGATCCGATGAGCGAGCCGCTATTCCATAACGGCGTTCCGTCGGTCGTTTTGAACGCCCAAAGCTTATTATCTAAGCCATCGGTAAAGTACACAACGCCCTTCGCAACGGTCGGCGCCTGGTTATCATTACCAGAGACGTTGGCACCGCCGATGCTCGCTTTCCACGCAAGTCCAAAGCCGCCACAGCCGGCCAGCGGCTGCAATGCGTTGAGTCCGTGCGCGTAGTTTCCATTAGCGTTTGGGTTTCCGACGAAGACCAGGCCGCTCGGCGGATCGACGGCCGGCACACCGATAAATTGTCCCTCGCTCGTTGTGTTGCCGATGCGTAATTGCTGTTCGGCGGTAATTCCAGCCGTGCCGACCGCGTAGGTGTACAAGTAGCCGTTCTTGTTTTTCGCGGACAGTTGCTCGCTCGTGCACCCGGATTCCGCGTAGAGCATTGGCGTAGCACCGTAATCGGAATCGCCCGAAGCTTTCACGCCGCCAACGCTTGCGGGATCGGAGGAAATGTAAGTGAGCTGCGGATCGAGCTGCACGATCGAGTCTCCGTACGGATAGGTCTCCCCATTAGGATCGGCTGTACATCCGTTTGTTGCAGTCGTGACCATGTTTCCAGTCGCAACGAACACGTCGTTTGTCGTCGCGTCGATTGAGGCTCCGCCCATGCCCCATATTCCACCGCCGCAGTAGACCGTTCCGGTCTTTCCCAAACCGGATCTTCCCGGGAAAAAGGCGGCAACGACAGCGTGCGTCAACGTGTTGATGGCCACAATCCGGCCGTGCCATGGTTCGATGTCGCAAAGACTTCCCGTTCCAACGTACAGCATGCCGTTCGCGGGATTGAACGTCAGCGCTCCGTAAATGTGATCTTGCGCTGGAACTCCCACGGTCGTGTTGCTATTCGGATCGAACAGCACGTTGACGGACCACTGCTCGACGCCCGTGGTCATGTCCAAAGCGTGGACGTTGTCCGAGGCATCGGCAACGTAGACCGCGTTGGCGTTTCTATCGTACGTTGCCGTTTCCGTAATTCCAAATTGATTGCTTGGGAGATCGGTGCAGTTGGTAGATAACGCGCTTCCAAGCGTCGTGTTCTTCCAAAGTACGGTGCCCGAATCCGCATTTATCGCGTAAAACACGTTGTTCTCTGCGCCGACGTACAGCACGTTTGCCGGCGTCCCTTGCACGGTAACGTTCGTCGCAAGTATAGGCTGCGCCGTAATTGCAGCACCGAGATCCACCGGCGCCTGCCAAGCGAGTTTCAATGGACCCGAAGACAAGCTGCTCGCTGAGAGTGTCGCTTCGTTTGCATTGAAGCCCGTTCGCTGCAAAGTATCACCGAAGGTCGGCCAATCCGCGTAGACCGGCGCCGGTGAGGGAGTGGCCGGCGCAGACGGAACGATAAGCACCATGCCGGAAAATCCCGAAGCTGCTGCAGACAATTTCGAACTTTCCGAAATTGCTCCGGGTGACGTTAACGCTTGGAATACCGACTCGCCGCGCCATGTACCCGTCGGTCCGGTTCCGAGTGTCCAGCCGGATGGATTCGTCCACGTGAGAGCGCTGCCGGTAAGCGGCAAATTGAAAACTACGGCCAAGTCCTTCTGCGACGCCGTCAGTGTGGGCGTGGTGTACGATGTGCTGTTGCTGATGTAAAGATTTCCGCTTTTTTCAATCGGACCCGCGCTGGTGATGTCGGCGCCGATCCAGACGTGCGATCGCACCGGAGTTGCGGGCGTGAAGATATAGCTGTTGTTTTCCCCGGCACCGGCAACGTGCGAAAAGGTTTGATAGCCGGTGAACGAGTGAGCCGTATTTTGATCGACCAGAGTCCACCCCGTGGGCGGCGTATACACGTTTGCCGCGCCGGTGTTTTGGCCGTTGTTCCAAAATGCGACAACAAGCAAGTCTCCCGTCGCGGGCGCATTAGGCCACGAAACAGCAATTGTCTTGGGAGCATATGCTGAACTGTTCGTCCATTGAGATACAGACGGTGGATTACCGACCGGTACCGGTGTCGGTGTCGGCGGTGGTGGCGGAGCGCCCGACGTAGAGAGCAATACGATCGCGGAAAAGCCTGGAGCCGCAGCAGAAAGCGTCGAGCTTTCGGAAACAGGCGCGCTCGTTGAGAGCGACTGGTATAGCGACTCGCCCCGCCACGTCGTTGTGGGGCCGATACCGAATGTCCACGTCGAGGGATTCGACCACGTCAACGCGCTGCCGGTGAACGGCAGATTAAAAGCCAAGGCCAAATCGCCCGTCTGCGAAGGCGTTACTGTGGGTGTGGTATACGACGTGCCGCCGGAGATGTAGGCATTCGCGCCCTTGTCTACGCCTAAAGCGTTACTGACATCGACAGCGATCCACACCGTTTCCCGTTGCGCGGTCTGCGGCGTGAACACATACCTGTTCGTCTCGCCCGTGGCTACTATGTGCGAAAACGTCTGGTATCCCGCAAACGTATGCGAAACATTTTGATCGACCAGCGACCATGACCCCGGCGGCGTATACGTATTGGCGGCGCCGCTATTTTGCCCGTTGTTCCAAAATGTTACGACGAGCACATCACCGACGGCAGGAGCGCTGGGAAATACGACGGCGATTGAACTCGCCGCGTATGCATCGCTACTATTCCATTGAACGACGGAAGCGGCAGCCGCGTTTGCTTGTGTATGATGGCTGACGCTCGTTGGAGGCAAAGCACCATGCGAGCCGCCCTGGCAGGCTGTCAACAAACCGGAGATGATGAGTGCGAGTACAACGGACTTACGCTGCATCATGAAAAAGCCCCGCCGGTAGCTAATTCAACGTTACATCGCTATTGTGCGGCTCGGGTAGAGAAAAAGGTCTCAACCCTTCACCAAGACCATCCGCCTCATCTTCGTGCGTAACAGCTCCCAGAGCGTTCTCCACAGCCATACGAAGCCTGGTGCGGGATCGTCCGCCGCAAACCAATGCGTCTCGCGTATCCCTTGCAACGATTGTAACCACTGCTTGAATGTGAGTTTTCCGCTACGCGCAGAGCTCAGTGCCGAGAAAATGTCTTCCTCGAGCATCCATTTGCGTCCAATCGACGGTGAGGTATCAGGAATAGGCTGGCCCGTCAAATCGAGATAGCAAATACGCACGACGTCCATACCGTTCGTCGCTCGAAAGAGACGAAATGCACCGCCGACACGCGGATTCACGTCAAGTAACTTGTACAGATCATCACGCGCATCGTAACGATACCCCACATCCAGGGCGCCTTCATAGCCGGCGGCCTGTATGAGATCCTTCGTTGATGCTTCAATTGTGTCATTACGTAAACAAACACCAAGAGAGGCGATACCCGTGGCCGAGACTTGGCGTAATTTTTTCCCGGTGAAAATCGCGCGGCATTCGGACGCGCGGCCGAAGTACGCGTTGCACATCCAGACGCTGTCGGCCTCACCGGGAATATATTCTTGAAGGATGAGGTTCGCAGGACCAAGCGCAGTCTCGCGGTCGAATTTCTGCAAAAGATCCCGTGCAGTATACACGATCTCCATGGATGGTACATGCGGCAGAAATGGATCCGCCGCTTTCATGACATACGGAAAATGCGCCGTCCGCAAAAGTTGCAGCACTTCGTCACGGGACCGGGGATACGTCACATCCGGCGTGGGTATGCCGTATTTTTTCGCCAACAAAAACATTTGCCACTTGTCTGAAAGCAGATGAACGGCGAGCGGACGGCTTTGAGACAAAATGAACCGTTCCCGGAGCGCATCCGCGTTTTGCTCGATGAAGATCGCGGCCCAATCGGCTAGCGTCAGGAGTATGGCTCGCGTTCCGATACGCCGGCCAACGCTGAGCAGAAATTGCAACGTATCAGCGTGCGGCGCGGAAAAGTCCCACCAGAACCTGCCGGCCCAGTATCGCGAATGCTCTACGGCGGAGGCCTTTTTTTTTGAAACCAGGTAGACCGGAACGCCGAGGCGGCCAAGTGTACGAGCAATAGCGACGGCTCCGTTTCCTCCGCGGTACAGCACGACGACCGGCACGCGTGTATTCATCTCAAACGCCGGAGCATTGATGCGATGCCGTCAGGCTATGCCCACAGCGGTTTGCTCCAAAGTGAGAGCGTTTGTCCGATCGAACTCTTGAGCGCGCGCTGATAGACGCTGAATGCGAGTGCCACATCGGATATGCCCATTCCCATGTGAGCAAAGTGAATGCGTTCCGATTCGCTCTCACGACCGGGCTTGCGGCCGAGTATCAATTGTCCGAGCGTCGCATGGATGTCTTCGTCGTTCAGCAGTCCCTGCGTGTGCATGACTGCGGGAGTAATGATACCGCGGTGCTTCAAAACATCCCAATCGTCTACGACGATTTTTGCGCATTGCGAAACGAGATCGAAGTCACACTCATGCCCCGCAAGCTGTATTGTGAGGGCTCCGGGTTTGATATCCCGGCTAGACACGAGCGGCTCAAGAGCAGTCGTGATCGTCAACGCCACGTCCGCGTCGCCGAGCGCCTTTGCCTTACTATCCGCGACCACGACCGGCGCGTTCCATCGCTCCATGCACTCCTGCGCGAGTTCTTCCGCATGTTCGCGCGTGCGGTTG
This sequence comes from uncultured bacterium, assembly GCA_964602255.1. Lineage (GTDB taxonomy): Bacteria > Vulcanimicrobiota > Vulcanimicrobiia > Vulcanimicrobiales > Vulcanimicrobiaceae > CAZRQS01. The sequence goes on along the minus strand of CAZRQS010000002.1, from coordinate 38,560 downwards.
TAAACGGAAATCTCTTGCACGTGCGGCAAGATGGTGATGAGCCCAAGAATCTGCGTACGCGCTTGCACGCCCGCGCCCACAACGCCGATTTTGTGAACGGCGCGAGGCGCGAGAAACCTGGTCCCGAGCGCCGTTACTGCGCCCGTGCGCATTGCGCTGATAATGGTTGCGTCCATCAAAGCGATTGGGAAGCCCGTTTCCGGCGAGTTGAGGATCAACAGAGCGCTAGCGCGCGGCAATCCAATATCGCGATTATGAGGAAAGCTGCCAATCCATTTCACGCCCATCGCACGCGGCGGACTGCCTATAATGGCGAAAAGTCCGTTAAAGCGCCCATACTCCTCGCACTCGGCGGTATCTCCGTCGCGTAACACAACTTTGAACGGTTGGCGGCATTTGCCGAGCTCGTATAAGGCAAACGCTTCTCCTACTGCCTCCATCGCCGCGGGCATGTCAAGCACGCCGGCGGCGAGCACAGCGTTCTGGTCCAGATACAGAAAGTCGGCAGAGTTAGCATCGCTTGCAAAGCACTCCGAACTAGAACTTTTGACATGGTCCCCAACGCTGATCGCCACAGTTACGACCCCCGCTTCGCTTGCAGACTGCGAAGCTTTCTTAGCATAACAGGCGGCCTGGTCTGCACATTAGGGCGTAGTTCCTAACCCCGGCTCAAACGCCGGCACTAGAAGGGGGCCTTTCGACCATATCGCCAGTGCTGCGTCGCATGGCAAGCTATTGCAATGATGCTGTCGCAGCACAAATACGATGAAATTACCGAGGTCATCCGGCATCATTGGAATTGGCGTGCTGCGAGTTT
>CAZRQS010000002.1:30320-37643 GCA_964602255.1 uncultured bacterium | reverse complement strand
ACGATGAAATTACCGAGGTCATCCGGCATCATTGGAATTGGCGTGCTGCGAGTTTCGATCGCGACCTTAGCCACGGTCTTCACAGCGAGCAACAGCGCAAAGCTTGGCTCGACTTGCTCGCGCAATTAGCCGGTCCCACTCCACGACGAGTACTCGATGCCGGCTGCGGCACCGGATTTCTGGCGCTGCTCCTCGCAGAGCTGGGCCATAGTGTGACGGGCATCGATCTTTCACCGCAGATGATCGAACTTGCGCGGCAAAAAGCCGCACGAGCAAACTTGCAGGTCAACTTCCGCGTCGAAAACGCAGCTGCGTTGACCGATCCGGATGGAACCTACGATCTCATCGTGGAGCGTCATGTCATCTGGACGCTCCCCGATCCCGTGACGGGCGTGCGAGAGTGGATGCGAGTGCTACGTCCCGGGGGACGCCTTGCGGCCATCGAAGAGAAATTCGCGTACAACGAAGCGTTGGCGAAAGAGTATTCGCGACCGTTGAGAGCAACCGCCGCAACGATAGTCGAAAGTGCGTTAGCGCTTCTCTGCCGGCTAGCGGGTCGGGGTCATTGGCGGCTCTATTCACGAAAGTATAAACGCATCGACGCGCAATTGCCGTTTTCCGGCGGTCCTGAGGCGGACCGGCTCGTACAGTTCTTTATGAGACATGGCATGCAGGACGTTACGTTCCAGCCATTGATGAACCCGGAATTGTGGGGAGAGACGCCTCCAGACTACAGATATCTCGTCGTCGCGTCGCGCTAAAGATACCGCTTCTTCAGCGATTCGAAGGTTTTGGCCGGAACGCCGGCCCTGAGCACAAAAGCCTTCGTCGCGCGTTTAAGCACGGTCGCAATCCCTCGAGGATGAAACGCCCATCGCTTTACGTCGACAATGCAGCAATCGCCGGCGCACGAGATCATGTGAATGCCTTGGTTGTACTGCGTGGCCGGCGGTCTTATGACGCCGACAACGGTTTCTTTGAACTCTTTCTCCGTCAGTTTGTCAATCCTATTGAGCCGGATTGCACTGCCGTACGTACGCGAGCAATCCTGTGCCGGCCGGACCAACTGCTCGCCATGCGTGAAAAAGGGACCGGCGGGGCGTGACGAGCGGACGTCGATTTTTACCGGATTGCTCGCGTGCTGCCGCCACGTTCCGTATAAATCGTCGGCGTACCAAATGTACAGATGAGAATTGAAGCCGCGGTACGCCGCCTCGCTGCTCGTGCAGAAAAGCCACCATCTATTGTCGTACTGCAGAAGCGTACTATCTACGGCGCTAAAGCCGTCGATGAGCGTATGAACCTTCTGCCACCGCTGCGGAAACTCAATCGACCGGTAGAGGCACACCTTCCTAGTTTCAGCCGATTCGGGAACGCAAAACAACGCGCCATTGTGTTCGAAGACTTGAGGGTAGGACAGGTGAAAAGGCTCTTCTATTGCAGGCTGCGGCCGGAATGATCCCGACGGTGGAAACTCTGAAACGACTACACGTCCGCGGTATGTCCGGTAATCGAACTCTTCGCAAAACATGTACGTCTTCTCATCACGGGATATAACCCAAGGATCCGCCAAGTACAGCTCTTTTTTATAAGGCCATACATAGTGGACGCAAGCACGCGCGTCCCGTCCGATGAACTCGTTAGGCGCACCTTCCAGACGTGCGACATTCCAATCCTCACGATAGAATTCTCTTCCGACGCCGCGGATCAGCCGGTCTTTAGTTCGCAAAAGCGCAACGGCGAGCATTTGCTGGCGGTTGGGCGCTTCATAATGTGTCGACGGACACGCGACCGGCGCGTCGTTAAAATAGAGGTGCGAGCCTTGGTCGATGTCTTTGCACACCAGCGCAGGCCACGTGCGCATCGATGCGAATACCGCGTCGACGTTTTCCTGGAGCGAATCGTGCCGGGTGGGAAAGTAGCCCGATCTAAGAACCACGCCCGCAGTCCGGCGGTCTGCAATTTTCAAAAGCATCGCTCCGGTTACGTCATGATTGTAATAGATTTCCCAAAAGCCCGGTACGTCGGACGAAAATCGGGTGAGATCCGTGTGCGCGAAATACCATACGCCGTATTTTGCTGCGTCTGTAAGGTCGAGGCCTAATTCACGGGCGCCGAACAGCAAGCAAAAGTCCAAATCGAGGCTTCGCAACTTCTCGCTGCAAGCCGCGGAAGACAACTCTATTGACGGCTCCGGCACTTCTACCGGTAATTGAGTCGGGGCATTCAAGGTTTTCCAGAATTGCTCGCCGGTGCGGTTTGAGAAATCCTGCGCCACAACCGCAATACACGCTAAGTGCGCTAACCCCGAACGTTCCAGATTCTGAATACACGCCAACTGCCATGCCTTGAAGGCCGTCGCCGTGATAATGACTGCGTACTTCAGCATTGCACTAACCCCGGCGAATGAATTCGTACGCCGTGTACACCGGATGAAAACGTCTCTTGCGTACTATGCTAAAGTACTCCAGCATCACCGGTAGCACGCGTTCGCGGCGGTCTCCGTAGTCCGACTGTGCGTCTTCGCCGGTCGATACGTGAAGGAGGAAGTCCAGCACGGGCGATTTGCCAGGCATGACGGCAATCATGCAGCCGTTCGGAGAGAGAACGCGGAAAAATTCCCGCGCCGCCGATTCAATGTTTTCGATGAACTCGATCGCGCTCACCGACACGATGCCGTCAAAGAAACCGTCCGGGAAATTCGTATCCGATGCATCTTGCCGCGAGAGAACCGCGTTGAGATTCCTCTCGCGTAACCGTTCTTGCACCAGGGCGACCTGTTCGTGCACATCGATGCCGTAAACGTGCGGATACCTGCGCGCGAGCTCGGGCATGAAAATACCGCTGCCGAAGCCGACTTCGAGAACGCGATTCAGGTTCTTGCCCCGCAACAGGGCGAGCGCCAAAGCAAAGCGCCGGCGCATGACCAGAGCGAGAAATGGCCGGTAGTTCCAATCGGCGTGATCGACGCGGCTCGTGCGTACCAATGCCTCTAGCGGCAAAAGGCTGATGTTCACGGCCGCTTTAGCGCAAACGCCCAAAGCGTTGCGCCTCCAATAGCTTTCTCCGGCTGGGCATCAAAACCGATGGCGACGTATTCCCGTCCGGCCTCTTCATAAGCAATCGGATTTGTATCTACGTTGGCTGAGTCGGCAGAAGGCGGATCTTGGTGGAAAATGCTGCGCTTCATCGGTAGAAGCCAGTCTCGCATGCGGTGAGCCAGGCGCACTACCGGATTTGCATTTAGGTCTTCTTCTTCGTGGCCTCCGAGCGCATATCGCCAAACGACCTCGCCGTTTGCCGAGTTCAGCGCAAATAAATTGCCGTCGACGCTGCCGACGAATACAAGATCGCCCGCCGATAAACTCCCTGCCAGCAAACGGTCGCCCATAAAATCGGCATGCGGCATCGTCAGCATCTTGCTCCACTCATACCCGCCGGTATCAACGTTGATCGCGGCGATGAACTCGCGCCACCGGTTTGGTATCGATCGATCGATGGCCGTCACAAATGCAAGATGCCGGTGCGGGTTGTAGGCCACTGGCCCAATCGATCCGCGCAGCGGCAGCTGTTGTCCGTGGTTAGCGTCGGGCGGGTCCTCATAAAGATTTGCGTTGCGGCCAAGACCTGAAGAAAGTCGAACGAGCTCGCCGTTGCGCCGGTTCAGGACGTAAAACCAGCGCGTCTTTCCCGCTTCGCCAACCGCAGCTATGCGTTTTCCGCGTTTATCGGTAGCATCGAACAACACCGGTGGGCTCGAAGGCTCATACTCCCAAATATCATGCGGTGTTTGCTGGTAGTGCCAGCGCATTTTTCCGCTGCGCGCATCGAGCGCAACTATACTGTCGGTGTAGAGATTGTCTCCCGGCCTCACCGCACCGTCGAACACCGGAGCCGGATTAGCCGTAGCGACATAGAGCGTCGCGCTTCCAGGGTCCAGGGCGGGCGTTATCCACACCGCGCCCCCGCCTCGTGCCCACGCGTTTTTGTATTTGGCAGCGTCCCGCCTTTCGCGAGCAATGTCACGATGAAGCGAGAGCCCATGCGCTTGTTCCGCGTACACACCTTCCCAGCCCGGTGAAACGGAGTACCATCGCCACAACAGTTTCCCATCGGCAGCACGATACGCGGTTACCGATCCGCGAATACCGTTGTCGCTGCCGGAACTTCCGATAAAGACCGTGCCGTCCCAAGCTAGGGGCGCCATCGTTTCACTGAAACCCTGGCTCGAATTTCCGACGTATACGTGCCAAAGCGGCTTTCCCGATTGCGCGTCGAGCGCAATGAGCTGGCCGTCCAGCGTTCCAAAAAATACTCGCTCGCCGCTTACCGCAACGCCGCGGTTGATGGCGCCACAGCAGATCGAAAGAAACCCGAGTGCCGGACGATAGCGCCATTTCTCACGGCCGGTCTTTGCGTCCAGTGCAATGACGTTATTGCCCAAGCCCGTCGTGACGTACATCGTGCCGCGCACGACCAGCGGCGTTGACTCGACCCGCTCATGTGAACCGAGGACGAAACGCCACACCGGAACGACCCGCGTAATATTTGCGCGGTTGATTTGATCGAGATCGACGTGCCGCGTGTTTCCGTAAGTAAACCCGTACGTCGACCAATCCAAGCGGCCGTTTTCAGATGCAGATGCGAGGCTTAGCGCCGTCAAAGACGACAGTGCACCCAAAACCGCGAGCAAGTATTTGCGCAAAGTGCCTCGACCTCACGACGGTTTGAAACGATCCTATCATCTTGCCAGGGGTCGCTCAGCGGGAAGAACGTCCTAGGACCAAAGCCGTGCGGAGACGATTGCCTCCAGCACCAGAGAGCAGGGCGATAAAGCGAACGTTGCGCAATCATCCGCATGCGCGATGTGGTGAAGAGCCGCGTGCCTATTCCGCTTTCACCGGTATGGTTAAGCGTTATTTTGGTGTGCGGAGCAGCCGGGGTGGCGATTCAAGGCGCGTTTCCCACCGCGGATAATGCCTTGTTCGAATATTGCGGCCGTGCAATAGCGCGCGGCCAGGTTCTGTATCGCGACGTGTGGGACGACAAGCTTCCCGGTATCTACTACGTCAACGCACTTTGGCAAGTGCTTTTCGGCGATCGATACGCGCTTCACGCTGTAGCGGAAACGTTCGTAGCACTAACCTCAGCGGGTCTGCTCGTTCTCGTTATGCGCGACTTTGCGCTAGGCATGCGTGCGGCGGCGGCCGCAATACTCACGTTGTTCTTGAGCGTCGTATTTCCACTGAACACGACCGAGGCGTACGCATTGCCCCTGCTCCTTGCTGCAATACTTGCGGCACACAGAAACTCCGCATTCGTGGCCGGAGCGTTGGTAGGGACAGCAACACTATTTTGGATTCCGTCATTGCTTGCGATGTTGCCGCTATCCATTCTTCTGCGCCCGAACCGGGCGCTGCGCGTTTTGATTATGAGTGCATGCGCAATTCTCATACCTGTAGCGGTAGTCGTTTCGATCGCGGGTCCGGCGCACGTCCCGGCGTTGATGCGCACTTGGCTAGCCTACGCATCGGCGCCGCCCGCAGCCCGAGTGCACCATCGCATTCCCTTCCTGAATCGTTTTGCGGAAGTGTGGCAGGTGCTTGAAAATCTTTGGGGCGGCGCAGTAGCCTCCGGCGTTGCACCGCTTGGCGTAATACTTCTGGCGATACTGCGCAAACCGACGACGCAAGCGCAGAAGTTTGGCGTTGTTTTCGCCGCGGCAATGCTGGCCGGTGCCTTTGTTGGAACGCGCTTTTACTCGCATTATTTCATTCCATGCCTGGCCGCGATTATTCTTTGCATTTCCGCGTACATGCCGCGGGCGCGTTTGACTGCGCCACGGGCGGCGTTGGTCGTTGCCGGCGTGCTCCTTCTTACTCAAACAGTCGCGCTACGTTTGGCCGACAACAGCCGCGATCGTTCCGCGGTCGCTGCGCGCCTGGCAAATTCAGCCCGACCGGTTGTCGCGGGAAGGCTAACGCTCCGAGTCGATGCTTACAGGCCGGAGCTTTATCTTGCCTTGGATCCACTGTTGCGCAGTCCGTTCGAAATAGTGGGGCGGTCGCAGAACCGGGCATTTGGATCGCAAGCCGGCATGAGTTTTCCCGCTGACATCACGGTGGCCACCGTTTCAACGCGGCAACAAGGATCGCGCGTATGCGTTCGCACGGCTGCGCCGTGGCGTATGTACGTCAAACGCGCACTAGCGCAGGGCTTTGCGAAGTGCTTGTAACGCGCTTGCCCGTATAACGTACAAACAAGTAATCGGCAACACGCGCACGTAAAGATGTGCGTTACATACTAGCGCAGCCGCGCAACGCTACCGATACAGATATCAGCGTCAGATCCAGAATTAAGACCGCGTAAAGCGCGTAGGACTTAACTCTTTAAGCAAAAACAGATCGCGCGGAGCCTGCACTACTCGCTCTACTAAGCATTGCAATTCACCCACATTTAACTCCAAGCAGGAAGCAAGGATGCTGCTTTGCTCATGTTGGCGCTTGAGCAAAGCCCTTTGTAACACGTAAGGGCGCAGCCGGTCGCTTTCGATCGGGCAGACAATTACGCGCTCTTCGGCCGAGCACTCAGCTGGCTTGATTCGTAATCGCTATTGGTCCTCTCAAAAAGGGCGGCCTAGTGTCAGCGCGTGTTTTCGGCTCTTCCCGGGGAGGATTTAATGCTCAAAAAGGAGCCCATTCTTAGTTACGCTCGGTTGCTGAGTTTTTTTGCAGCCGGATCCGTTGTGGCCGCGTGTAGCGGTGGGTCGGCGTCGTCGCCGTCAACCGGTCTGTTGCCTCAGACATCCGCATCCACAACAACGCTTTCGTCGATAACGGCCACGCCGTTGTCGATCGTGCAAACGGCGCACGCGGGCGGAGTATACAACTCCACCACGACCGTACGTTTGTCGAAGAGTCCCGCTGCGGGCAACGTACTCGTCCTATTCTTTGAACAAAACAAAACGGCGGCATTCCCGTACTCAGGTCAGGTAAAATGGCCTGCGTCAGCCAGCGGCTCGCAGTGGTCGTACGACGGCAGCACGAGCTCGACCGCGATTCTGCACCACGTCGTTCAAGCCGGCGAAAACGGAACGTACACGATTAATGTCGGTGGAACGGGAAGTGGTTGGTCGGATTACATTGTCGCCGAAGTTGCCGGCGCAAATACTTCTAATCCCGTCAACGCAGCTCTCGCGTACACCGTACCTTCGCACTCCACGCAGTTTACGTTCGGTTCGGGCGTAACGCCGACCGCAGCGGGTACGCTTCCGGTGGCGTTTTTCAGCGCGCACGAAAGCGGCAGCATGAATTGGACTTCCGT
>CAZRQS010000002.1:11085-30220 GCA_964602255.1 uncultured bacterium | reverse complement strand
TTCCGGTGGCGTTTTTCAGCGCGCACGAAAGCGGCAGCATGAATTGGACTTCCGTTAGCAACAGTTGGACGATCGCAGATCGTAATGGAGACTTCACCGAAATGCTCGCGTACGGGCCAGTGCAAGCGCGTACCGCAGCGGTGAACGCTACCGCGACGCTCTCACAATCGACTGTGGTTTCATCGAGCGCAGATGTGGTATTGTTCAATCCCGCCGGCACCTCCGGCGGCGGCACCGTTCCATCTCCTGCTCCGTCGTCAGGTCCGTCAAGCACACCATCAGCGTCTCCGAGTGCAACGCCCGCTCCTATTCGCACTACGCAGCCGAGCGGCTCGGCACCGTTCCATATTGAAACGTGGGGTTACGACGAACAAGGCGGCGAGGGTTCCAATGCGTCGCCGTCGGTCGTGGCTCAATATTTAACGTACGCGGAAAGCGCCGGCGGCAACAAAGTGCTGAACGATTGCCACACCGTCGCGCCGTATTGTAAGGCCATGCACTACGACGATCCGAACCGCCAGTACATGGGCACGAGCTCGGGATACTTCGCAGCGGCCAAGGGCGAAAATTGGTATCTGCATGCACCCGGCTACAGCGATTCGTCCCACCGCTTGTCCGCGTGCCTGAGCGGCGGACGCTGTGCGTACCTACCGAATCAATCGCTGCCGGCGGTCCAAGCCTATTTCCGTAACGAAATGCAAGGATACGGCAACAACTACGATGGTGTGTTCATGGACGACACCGGCGCCGGACTCGCGCAGCAAGTCTACGGTACCGGTCAGTCTTCGTCGCAAGAAATCACGAGCGATTCTCAAAACCTTGCGATGCACCAAGCCATGGCTTCAGCGTACACGCACGTTGACGGCTCGCCGTACCTCGTCGTCGCAAATACGACGAGCGACAACCCGTGGTTGCCGTCCGGCTTCGGCTTGCTCGGCAATCCTGGCAACGCCATCGGCGCTGTTGCCGAGGGAACGCCGATTTATGGCGGTGGCATTACCTCGCACTACTCCTCGCTGCTCGATCGTATGGCTGCGGTGAACAAAACCTCCGGGTTTTTGACGATGCTCAGCTATGGCTCGGGCACGCAGATGCGCACGGTGCACATCGGCACGATCTGGCTGGGCTACGCTCCCGGACATGAAGTAAGCTGGGAAGACTTCTCGCGCAACAATAGCAGCGACATCGCGGCTTGGCCGGAAGAAACGATCTATCCGACGCAGCCGGTCGAGAGCATGTCGAGCGGCAACGGCGACCTGCTCGTTACGACGAACGTTTGGCGCCGCGAGTTCAGCGCGTGTTACCTGCGCGGACAGTACTGGGGACGCTGCGCGGCCCTTGTCAACACGAATGGCTCCGCGGTATCCGTCCAATCGTCGTGGTTGAAGCAAAGCTACACCAACACCATACAGCTGGTTGGAGGCGAGGTGCAGGATCCGAATGCAACGGTAACGCTCGGAGCTCTGCAGTCCTCGATTCCGGCGCATGGAGCGCTGCTGCTCTACGGCAAGTAACAGCTAGCATTAGTAGGAAAAAGGACGTGGTCGTACCGCGTCCTTTTTTCGTATACAATGACGTTGCATGGCACCGCCTGTCCGCGCTCTTCTCATTCTCGCGCTAACACTGCTTTGCGAGTCGTTCGCATCACCGGCTCAGTGCGCACCTTACCACATCGAAACGTGGGCGTACGACTCCGGCAGCGGCGAGGGGTCAAAGGCGCCCGCGGCGCTCGTTGCGAGGTACATCACGTTCGCCGAAAGCGTGGGGGACGACAAAGTCCTGCGTGATTGCCACACCGTGGCGCCGCGATGTGTGGCGCTGCACTATATCGATCCAAATCGCAACTACTACACGGTTGACAAAACCCTCGTCAGCGTCGCACAAGAAAATTGGTGGCTTCACATCCCTGGATACGACGACTCTCCTCACCGTCTGAAGGCGCCATTACGCAAGGATGCAGCGTACTTACTGAATCAGTGGGTGCCGGGCGTGCAGGCGTACTGGCAGTCGTACACTCGGCGCTACTGCGACGGATATGACGGTCTGATGGCCGACGATACCGCTCCAAGTTTGAACCTGCAAGTGTACGGCACCGGATACCGCTCCAGTGATGAATTGACCAGCGACGCACAAGTCGTTTCGATGCACCAGGCATTCGCAGCAAAAATGACGCATCGCAACGGCCGGCCGTTCTTGATCGTTCAAAACACGGTAAATCCCAATCCTTATCTCGAGCATGGATTGCAAATGATCGGGCGTCCGCCGAATGTCATCGGCCTTGTCACAGAGGGCGTACCGGTTTCCTATGGTGCCATCACGCCATGGTACTCGAGCTTACTGGACATCATGGCGCTAGTGAACAAAACGCCCGGTTTCCTGGCGATCCTCAGCTACGGCTCCGGCGGGCATGCGAACGAACGATTCGTGCACACCGCAACGATATGGCTGGGCTACAGCCCAGGGCACGAGGTTAGCTGGGAAGACCTTGCCGGCAATGACGATCTCTCGGCTTGGCCCGAAGAAACGATCTATCCCGAGCAGCCCGTGCAAAGCATGTCGAAGAACAACCTCGACGTCGTCGTTACGTTTCAGGTGTGGCGCCGTGAGTTCCGTAGATGTTCTATTCGCGGCAGCTATTGGGGGCGCTGCGCCGCGCTCGTCAATACAAATGCGTTGCCAATCCCGATTCGACCGTCGTGGCTGACCCAACGATACAGCAATACCATTAAAGTGATCGGAGGCGATGTCCAGGATCCGAGCGCACGAGTCGTACTAGGGCCTCTTCAAACAACGATTCCGGCACACGGCGCGCTGCTGCTGTACGGCAAGTAGAGCGCCGCTCAACGCAGCTGTTGCGAAATGCGTTCGGATACGCCGGTGACCTCGCCGGCCTTCGAGATGAAAAAGCATGTCATCGGGGCGTGGCACTTGCCCGCCATCTCAACCGGATCGAGGAAATCGACGTCCACGCGATCGTTGCCGGTTGCGAGCTGTACCGCATACTGCGTACCGGGAATCTTGCTGCCTTCGATCTCGATGGTGTCCAAGCCGGCGTGGCCGTAAATGCCATAGGGATTTTCCAAACGCTCAGAGGGAAGAGTCGCCATGCGGATGTGCCACCGTCCGTGCCGCCACTGTGCCGTAGGTAACTGACTCAAAATGCGGTGCGCAATTGCTCCGCAAGCCACCACGTTCGTATTTCGTACCCACGTTGCAGGCACGGAAAAGAGCGCCAACGCTGCAACCATGGAAACGTAGATCGTTTTCGACCCGGTAAGCTGCCTGCATAACACGCCGATAAGAATGACGTAGAACGCGACGGGAAGGTAAAGGTTCTGCTCTGATGCGTGGGGCTTGAAGAGCAGCAACGGAAGAATTGAAATACCAATCGCGGCGCAGAGAAAACCTACGAGTCCCACGTCTAATCGTGCCAAGCGCCTGTGGAGCTCTGCCGTACGGGCTAACGCAACGATGACGCCTAGGAATACAGCGCCGGCGATCAAAACCCCGAGGAGCAGTTTCGAGGTCAATACCATATTCGACGGCAGCGGTGTTCCGAATAGTGCGTTGCTCAACACGAAGTCAACCGGCGTTGCCAGGCCGGCAATATACAGAAGCGCGTTTCGCGCAACGGTTCCCAACGGCAAAAGCTCCGTTCCGTGTTTCACAATCAAGTGCCGCGCGCCGAACAACACGAGCAGTTCCAGCGACGTGCCGGCGAACAATGCCGTCAGAAATTGACGCTGGACGGTGGACCTTCTCGCGTAGATCAACGCTACGTACGCCCACACCAATCCCAAAAACACAATATCGGGTTCGTACGTAAAAACTGCCGCAAGAAGGCAGAGAAACGAACCTGCCAGCGGCAACGGCCACTGGCGGCCGCGCGCGAGATCGCGTAAAGAATACAGGAATAGGAAAAACGCTGCCAGACCCAGTGCGTGCGCAGTGGCATTCGACCATAAGGCGACGGCTATTACCTGATTCGCTAGCGGGTGGATTCCGAAGAGCAGCGCCGAGCCGGCGGCCAACAGCCGCGATTGCGTGAGCAGCCACACGATACCGTACAGCATCGCGACGCAAACCAGAAGCATCGCCAAATTTCTCAAGCGGAACGCTAGCGGATCGAAATGAAAGAGCTGCAGGATTGCAAACTGCTGCAGATACGCAGCCGGGCGATACGCGAACGGATCGAAAGCCGTCGTGGTAAACATCGACCAAGGATCGCGGGCGTATTGGAACGCGACGCGGTGCGCCTCGCGAAAGTCATCGAAACCGCAAAAATACGCGCCTGTGAGGTTGGAATAGAGCAATCCAACCAGCAAAAGAACCGCGCCGGCGACGGGCAGGTGCCTCGCCATTACTTCACTGCGGCATAAGCGCAGCACGGAACAAGCACGTCCGCAAGCAGCTTTAGTCCCGCGCTAGAGCGGATAACTCGAAGGACCATCCGGTACGCATCGCCTCCCTCGCTCGAGAGGCGCAAGTCCCATCGGTCGTACACGCGCGAGAAACCGGCAGCCCGAAGCATGCGCCGCGCTTTCCACGGCGTGAACCAGTTCATCGCCGGTTTGGCCGTATGGCCGAGTAGATGGGGGCGGTTCGCGCCCGCCCACTGCATGATCTTGCGCTTCAACGGATCCGGATACCATCCGAACGCGGGAAAACTCCGAATCTCATGTTGACGCGGACACAGGCTGCTCGCCGCTGAGAACCAAAAAACGCCGCCGGGCTTCAACACGCGATACGCTTCGTGAAATGCGGCTTGCGGATCGTCCACATGTTCGATCACGCTATTTGCATGGACGAGGTCGTACGCGCCGGATGGCAACGGTAACGCCTCCGCGGTACCGTCCAGGATACGAATATTCGTACCGGTTTGATCTGCTAACCGGCGCGCCACCAACCTCGCCTGCTCCCATGGCTCTATTCCCACTGCATCGCATCCGAGGCGCGCGCAAGCAGTCAGGAACGATCCTTGCGCGGCGCCCACATCGATGACACGAGGAAAAGCCGGGAGCCGGACAACTCGCCGCAGGCGTGTGAGCACGACCTGCGCGTGCCGGTCGACGATAGGAAGTTCGGCAGCAACTTGTTCGTAGGTTCGCTGCTCAGTCGCGTGACACATATGAAACATTGTAAGGCGCCGGATTGCAATCGCTAGAGTGCAATGGGTTGGGCGCAACACCCGGGCATTTCGTAACAGCCCTTAGGCCGTAGGTCCTCAACGTAGAGCGTATCTGCCCTGTAGAGGCCGGTGTGACGCTTGTAAGCTGGACGCATGGCACAGACTCCGCATATCGTCGGAGTGGTCAACGGCCCGCCGTTTGACGCACGGACGTGGTCCGGTTGCAGCAAGCATTTCTGGACCGCGTTTGAGCGGCGTGGCGTCCTGGTCGACACCGTTGGAGTTCAACAATCCCGATTCAAGGATCTGTATTTCAAAGCGCTCGGATTTCAGCCCGACCGCACGCGCTGGCGTTTCAAGGTCGGTACCGACCCTTCTTACCGCCGCGCAAACACGCGCACCGCTCTGCGGCAGCTCGATGCAATTCCCGGGAACCGTTTCGATACGATTTTGCAGGTTGGCGCATACTACGACATTACGCGATACCGGGACAAACGTACGGTGTCGTATCACGATCAAAACCTTTTCGCACTGGTGAGCGGTGAGCTTCGGTACGTTCGCGTCGGCAGACAACACATCCAAGACGCGCTCGCATTCGAGAGCGGCGTTTACAACAACAGCCGTTTCCTCTTCACGATGAGCCGGTGGGCGGCGGATTCATTCGTGCGGGACGCCGGCGTGAGCGCGACGAAAATCGAAGTTGTCGGTGCGGGTATCAACGCCGATCAGTTTCCGAAGCCGGGTCCAAAGCGCTACGATCGATGCAACATCCTGTTCATCGGCTACGATTTCGAGCGCAAAGGCGGACGAACGTTGTTGGAAGCGTTTACCATCGTTCGCGGCGCGCTGCCGCAAGCAACGCTCACGATTGTTGGACCGAAGAGCATGGAGCGGTTGCCGGCGGGCGCGACGTGGCTCGGTCCGCTCTCAAAAGACAACCCCGCCGGACTTAACGCGCTGGGACACGCGTACGAGACGGCATCGGTATTCACGCTTCCGTCCCTGTGGGAACCGTTCGGTATTGCACTCATCGAAGCGATGGCGCACGAATTGCCTTGCGTCGGAACCAACGTGTGCGCGATCCCCGAAATCATCGGAGAGGCAGAGTGCGGATATGTCGTTCCGCCATCCGACGCAAATGCATTAGCAGCAAAACTCCTCGATCTGCTAAGCGACGCTTCCGCATGCGCGCAGATGGGCCGTAACGGGAGCCGGCGCGCACGATCTGCGTATACATGGGACGTTGTAGCCGGCAAAATCCTGGATAGACTGGCCTGCTTGTAAAGCGACTAGTATGTACTCGTTGCGGGCCCTCCGACAACACCTGATCTTTGCGGGCTTGCTCGTCGTCATCGTTGCAAGCGTGTATGCGAGAGTTTCAGGTGCGTGGTTTTGTGGATATGATGACTTTAACGAACTGCACCGCGCCGCGTTCGAAGATTCAAGCGCCCCGGTTCGCATGCTTACCGCGACGCATTTCGTCGGCTACATGTACCGGCCGGTAACGAGCGGCCTTCAATACTTCACTTGGAACGTCTTCAAGCATAATCCGTCGGCGTTCCGCGTACGAAATCTGGCGATGCATGTGGTCAGCGTCGTCATGCTTTACGGGATCGTATGGCTTTTAGTCGGCTCGAGAGTGAGCGCTGCGTGCGCGGCCTTGCTGTTCGGCGTCCATCCCATAGCGAACGAAAACATTGTTGTCGCAATCTGGACAAATGCAACTGCGTATGCGCTGTTCTTCACTTCGTTCTTTGCGTTCTTGCATTCCGTGCGTATGTTACGTCAAGCCGGCAACTGGCGTCCTTGGCTGCTGGCATCGCTCGTTTTCGCGTTTCCGGCAATATTCACGTACGAACCCACAATCGTCGTTTTCGCGCTTATGGCGCTGTATTTAGCCATCTTCAGAGTGGCGCGAACACCTTCGCGAACGTACCTGGTAACGCTCTTCGCAGGCATAGGCGCAGAACTGATGCTGTTCTTCATTGCGCGGCATTTGGTGGTAACGCAGCCCGCGCCACTCAACAGTCTAGCCGTCATCGCTCGAAACGGCGTCATGTATGCGCTGGCTTTGTTCGTACCGGTCGATTTCGTTTTTGCTAACGCCACGCTGGGGACACCGCTCCCTAATGCGATGCGATTCACGCCAAAGATCCTTGCCGTGCTGCTCATCGCGGCGCTGCTCTTTATCGTTGCCGCCGTCTTACTGGTACGTGGCCGCATGGGTGCTGCGCGCCTCTCTAATGCGGACCGCGCTACGTTGACATTTCTCGCGGCGGCAACTCCCCTCGGCGTTTTGCCGCTTCTGCTTTTCCGGGAGCACCCGTCCGAACACGATCTGTATCCCTGCCTAGCTTTCTATTGCGCGCTTCTGAGCATCGTGTTTTACAAACTTCTACGATATCGCGCCATCTATGGCGCACTTGTCGTATCGCTCGCCGTGCTTTTTACTTCGGCAACCTTGGTCCGGAACGACCGCGTCGTGCAATGCGCCGCCGTCGCGCAACGCATCGTCAGCCGTCTTCCTTTAGCGCTCTGGAGTCGCGGCGATTGGCTCGTCAAGCTCGCGCCGGAGCCCCCGCAGACGTTGTGGCGGCCCTACGCGCTGTACGACGTGGCAGGCTTGCTCACACTCGAAGTGCCGGAATCCGGAGTCTCAGGCGCTGAGGACGCCGTTCAGATCCTCACGCACAACGAGCGCGTCCAGGTCGAGATTGTCAGCGCGACCTCGATGGCCAGCGGTTGCAGACGCGCTGGAACATGTTTTTGGGTCTCTTCCTCCGGAAGTGTAACGGACGTGAGCGGGCCTCACGCGTCCCGAGCTATGCAACCGGAAGGAGCCAGAAAAATCCTCGAGATACACGCCGCACGCACAAAAGACGTAGGCGAAGGGCTCGCCAAAGTTCGTGCTCGGGCCAAGCTTCGGAACTGAACGCGCGCTCCTGTAGGCGCAACCTCCGGAATTCATTGCGCCACGCGCGAGCACTCAAGAAACAAACACCGCATCCGGCCGTGTTAGCTCCGAGACGCCTTATCACCGGCGCAAGTATTTTGCTCGACGTCAGGGTGTAAATGAGAAAGCCTGCCAGATTATCCACGGGTGCACCATCGTAAAGATTTTCCGTTACGACGACGCGCCCGCCCGGCTTTAGCACCGCCAGAGCTTGTTTGAGAGCGTTGCGCTGCATTCGGCGCGTTTTCGTGTAACTCGACGCGACGAAATGGTGCAGAGCAAGATTGAAAAAGACGAGATCGAAGGAGCTTCCGGCAAAGCGGCCGGCGAGTTCGGTTGCCGACGCAAGGACCGTGAGCTTACGCTCGTTCCAAGCATTCTGCGAAAGCAGCAGGTTGGAGTTGTCGAGCACGGTTCCTTGCGCTTGCGGAAACCGCGCGAGCAGGTGATCGGCAAAGTATCCGCATCCGCCGCCCACATCGAGAAACGAGAATCGGCCGTCGGGGAAATCAGTGTTAATCTCGCGAGCAATGCCATCGAAGAGCTCGTCCGAGACGTAATCGTAATCCGCAAACGCCTGCAGCTGCGAATCTTCCAGCGGACGCAAGAGTTGGCCGCTCATGAGCGATTGGAAACTTTTGCGCCCATTCGCAGCGTTACGGCGTCGAGCACCGACTCAAACGAAGTGAGTCTCTCCATCTCCTCGGCGGCGAATTCGATCTCGAATTCTTCCTCTGCGACGGCCGCGAGCGTGACGGTTGCAACGGAGTCCCAACCCGCGACGCGCGACGTGTTGGCGCGAACGGCATCGGAACCGGAAAGTTCCGGAAACACGGCTTGAAAGCAGCGAACCAGGCGTTCGCGTGCGTCATTCATGGATGCGAACCTGCACCTCGTGGAAGAGCTGCGGACAGACCGACTCGAACTGTTCGCGCCGGATTGGGACGGAATTGACGTGTATTTGCGCGAGAAAGTCCCGAAAGGGTTCGTTCCTGGTCGTCTCCCGATGGTGCAGTGCCACCCCCGCCCATCGCCGGAAAAGCAAATTCAGGCATTGGTGTTCTATCCGGCGGGAAAGCGCGCGACAACTCATCACCCACGTCTCGACGCGGAAAAGGTCGCCGTCTGCTCGTCCTGCGACAACGGCGATCTCGCCCAGATTTGCAAAGCGGTCTTCGTATTCGACCACAAGCAGGTACGTTGCGGAATCGGAAAGGAATCGCGACCACTCCGCGCGCGTGTACCGCCTGCCGTTCAAATTGAATTGGTTGGTTTTATTCACCAGTTCGAAAGCGCGTTCGTTCGGCGGCTTCTTGGCCCACGTTGCATGGATCTTCGCGTGAGCGCCTTCCAGCAGATGTTCCAGCGTTGATCCGCCGGAGGTCCCGCGAAGACTGTGCGACGCACGCAGACTGGGAACACGCAATCGATCGGTCTCCAGGACGTTTTCCTTCGCGAACTTCGCGCGCAGACTCGATAAAAACTGGGGATCGTCGCGCTGGAAATGCGCGAATTCAATGTTAGGAAACGCGGCTTTCATCTGTTCGATTTCCCACGCATCGTCATCGACGACCACCACGCTATCCTCTCCAACGTTCCACAGCTCGAGTATCCGGCGAATCGAATCTTGCTTGGGCAACCAATGCGCTTCGACCGGAAAGAGAAACTCCGGATTGACGACAAGGTCGTGCCGGCGCAGCGCTGCCCGCACGAGCTTGGGATCGTTTTTTGAAGCGACGCCGAGCAGTACTCCGGATTCGCCCAATGTATTGAGCAGACGCTGATAGAGCCCATGGAAGTGCGCGTGGCGATCGAGGTCCCACGCAATGCCTTCTAAACCGTCTTCCCCGAGCACGCCTTTCCAAAGCGTCTCGTCGAGATCCGTGATGAGACCCTTTTTCCGCGCAGCCGGTGCTACTGCGCGAACCAACCTCGCCGCAACTTCTTCTGCGTGCGAGAACGAGTAAGGAAAACCGTTTTGCAACTCCGACCGGAGGTCGTGCGCCGTTGACGACTGCTGCACCGCTACGTGGACGACTTTTGCTCGAGTCGTTGAGGCAAAACGGTACGCTATCTCCCAAAGTGCAGCCTGAAGGTGCGTTACTTGCGTTTGCTCGTTCTGCAGATGCGGCACGACTGGTAGCGTGGGAAGCGAGACCGCAACCGGCGCGCCGGCGGCACAAGCATCGACGGCTTTCGCAATGCGCTGCAGCGCAACACGGGCGTCTTCAAGAATCTCTTTGGCCGCCGGAGCAGTGGATCGCCATCCCAAACGGGGATCGAGATCGGCCCACTCCAGAACGACGAGGATCGCGTCGTACTCGTGCCGGTTGTTCTCGAGCGTGCCGGCAACATCGGCGTACAATCCGGTTCGCATGCAAATCGTTCTATCCGGCAGCGTTAACCGGAAATGGGCCTTGACCGCTGTTTCAAGGTGAAGCGGCGTAAAGCCGCAGGCGAGCAATACGTGGAATGGCGGTCCGTGTTGCGGAGTGTTCGCGATCCGCAGTGCGTCGATGAGTTTCATTGCGCCGCGTAGCAGAACGAGCCACGCTCCGCCATTTCTCTAGCCGTCTGCAAAACGTCGGCCGCATCCAGGACGACAAGACTCAGCGAACCTGTGCGCGCCTGCCGCCAACGCCCCTTCCGTCGCATCTCGGCTTCTAGAGGCTGCAACCGCCGGCTGCGAGACACGCCGGGATCGTAAAAGCGAGTCGGCACAGTTTGAATGAGTTGGCCCTGCGATCTACACGTGACGACAAAACGTTCGGTGGTGAACGGGGACCGCGGAAGTAGCGGCTCTATCAGCTCTTCGACGCAGTGGTAGAACGTCAACGCGGAAATATCCGTGCCGGCGAGCACGATCTTCCCACGGCGCTCGAGGAGTTTAAAGAACGGCGAGCCGCGCCCGCAGGGTGTTTGGGCCAAATGGTGATCTGCTGCAAAAAACTGCGCGTCCTTGCCCCATGCTGCCACCGAATGCGTCGGATGAATACTCCGGGCAACGCCCGCGGACCGGCGGAACACCTCACTGAGCATCCCTACTTGCGACGGCGTCGTGCGGACGTCGAACGCTTTTCCCGTTCGCATAAATTCGATCGCGCTGCCGCGCATCGACAGCGTCGGCATAAGCAACGTACCTTCCGGCCCTGCGGCGTCTTGAAAGACGCGGATCAGGTCGGGAACGCTGCCTGTGAAACCCGCAAAACCGCGCATGCCGCTGTGAACCAGAATAACGTCGCCGCGCTCGATCCCCAACGATCGTAATGCGTTCGTCAATTCTTCGGAGCCGAATGGAAGGCGCCATCGAGCGTACCGCAGCCTTACGGTGTGGTACTGCGTTCGAAGCCATCTCTTCGCAATCACTCGGTGGGCTCCGCAAGGACGGTCGACGCCATTGCCTGCCGAGGCGTTGAGCGCAAAAGCAGCGCGTCGACGAAAAATTTCGTGGCCCAATTCAAAACATGCAGTTTTCCGTACGATCGCCACGCCCATACCGGCCACGATCCCGCCACGCCGCCGCGTAGCGAAGGGTCGCGGTTGCTGATGTCGTGGCGCGCCATGAGATACCGGTTTGCGACCTCCGCTGCATGCGCGTATCTGCGGTCGCCCGTCTGTTGTTCGAGTTCCGAAAACACTATCGAGGTTTGCGCTATTCCGGTCAGGCAGCTCCAGTCGACCGTGCCGCTGAAGTTGCGATCGAGGCGCCCGGGAATGGAACCGTCGCCATCCATGATTCGCATAAGCGATTTTGCAGTGCGCGCTGCGGCCGCAACGAAGTCTGTTCGCTGCGAAATTTTTCCGACGCCAATAAGGCCTTGCATCGCATAGCCAATTGTATGCAATACCGGCTGCTCCACATCGTCGAGCGAGCAATCGGGAAACCACCCATTGTGCAGCTGGCGCGAGACCGTATATTCCGCATTACGCACGGCCGCGCGGATGAATGCGTCTTCACCAAGCGCAGCACCCATCTCGGCTAAGCCCCAAGCAGCTTTGACGTTGTAAAGCGTCCCAGATGGATTTGCAAGTGCGGAGTTTGCGCGCGTCCAGCTTCCGTCGGACTCCTGCATGTCGATCAGCCACTGAGCTGCGCGCTTGCCGGCACGGACGAAGAGATGTCCGTTTTCCTGCCGCACGAGATCCGCCCAGCCGAGCAGCACCATGCCGGTATTGAATATTGCCGGCGCCGGCTCTGACCCATACATGCCCGACATAACGGCGCCGCAACTCATTTGAATTTCTGCTTCCCACTTGCCCATTTCAAATGCGCGGCGCAGATACCGCTGCTCTGCGTAACGCCGGCCGAGATCGACGAACGTGCAGATAATGTACCCGGTCGTTTCGGGATAGCTTGGAAGAAAACCGTTCCCGAATTCGCTTCCATAGGACACGCCGCGATCGTTTCCGTGGTCTTGTGCGCGCTCGAGCCACGCGATTGCTTCGCTCAAGTGGCGATCGGGATCGAGATTGGAATGCTGCGCGGTGTACAGCGCACCTTTCCCTTGACGATCGATTGCCTGCAGCAGTGGAGACGCCAAGCTCCACGCAGCGGATTTCGCGTTACCGATCGCGCTCATGGGCCAACGTCCTTTCCGCGCCGTGCCCTCTCGCCTTCCGCGGCGATACCTGCGCGTCTTTGAGGCTTTCTGCCCAACGTTGCGTATGCGGTTCGTATCAACACGAGTCACAACGCCCTACGGCACGCTGCGCGCTGCGGCATGTTATGCTCGATCGATGAACCGGGATGAACGCTGGGCCCGAAGGGACACGTTCGCCTTCCTCGGCGTGCTGCTTGGGGCGCTTGCTCTGCGGCTGGTATTCGTACTGCTCGTCCGGCCCACGCCCGTTTCAGATTTCCGCTGGTACTATCAGCGCGCGTTAGATCTCGTGCACGGTTTGGGATATTCCGTCCACGGCGTTGCGACAGCGTTTTGGCCACCCGGATGGCCGTACTTTCTTGCCGGCGTCGTTTGGCTTTTCGGGCCGTCGGTGCTCGCTGCGGAGATCGTGCAATCGCTCTTGAACGCGCTCACCGCGGCGATCGTCTTTCTCATCGCTCGCAAACTGTGGGGAACCGCATGCGGCATAGCGGCAGGCACGGCGTACGCGATTCTGCCCAGCGCAATCGAATGGTGTGCAACGCTGGCGTCGGAACCACTGTACACGCTGCTATGGGCGTGCGCGACGTACATTTGGGTCAGCAGACCGACGGATAAGCTTGGCTGGTACGCACTTTCCGGTGCGTTGCTGGGCGCAGCCGCACTCGTGCGGCCGAGCGCGCTCTTCTTCTGGCTAATACTGGTCGTGTATCTTTTGACGTTGCGCGAGCAGCGCCGCCGGCCATGGCGAATTGCAGGCGTGGCCGGTGTGACCGCGTTGTGCACGTTCATCGTGGTCACGCCGATGATCGTCCGCAACTACACCATCTATCATACGTTCGTCCTAATTTCGAACAATGGCGGCGTGAGTCTGTACCAAGCGAACAATCCCGATGCCGGCCCAGGTTACACGGACATGAACGACCCGCGCGTTCAAAGCTTGATAAGCAATCCACGGACGGAGCCGCAAGGTGACCACCTTGCCTCGAGCATGGCGATCAAGTACATGAAAACGCACCCGTTGCACGTTCTGTGGTTTGCCGTTCTCAAGGTAAAAGGACTCTACTCCAGGGATGATTTGGTGATTCGCTTCACGCTGCATCAACTGCATCCACAACCGCCCGAACGCGTGATCTCCTCAGTGGCCGTCATCAATACGGTCGTCTATTATGCCCTGATGCTATGTGCACTGGTAGGTATCATAGCGTGCATCGCAAGGCGCACACCCGAACCGATTGACCCGGCTTGGCGCCTGGTTTTGGGGATGACGCTCTACAATACGGCAATATTTTCCATCATCGGGGGAATCGATCGTTACCGCTATCCGACTATGCCGTATTTTGCGGTGTTTGCCGGTATCGGCATCCTCTGCGCGTTAGCGTACGCCCGCAGTGCATTCGTTACGCGCATACAAACCGGTTCGCAAGCCTGACGCGTGCGTAGCGTAATCGAGAATCGTTGCGAAACGACGGGCACAATGCCGCCCGGTATATTCGGACACTGCATTCTCGGAAACCACGCGCTGCTTTCCTTCACGGTGTTCCGCAAGAGCCTCCAGCACGACCGATTTTGTTTCGTGCACGGTGCGGCAACGGACGCCCGCGCCCGTTTCTCCGAGCAGTTCCTCGACCGCGGAATCGGGCGGGCCACCGAGCGCGATAATCGGGCGGCGGGCCCCAAAGTATTCGAACAGCTTTCCGGCAACGACGCCTTCTGCCGTGGCACTATCCCACGACAGAACGATCAGGCGATCCGCTCTGCGCTCTGCCTGCAGTACTTGCGACCGTTCGACCAAACCGGGCACGCGCGCAACATCTGCAAGGTTGAATCGCGATATCAGTCCGTGAAGCCACGGTTCATTATCCGAGTAAAAATCGACGCGCAGCTCGCGAGCTTGTGCCAAACCCTCGTCGAGAATCTGTCGCAACGCAACAAACAACATGCTTGGATCGCGTTTTCCGCGATAGAGCGAGCCCGCATAGAGCAGCGTGCATGCAGGTTCGCTGCCGAACTCGATCGAGTGCCACTCCTCTTCGTCGAAACCGTTTGGAACGCCGAAGCAAGGGGTGTTCGGATACCGCCGCCGGAATCTCGCGGCCGAACGCTCTGAAGCCGCCGTTAGCGCAGCCGCCTGCGAAATGCACGCGCGCTCCATCTTGTCATCCAACAGCGTTTGGAGCACGCTATGCTCGCTCGAATCATTCTCGGCCCAGAGATCCCGGAAGTCTGCTATCCACGGTACGCCGCGATGTGCTAGGGCCGCTGCCATGTTCGTTGTTACGGGAGGCGAAGACGTCAACACGGCATCCCACCGGCCCGCGCGCAACATCGATCGCGTGGTGCTGACCGCGAATGGCAACCATCCGACATAATCATCCGGGTACGTCAGAAAAGCGGACGCTTCGTAGAGCAAGCGCTGGAGCAAGCTGCGCTTGGATCCGTACTTCGGAATTGCGAGATCGAGTGCTTCGTGCGTGCTTCGGTTGGCGATTCCCGCGAAACGCTTGACCGTTTCTTTGACGTCGCAATACCGAGTTTCGATACACTGTGCGGGTCTTGAACTTTTGCTCGATTCGCCGTTGAACTGCGCGGTGACCGTGGTGACGTCCCATCCGAACGCCGGAAGATGATTGATGATGTGACGAGAACGCAGCGTTCCGATGGCATTCCTCGGCGGAACCCAAAAAGAGAGAAAGAGCAGGCGTTTGCGATCCGGACTCATGGCGTAACCACGACGCGCTCGGTCTGTACCGACAGGCCGCGCCGCCGCGCGAGACTATAATACAGCTGTTCGTGGACACGGGCGGCGCGCGCGATAGCGAATCGCTCGCGAGCAAACGAAAGCGCGCGTTCGGACATCGCTTTAAGCGCTTGCGGATCGTCCATTGCGCGCTCGAACGCTAGGGCAGCCGTCTCCGGGTCCCAATCCGGTAGCACCGTTCCAAGTGCGCCGTCTTGCAACAGTTCGGCTGCGCCGGCCCATGGTGAGGTGATCACCGGCAGGCCAACGCTCATCGCCTCCAAGACCGCAAGGGGCATACCTTCCACCAGCGAGGGCATGTACAGCACATCGCCCCCATACATCAAATCTGTTGCGTCGCCGCGGTAACCCATGAACCGCACCCGATCCGCGGCTCCCGCAGACTGTGCCATGTGAGTAAGCGCGGCTTCCTCCGGCCCGCTCCCGACGATGTAGATGTGCAGCTTCCCGCGAGCGCGGGCAGACGAATATTCGAGCGCTCGCAGTGCTAGCTTCATGTTCTTAACAGGCACGAGCCGGCCAACCAGAAGCACCGCGAACTCATCATCAGCGGCACCTAGAGCGCTGCGAGCCTGCGCTCTTAGCTCTTTCGACGGCAGCGGCGGCAACGGAATTCCGTTCTCGATGACCTTCAATTTCGCTGCCGGCACGTCTTCCAATTGTTCGAGCAACTTGCCTTGCTGCTCGGTAAACACGATGACGCCGTCGCTTAAACGGTTTACTGCCGCGTCGACGATGATCTCCGGCAAGATGCGTTTTTCGCCGCGCGGACTATGTTCGGTGAAAACCACGACGGGTACTCGCGCGAGCATCGCTGCGAGCCTTCCCCAGTATTTTCCATTGTGCAAGTGCGCGTGAACGACGTCCGGATGGAACTTACGAATTTCACGGACCATTCTGCCAAAGAACTTCGGATCGTACCGTCCATGCCGCTCGATCCTGATAATCGGCAGCGTCTCCAGGCCTGGAAAATTGGTTGGCACCTCGCTCGGATACACGACCATGATCGCCACGTCGATGAGCTGATGGTCAAAGCTGGAAGCCAAGGCGCATAGAAAATTCTCAGCGCCGCCACCGGTCAGCGTGGGAATAACATGCAAGACGCGCAAACGAGAGCTAGGCGGTCGTGTTTGCGGCATACGCGTAGGTGTCGACGGCGGCGCCGGGCTGGTCACTCGCCGATGCGTCCATCCCCGCTTCCACGCCGGTACGTGGCGTCCAGCCGAGCAGCTGCATTGCGCTCTGGCTTGCAAACGTTCGCTGTGCCAGCGCGGAGCGTAACCGGTAGCGCGAGAGCGGTGATTGACGCTTGAGCATACGCAGAGCGACCTCTGACAGCCAAGCCACGGTAAACACAAGCGGCCGCGGTACGCGGACGATCTTTGCGCGCCCGTTCAGCGCCCGCTGCAAAATCTGGTTCTGCGTCGGAAGATGCGCGTCCACCAGCTGAATAACTTCACCGTGGCGAAGGCGCTTGTCCATGGCCATAACAATGGCATCGACGACGTCGTCGATGAAAACCAGCGGCAGCCTGATGTTTCCATTCCCGAAAACCACATGGTAGCTGCGGAACCGGCGCGCGACCGCACTACTCACGACCGGAAGTTTGCCGCCGAAGATTTGGCCCGGGCGCAATATTACCGCCGGCAATTGATCGTTTCGCACGGCGTCGCGAACAAGCAGCTCCGCCTCGAGCTTCGCGCGCGTGTACGCACCTCGCGCTCGCGGAAGCGGTTCGAGCGGCGAGGACTCACTGATTGGAGTGCCCGCACGTGCACCCGCCCAATCGACCACGGAAAGAGAACTTATGTAGACGAGTTGTTCGACGTTGTGTTTCAAGCACGCATCGATAATATTCTGCGTTCCGACGACCGTCGACGTGCGATGCGCCGTCCAGTTGCCCTTCATCGCGGCGCCGATGTGGATCACGATTCGGGCTCCTGCAACGGCACGGTCAACTGCCAGCGGATCTCCTAGATCGCCGCTCGCTACCTCGACTCCCGGCAGCGCCTCTTTCTCGTGATTGCGCCGTACGAACGTTCGCAAGAGAATGCCATTGTTGTGCAGTCTTGCGACGACCGCGCCGCCGAGCGCTCCCGCTGCTCCCGTTACAAGAACGGGGATCTCAGGGGCGAGTGGCGGCGCGACGCGCGCGCGTTGAGCGGCATCGTCGTCCGCCGCGCGCGCCACGCGCTCTACCCAATCGACAATGGGAATCGCATCTTGCGCGCTTACAGGAACGGGAAGATTGGCATCGAGCGTGCGATAGAACTCGGTGACGAGTTCTTGTACGCCGTGATATTGACGAATGTCTTTGCGCAGAAAACCGGCGATGCCACGTGGAACTTGGATCATCGGCTGAATGGATTCTGCGTACGCGTTGAAGACGCGCTCCAACGCTTTGGGCAGCGGCGTCGAACGGCGATGCGTTGAAAACATCGACATCGCATCCACGCGCATCACCCCCGCCGTACCGTGCAAAGCGATCACGTTTTGAATCGGCTTGACGTTAAACGAGATGTGCACGTGTCCAAATCCATCACGGCAGCGCACTTGGGCACTCCACTCGTCAAACGTGAGATTTGGATCGCCTCCGAGGCTTCGCCATGTAGCGTGCACGTCCTCAATCGGTCCGAGGAACGCCTGGAAGAGATACAGCTGATGCGTGCCGAGATCCCGAAATGGGAAGCCGGCCTCGCAGTACTGCGGGGGAAGCGGCCCGCCTTCGTACGGCGGGTAATCGGCGCTGCGGAAAATGTCCATCGAGACCAGGCGCCCAATTTTTCCCGAACGCACATCCGCAAGAGCGCGCCGGATTTGAACGTCGTAAAGCAGCGAATGATCGACACAAAGCCTTAGGTTGCGCCTGCGAGCCTCTTCGGCAACGCGGCGCGCGTCGTCGACGCCCGTCGCGAGCGGTTTCTCCACGAGCACGTGAGCGCCGAGCCGGAGCGCGGCCAGCGCGACTTCGGCATGTGTTTGCGGAGGCGTGAGAACGTGTACGGCATTAACTCCGGCTTCCCGAAAATTGTCCAATGACGAAAACGCGCGAATACCGAGTGCGTTTGCAGCGTCACGCGCGCGCTGCGCGTCGATGTCGTAAACGCCGCAAAGCTCGACACCGGCAATGCGGCGGACCGCAGCGGCGTGAAACGCACTGATATGCCCGGCGCCTACAAAACCGATGCGGTGGCGAGTTTGCACCTTTCGATCATACAGCTGAACGCCCGGAGCGCATTCGGCCGGACGAACCGCTTTTTCATTGGGACTTAATGCCCTAACTCGACACAGGACGATCTGCCCAGGAGCCGCGGCCCTATCGAGTCAGTGCGGCGCGCTAGTATTCTTGACCTATGCCGCAAAGCGTCCCACCGTGTGAGCGATGCGAACGATAATCGTTACCGGTTTCCCCAGGCAAGCCGCCTATCTCAGCGCACTGCTACACCGGTATAGCACGAAAACGCGAGCGGCGCACTATGCCGATTCGTATGTGGGGCTGTCACGAGCTGCGGCGCATGCAACGCACGCAGACGCAGCAATTACGTTCGGCGGTCCCAGGCCGAATGCCATCATTCAAAAAGTGTGCGAAGTACGCGGTCGTCCTGCGATCGTTCTCTGGGCGGGAACGGATGTTTTAGAAATAGCAAAAACGCCGCGTCAACTGGAGTGGCTGCGTCTAGAGGCGCTTGAAC
>CAZRQS010000002.1:0-10985 GCA_964602255.1 uncultured bacterium | reverse complement strand
GAAATAGCAAAAACGCCGCGTCAACTGGAGTGGCTGCGTCTAGAGGCGCTTGAACACTGGGCAGTTGCACCGCATTTGGTCGATGAACTTGCCTCGCTCGGCATAGCGTCGCGATACGTACCCGTCGCGAGTGCTGCTAATCCGAATGTGCTAGTGCCGCTTCCGGAGCGGTTTACCGTGCTGGCGCAGCTACCCGTTCCACGACGCACATTCTATGGCCAAGCATGGTTATGGGAAGCAGCGCGAAGAATGCCCGATGCGCGCTTCGTCGTTGTCGGCAAAGGCGATCCCGAATCAAACGCTCCGCTTAACGTTGAATATCACGGCGAGGTACAGGATATTTATGCATATATCGATGCCGCGAGTGTGCTGCTGCGCGTACCGGAACACGACGGTTTGTCCGTCATGGTTATCGAAGCGCTGGCGCGCGGCAGGCATGTCGTTTGGAAGCACGCATATCCCGGGGTCCGTCACGCTCGTTCCGGCGGCGAAGCGGTGGACGCCCTTTTGCAGCTGCATGACGCGCACAATGCGCGCACATTACTGCTGAACGCAGCGGGAGTGCAGTGCGCCGCACAGGCACACGATCCGGCGAGGATCGCCGCCGGCATCGACGATGCGCTTGACGCAGCCGTCGTGGCGGCGCAGCAAACAGCAACGCGTAGGCGCCGTGCCGGCCACGTCGTTATTTCGGGACAACAAGCATTTTCGGCGCGGGTCGCCGCAAATTGCCGTTATTATTCAGCGCAATGTTCTGCCGGCGTTTTAAAAACGGGGACCACGGCCGATATCGTCGTCTCTGTATTTGAAGTGCTGACTGCCGGCTGCTGGTATTCCATCGCCGAGCCCACTGCGCAGCGTATTCTAGAACTGGCCGCACTCGTGTCACGCAAGCGGCGCGTACTGCACTGGCTGGGCGACGACGTCGAGCGTCTTGCCGCGAACGATCGACTGAGACGACAATGCCGTTCGAATAGGTACAAACATCTCGCGCAAAACGAAGAGATCGCCGGCCGCTTATTTCGTCTGGGACTCGCCTCACGAGTAATCCCTGTCGCTGCGGCCGGTGAGGTGCTGCAAGTGCTCGAGGAGGCATGCGACTGCGCACCGCCGGCGCAGCCGGTCCGGACGGTCGCCAATGAGACCCGAGAATCGACATGACCTCAGACGCGAAGCACGCAATCCTCGCCGTACTCACGGTGTGGTTCGTACTCGGCGGATTGACACGATGGCGTAGCATGCGAGGAGCTGGTCAGGCAACGTACATCGGCGGACTCGTGCTGTTGCTCGCCTTACATCTCAGAGAAATCGTGCAGACAGTGGTAGCACGTCTACGCGCGCCGCCCGCGTGGGATATCGGCATATTTTGGCTTTGGGGACAAGTCGCTCTACATACGCACCGGATATACGATCCGGCGAGCAGCATTTCCATCGGCAGCGCACTATCACACGACCCTTCTTGGCGCGAGCAAGTACTGAACGTGGGTTTCGTCTATCCACCGCCGACGATTTTACTCTTCGCGCCTTTAGGGTTGTTCCATTCGTTCCAAAGCGCGACGCCATTCTGGTACGCGGTAAACCTGATCGCTCTGGCTGCGGCGATCTTCGTGTTATGGAAAGCGTTTTTACCGCAATACGCGTTGGCGGGCCTCCTAGCGGTAGCGGTACTGGTCATTGCGTTTGGAGCGACGAATGACACGCTGCACAACGGCCAGCCGGTGATCGTCGCTATGCTCTTTACCGGTATGCTGGTTTTGGACAGGGCTGCGCTGCGCCGGGGATTATGGCTTGGCCTTGCGTGGATTGTAAAACCGCTAGCAATCGTATTGCTGCTGCAGCCTTTACTCAAACGGGGTTGGCGCGAACTGGAATCGGCGATCGGAACGATTGCCCTCGCATTTTTCGGTGCTGCTCTGCTCGTCGGATGGCAAAACGTCGCAGCATTTTTCACCGACGGTCCTTCGAAACGCTATCCGGTGTCAATGTGGCTCGATCCGCAAGACGGCAACGAATCATTATTCTCCGGCGTGCTACGTATAACGCACTCGCCTGTACCAGATTCGTTGCTTCATGCCAGGCTGTTCTTGATATGCGCGGCCGTGATGACTGGGCTGACGGTGACACTGTGCGCAAAATCAGGCAATCGGGTGGCCACCCTTTCCCTGCTCATCGCACTCGCACTTCTCATCTTTCCGCCCTCGGCGGCGTACTACAACGACCTGTTGCTCGTTCCCGTGATTGCTTTGTACGCGCAAGCCGCTTCGGCCCAACGCGTGGCAGTCATCGCGTATATATCCGCGTTGTATGCGTTGCTCGTCTACTCAACCGTTTTCAATATTCTTGCGCCGCTATCGATATGGCTGATCTTTGCGTGGCTTCTCATCTCAGACACCCGCGTCGAAACCGTTCAACCGTCGGCCACCAGCGGCGCGGCGGCACGAGGACTGCGTTCGGTTTCGCGTTTTGGGGGTTCGACTTGAATGCCGCTCGCAATTAGTGCCGTGCGAGTTAAAGCGATAAGCGAGAAGGCCAGCCACGTGCTTTTGTAGGTCATGAGATCCAGCGAAAAACCGGCGACGAAGATTCCCAGCAGGCCGGCGCTTAAAGCTGCACAGAAGCCGTTGACGCGTTCGCCGGCGCGCACTGCTGCCAATTCACGAAATTCTAAGTACCAGACAAACATCAACAGCAAGAATCCGATGATGCCGTACTCTACCGCGCTCTGCACGAATATCGAATGTGCAACGCGATCCCATGTGAGCGGTTGATGCGGCGTTGAAAGAAAGTACTGCGTAAACGCGTCCGTAAAGTTGCCGACACCGGCGCCGGCCAGCCAATACTGACGCAGCGATGAAAGAGCGACCTTCCAGATGTCGACGCGACCGTTGCCCGACATGAAGTCGCCTTGACTAAACCGCTGAGCTAACGGGCTTGCCAAGATTGCAACTATCGCCGCAAGTCCGAACGCTGCGAGCTGCTTTTTGTACGGACTGCGGAGCAGCAAATAGACGATAATCGCGGCAAACGAAAAGGCGCCGCCGCGCGACCCGCTGATGACGAATCCAGAGAATAACACGCCCGCAATGGCATACCACGCGAGTCTTCCGAAACCGGGCCTGGAACGTAAGAGCATGGCGATTGCAATGGCTACGGGCATGAGCAGGTTCGCGGCAAACTCATTCGGGTCGACGACCGTTTCACCGCCGCCCATGAACAGCCGCGCACCGCTAACTTGCTGCCCATGAATAAAAAGATAGTCGCCATATCCGGCTGCTGCGAGGCTACCGGCAAGCGCGCAGATGACGATGAGTTTGAGTTCAGCGTAACCCACCGGATAGATTGAAATGACTGCGAATAGCGCAAAGTAGCTGATATACGTTCCATACGAGGTAAACGCTCTGGATGGATCGATCGCCCAGAAGACCGTCGCACCGATAAAGAGTGTCAGCACGGCGAACACGAAGAGCGAACGCGACGGCTGCACGATGCGCCTCGTAAGAACCATGGTAAGAACGAGGGACGCGCCGGTAAGAATGGCCAGCAGTTTGGTAACGGTAGCACCCGCACCCGTAGTCAGCAAATCGTCAAAAGGCACGAGCGCTGCATACGCAGCCAGCAGATAAACGGGCATTTTGGAAATTTTACGCAATACTAGGGGCGCCAGAACCACTGCGGTGCAGATCGCTATGCCGGTCTTGCTCGGGGCGCTTATCTGCAAAAGGATCTCACGCGCGCAGATCCAGATCCATGCGAGGAGTGCGGCAATCAAGGCCACACGATTCCAGGGCGAAACGCTGCGGAACGCCATGATCCAATACTATCGCCCCGTCCGGAACGAAGCTAGGACGCTACAGCCTTTTTAGCGCGCAGGCGAAGTCCCTAACGTCTAGGCTAACGCCCTAGAGCCGCGCACGACTTTTTCTCTATACCGCGTCCGGCGGCAGACGGGGTACGCTTAGCGCGTGAGGCTCGCATATCTGACCTCCCGGTTCCCTTTCGCCCACATCGGCGAGACGTTTCTCGATTCGGAAGCGCGCTTGCTGGCAGGTCTGTGCGAACAGGTGCACGTTATTCCGGCGCGGCCGCAACATCGCGCCGGCGCTTTCGGTAGGTTCGGAACGATCGACGTGTACATGGAACCGCTCGGCGTACAAACGGCTTTCTACGCGATAATTGAGGCGCTTTTGCATCCGGTACTTGCGGCAAGGGCATTCGGAAGAATCGCACTTCCGCGTTATGCGGCGCGTGCAAAACTCAAGAACGTCTTCCTGTTTCCAAAAGCACTCGCCGTCGCACGCTACGTCCGCAAACACCGGATCGACCATATTCACGCCCACTGGATGACGACGTCTTCCACAATCGGCTACGTCGCTTCGGCGATGACGGGTATTCCATGGAGCTGCACGGCGCACGCTCACGACATTTTTTCAGACAACCTGCTCAAACAAAAAGCGCGGTCTGCACGATTCCTCAGGTTCATTGCCCACCGCAACCTTCAGCATTTCGTTGAGGTGACCGGATGTGACACAAGTAGGCTCCGTGTCGTGCACTTGGGGGTGGATATTCCGAGCTCGGCGGCGTCGACTGTGGCGGACCGCCCGTTGCGAATCATTTGTCCCGCCAGACTTGATCCGATAAAGGGACATGAGTACCTTTTACGCGCGCTTGCACTGCTTCGCGATCGCGGATTGCCATTCCATTGCGAGATCGTCGGTAATGGCGAACTGTTCGATCAGCTGAAGGCGCGCATTTGCAACCTTGGATTGGAGGCGTTCGTCCGTTTACGCGGCCTCGTCGAACACCGCATATTGCTGGAAGAATTGCAGGCGGGCGGTTACGACGTGCTTGTTCTTCCGAGTCTGGAACTGGAAGCGCGCGGCAAACATGAGGGCATACCGGTCGCGATGATTGAGGCTATGGCCGCCGGCGTGCCGTGTATCGCAACCTCGACGGGATGCATTCCCGAACTTGTGACGCAGACCACCGGCCTTCTCGTCCCGCAGCGAAACCCGGAACGCTTAGCGCAAGCGCTGGAGAGGCTCGCATCGGATCGCGCTCTCGCGCGCACGCTCGGACTCGCGGCGCGCAAGCGCGTTACCGACGAATTTGATGCCGTGAAGACCACGAATGCGCTTTACGACCTTATTTGCGCTGGGGTTCCCCGCGGGGTGAACGAGGGCCAACCATCGCCTTTGCCGCTCACTACTCCGGTCAACATTCCAGCCGCAAACGCAAATTGAAGAGCGGGGAAAAATACGAGCGACGCCAGCGTCACCGGCAAAGGTTCATGTGCGGCGCGTCCGCGGAAAACACCAAATGCGTAAACTGCGAATAATGGAAGCAAGAGCCAACGTATTACCGTGAACGCCAAACCTACCGAGAGTATTGCTGCAATAGGAACGGCAACGTGACGACTCCGCACAGACCGGGGGTAGCGCGAAAGCATCCTTGCTCGCCAATGTCCGTAGCGGTTCCATTGCCGAATCGTTGCAACGATTCCGCGATTGATTCTAAACCGGCAGTCGAGCGGAAGCCGTAAGATGCGATATCCCTGTTGACGGAGCCGGGCGGCCATCTCGGCGTCCTCGTTTGCAGCCATCGTTTCGTTGAAACCGCCGCATTGCTGAAGAACGCCTTGACGCCACGCCCCAAGATACACCGAATCGACTTCGCGTTCACCGTCTCCAACGCGAAAATCCGCGCCTCCCAACCCCATCCGGTTTGTGTAGAGCGCGGCAACGAGGCGTTCTTCGAACGAGCTTCCCGGAATCGGAATTTGCGCAGCTCCGACGCACGCCACATCCGCCGGCGCGGCAGCAAGGCCTCGTACTGCGTCGGAAACATAGGACGAACCGTAGATCGTGTGGCCGTCCAAGCGCACGACAATGTCGTCGTTCGAAGCCTGCTGTAAGGCTTTGTTCAGTCCGACGGAAATCTTCCGCGCGGGATTTGAAAGAACGCAGCCTTTGACGTCGCTGGAGCGAAGCCAGCCTTCGACGATGTCGCGTGTACCGTCACTTGAGTTTCCGTCAGCAACGATGAGAAACATCCGGCCGTGATCAAATGTTTGAGCGTCGAGGCTCTTTAGAACAGCGCGTAGGTGCCGCGCCTCGTTATAGAGCGGCATAATCAGGGCTACGCGAACGGACTTGGGCACTGATGCCGTCACGTCATCCCGCTCGATGGAACAAAAATTCAACGAACGTTTGGAAAAGGACTGAGACGTCCAAGAAGCGCGACCAGCTCTCGATGTATTCGAGATCGTACTTGAGCTTTTCCGCAGCGTCTTCAGGTTGCAACAAGCGCTTCATGTGGACTTGGGACCAGCCGGTGATTCCGGGTTGCACCAAATGACGTTCGTCGTAACGAGGAATAGTGCGGCGGAACACGTCGACGAAGACCGGCCGTTCAGGACGCGGACCAACCAGAGACATGTCACCCTTGAGCACGTTGAAGAGCTGCGGCAATTCGTCGAGGCTGAACCGTCGCAGCCACGCACCGACGCGCGTCCTGCGCCCATCACCGTCGGTTGCCCAAACCGGCCCGCACTGCTCTTCAGCATCGAGCCGCATCGACCGGAACTTGAGGATCTTGAACGTCGCGCCGTTTCGGCCCACCCGTTCCTGACGAAACAAAACGGGCCCACCTGAATCGACATAGACGGCGATCGCCGCGACGACCATCACCGGAGCAAACATGACGAGCGCGATAGAGGCGAGGACCAAATCGAAAATGCGCTTGTGCAGACGTGCGCGCGCAGTGCATGCCTTGAGCCTCGAGGGGACGATGAGCGTTTGTTGCCCCTCCGTATGCATCGTCAATGCGTAGGCGTGCCGCTGGATCCTCGGCGGTGCAAACGCAATTTGCATCTGATGGCGCGCCGCGGCTTCGAGCAGCTGCGGCATGAGCGACGGAGGCAAGATTTCCGTTAGGATGAGGGTGTCAAAACCCCAATCGCACGCCTGGCGGAACCAGTCGATTCGTTCGACATCCCAATCCTTAGCGCTGTCCACGTCTTCGACCGCAAGGATCAACGATTCTTCGGCATCACTCAAATCCAGCGCAGCGTACGCTGCCGCTGCTCGATCGGCCCTTCCTACAACAGCCACGCGGCGCTTACGCCGGAACAACGTTGAGCCGCGCAACTTGTGCGCGATCGCACGCGTCGTGCCGACGAAAATAATCGAAAACGGCAGAGATAGCGCGATCACCGTGCGCGAGGTGCTTATTGCCGGCACGATCGTAAAAAGGATGAGTTGCGGAATCGTGCCGAGCGCAAGCGCCGCGGTCGTGTAGTATAATTCGTCCTTGAGGGACAACGCGAACGAGCGGCTGTAAAGACCAAGCCGCTCGAAGATAAACACCCAAGCGCAGACGTAGATGCCTTGCGCTATGACGAGCCGTTTTTGCGCAAATGGCGAGCTCCAGTGATGCCACTCGACGAGGCCGACGACTGCAGCGAGATATGAAGAAAGCGCGAACATCAACACGTCGCTCAAAACGAGCGCAACGCTCCAGCCAATCGGGTACGCGAGTAACGGCCTGCGACCCGGCGGGGCGACGACGCGCGTCGGTTCCACGATGCGTGTTGACATAATGTGAGCTAACTATCGCTCACGCGGGCCGGCTGTGGTTAGTGGCGTTCGGCCCAAGGCGCGGACGTTAAGCAAGACCCATTACAAAGGTCCCTGTGTCTAGGCACTCCCGTTCTTCTGGCTGCCTTTCTCCGGTCACTATGATCGCAGTGCGATGGGCAGCCTAACGCCGTATGACCCTCGCTTTGCCGATGCGCAAGATTCTGCGCGCGCGGGGACAGAGTGGCACGAAGTATCGACATTTTTGTCGGCGCTCAAGCGGCGTTGGCGATTATTTGCAGCTGTGTTCACCGGCTTCGTCGCGCTCGTCGCAGTTACCACGATTCTGCTGCCCAAGACGTACGCTACAAACGCAAGGCTTATGGCGGGCAATCCAAGCGGAAGCGTCAACGCCGGCACGACAGCACTACCGATTCTGAACGCACTGATTTTGCAGAACGGCGAGCAGTCCGCCGAGACGCTCGCCACGTTGGCGCAACAGGAAGACATCGCCGCAACGGTTGCGCAAAAGCTGCAGCTCAAGATGTCGCCGGGCGCTCTGCTCAATCACGTGAGCGTCAAACCGATCGTCAATACGGCAATTCTCGAACTTTCCGTAAGATGGCCGAATGCCGAAGGGTCGGCCAAAATCGCCAATGCGTTTGCAGATGCCTTCACGTGGCGCGAGCGTGACTTCGTTCGCTCGCAGGCGATAGCCGCGCTTGGCTTTCTCTCCTCCGAACTGCCGCGTGCCGAGTCGGCGATGCGTCAAACGGCCGCAGATCTCGCAAGCTTTCAAGCGTCGAACGGATTCGTTGATGCCAATACCCACACGCAGGACCTTGTCTCGCACGCGACGGGACTAGAAAGTAAGATCGAGACGACGACGCTCGACAAACGCGAGGCCCAAGCGCTGCTCGACAATGTCAACGTGCAGTTGGCGGCGCTGCCGACAACGGTGAATACGGCACAGCAGATCAGCGTCAATCCGGTCCTTGCGGACCTTCGCCAACGGCTAGAGCAGGTCGACATACAGCTCCAAAGCGCGCGAAGGCAATATACCGAGCAGCATCCGCTGCTCATTTCGCTGACCAAGCAGCACGACGACCTGGTGGCGGCAATCTCGCGACAACCGGCACAGATAAATAGTGGAAATACGCTTGCGCCCAATCCGCTGTACCAAAACTTGCAACAACAGGCGGCTCAGTATAAGCAGCGCATAGACGGCGACACTGCGCAACTGGCTTTGCTTCGGCGCGAACGGGCCAACATGTCACCCATTCTGCACCAACTGCCGCTAGCAAGTATGCGGCTTGCAACCCTCCAGCAACGAGCAAAGCTTGCTTCGGACGTGTACAACGCATTGGAGCAAAAATTCAACGACGCAACGATCGCAAAAACCACGGCGATCAGCGACATCATGCTCATACAGCCGGCCAGTGCCGATTCGGCGTCCGTCCGGCCAAACCTCAGAATTAACCTCCTTGCAGCGATTTTGCTGGGCGCCCTCATCGCGTCGATAACCGTGCTGGTGCTCGACACGCTAGAACGACCGATACGCGAAGCCTCCGACACGGGGATCCTGGGACTGCCGGTCATTGCCCGGATTCCGGAATTTGCAAATGTCAGCCGGCGCGCACTTCCGTGGGTGCAATCGATGACCGTCGAGGCGTTTCTACAACTCTGCGTTTCCTTGAAGCTAAAAAATAAGCGCACGCTTCGCACGCTGGCCATTACCAGCCCTACGCGCGGCGACGGGAAGTCAACGATAGCGTTTCATTTGGCAAAAGCCATGGCCAACCTGGAACAGCGCGTGCTCCTGATCGACGGCGATCTGCGCAGGCCTAGGCTTCATGAATTTGCCGGTTGCGGAAATACACTCGGCCTGAGCGACGTGTTGCAAAACTTATGCACGCTTGGACAAGCCGTGCGTGAGATGTCGCCCACGTTTGAGCTGCTCACCGCGGGGCACGGCCACGAAAATCCGGTCGGACTCATGCAATCCGAGCGATTTGACGAGCTGCTCCGGGACCCCAACGGGCGGTACTCCATGATTATCGTCGACACTCCGGCACTTGCGGCAGTAACGGACGGGCTTCTCGTCAGCGCCAAAGCTGACGCGACGGTGCTCGTCGTTGCGGCGAACTCGACTGACGAACGGCAGACGAAGGACGTTGTTGCCAGATTTGCGTCGTTAGGTATCGAGAACCTCGTCGGCGTCGTCCTGAACAAAGACAGTAAGCGCGTTGCGGACTACAGCGATTACTTCGCGCGCAGTTCCCGTACTGCGTTGACGGGGAGAACCTCATGACGTCCGTAACCATCGTCGTTCCGGCGTACAACGAAGGGCTCGGGTTTGGTGCGAACCTCGTCTCGCTGGCGGAGCAGTTCTCGTTCTATGGCTGTTACGACGTTCAATTCATTATCGTCGATGACGGAAGTAGAGACGAAACGTCAATCGTTGCACGGACGTTCGCCCGATACAGAAAATCGGCTCAAGTGGTAACGCACGCTGAAAACTACGGCTTGGGCCAAGCGTTGCGGACCGGTTTTGAGCGCGCGAACGGCGAGTACACCGTCGTCATCGACGCGGATATGAGCTACACGCCGGCCGTCGCAATGGAACTCCTCGAGACGATTCAGCGCGAAGACGCGGATATCGCGCTCGCTTCCCCTTACATGCGCGGCGGCAGCGTCGCCAACGTACCGTTTTTCCGTCGCGTACTCAGCCGCGAAGCAAACCGGATCCTTTCCTTCGCTGCGAAAGGCCACTACTCTACGCTCACGTGCATGGTCCGCGCTTATCGAACAGCGTTTCTCAAGCAGCTCACCTTCTGTGCAAATGGCATGGAGGCGAACGCGGAGCTGCTGTTTGCCGCGATCCGAAAACATGCCAAAATCCTTGAAGTCCCGGCTCGGCTTGAATGGAGTAGCGAGCGCCGTGCTAGCAGAGGCGTCCCGAACGTTCGGAAAACCGCGCGTCAAACGTGGGCGACACTGCGTCTGGCATTTTCGCACCGGCCCGCGCTGCTGCTCGCCTTACCGGGGCTGATTCCGGGCAGCTGGCCTCTCGTCGTCGGGATCCTTCTTCTCATGCACGCAAACGCAAAGGAGCTTGCGATCGGGTCTGCGGTGATTCTTGCCGTGCAGTACGCGAGTTTAGCGATTTTCGCTGGTCAACTTGGGCAGTTCTTCACGCGGGTATTCAGCCATTCGCGCAGTCTGGCGCGACAGAAAGCTTTGCACCTATGACACTTCCTCTGTTGCGCACGTCACCCCACCGAAAGCTCCCGTCGGATCAAGACTACACCGGCAGAAACCTGGGGGATGAAGAAATCGCGGCTGTTACTGCAGCGATCCGATCCGGCACGCTGACGAGCACCAAAGGTGAATTCGTACGCACGCTGGAGA
>CAZRQS010000001.1:55377-62062 GCA_964602255.1 uncultured bacterium | reverse complement strand
TTTGACATCACGCTTGGCGGCCAAGAAGATCCCCAAAAACGAATGGGCGGCTTCAGTGATACATCATATGAGCGGCTACAGCGAAAAGTCGAGATTTTCGATTTGGGTTCGACTCTGCATTTGGTAAAGGGTTTTTTCGAAGATACTCTCCAGCGCGTCGCAGCGCGCCGTTTTTCGTTCGTTCATCTGGATTGCGACATCTACCAGTCGTATAAGGAATGTTTGGAGTTCTTCTATCCAAGGCTGGAACCCGGCGGCGTCGTTCTATTCGACGAGTACAACGATCCCCCGTGGCCGGGTTGCAACATGGCGGTGGATGAGTTTCTTCGTGACAAGCCCGAGCGGCCAATCCAAATCGAGAGCGATAGCTACCAGAAGTGGTATATACGTAAGTCATGTGCGGAATAGCGGGCGTCGTTGGAGATGAAGACGTAGCGCGAGCAACCGCGGCGGCCCGCGGGATGCGGGATGCAATGGCGCGGCGCGGACCGGATGCCGAGGGTTTGCACGCGTGGCCGAATGCAGTGCTTGCCCATCGCCGATTAGCGATCTTTGATTTAAGTGATGCCGGCCGTCAACCGATGCTCTCGCCTGATGGCCGCTTGGG
The DNA here is from genome assembly GCA_964602255.1 of uncultured bacterium. Lineage (GTDB taxonomy): Bacteria > Vulcanimicrobiota > Vulcanimicrobiia > Vulcanimicrobiales > Vulcanimicrobiaceae > CAZRQS01. The sequence goes on along the minus strand of CAZRQS010000001.1, from coordinate 61,455 downwards.
CGTTGTGTTCAATGGCGCGATATATAACTTCAAGGCGCTGCGAAGGAAGTTGGAGGAGCGCGGCTACACGTTTCGTACCGAAACGGACACCGAAGTGCTCGTGCACGGCTACGACGCTTGGGGAATCGACGGCCTCGTTTCCAATCTTCATGGAATGTTTGCTTTCGCCTTATGGGACGACGGGCAGCAGACATTGTACCTGGTACGCGATCGCCTGGGTGTCAAGCCACTGCTCTATGTCCAACGAGGAAACACGTTGGCGTTTGCCTCGACTGCCGCTGCGCTCTATAGCGGTGGCTTCGCGGAAGCGTTGGACGAGCAGGCGGTGGCCGACTTTCTGGAATACGGCTTCGTCGCGGAATCCCGGTGCATCTATGACGGCGTGCGTAAACTCCCGCCGGCGCATATTCTGCGTTTTCACCATGGTCATGTCGATGTGCAGCAATATTGGAACCCACCGCTGCAGGGCACGGCAGGACCGCTTGATTTTGAAGGGGCCGTCGAACGCGCCCAGGCGCTGTTCCTAAAGGCCGTCGAGATGCGGCTCGAAGCAGACGTTCCCGTTGGCGCGTTGCTCAGTGGCGGGATTGATTCTGCATTAGTCTGTTGGGCCGTTGCAAAACTCGGAGGAGATGTAACCGCATTCACGATCGGCACTCCGGGTGATCCGTGGGACGAAACAGAAGACGCTACGCGCACGGCGCGCGAACTCGGAATCCGTCACCGCGTTCTAACCGCGCACGCAGATGATTTTCCAACGGTAAACGACGCCTCCGCAGCTTTTGGGGAGCCCTTTGCCTGCGCTTCCGCTCTTGGTATGCTGCGCCTTTCGAGTGTCATCAAGCAAGAGGCGACGGTTTTATTAACAGGTGATGGCGGCGACGACGTATTTCTAGGGTATCCCCGGCATTTGCATTTCTTTGCCGCGCAGCGTGTGGCAAACACGGTGCCTGCCGACGTCACGTCATTGTGGAGAACGATTCGCACGGTCATTCCGAAGCGTAATGTTTTACGGCGGGCAGTTCACTTCGTGGACTACGCTGTAGGCGGTCTGGGCGCCGTTATGTCGGCTAACGACGGGCTGCCGACGTACAGGCGTTACGGCATGCTCAGCGGACGGCTGATGAACGCTTCGGTAGAAGGACGCGATTTACGCTGGTCGATGGCCGGCGGCCGCCGAATTCTCGACGATTTCATCGACTACGAGCGGCGCAACCGTTTTGTCGGAGAGTATCTGACAAAGGTCGATGGCGCGACGATGTATCACGCGCTCGAGGCTCGGTCGCCTTTCCTCGATCAGGACCTTTGGGCTTTCGCAGCATCGCTGCCCTATCACTTGCATCTGCGAAGAGGCGTGCTCAAGGCAATTCTTCGCGAGGTCGCACGACGTAATATCAGCGAGCGTGTAGCTCGAGGGCAAAAGCGAGGTTTTGGAGTTCCCGTTCAGCGCTGGATTACGGGCCGTTGGCGAAAATCGGTAGAAGAAGCTTTTACGTATTCGATACTCGATCGTGAAGGTTGGATTAGGTCGGACGCAGTGCTTTCAACGCTCGCTGAGCTGCGTGAGGGGGAAACCGCACCGATCCAACTTTGGAACTTATTCGTCCTAGAGAATTGGATGAAGAGCCGCAAATTTTCAGCGAACGTTCGAACCGTTAGGTTGACCGCGTGAATTCAGATCGCAGCTGCAGCCTCAAGCCTAATAACGACCCTCGAATCATCCAGGACTTGCGCAAAACGAGCCGCCATAGCGCGTGCCGTCGGTACATTCTGACAATCAGCCTCCACCTGCGGCGAGCCTGCGCGATAGGTTTCATAAGCCTCGCGTAGCGCTTGTTTGGCTTCTTCCCTGTTGGAGGCGAACCAGCCTAAACGATTGCGCACAATGAATTCTCGCATGACGCTGTCGGCTGGCCCGAACGCAATAATAGGACGGCGAGCGCCGACGTATTCGAGATATTTACTGCCCATTTCGGTGCTGGTTGACGGATCCATACTGAGAAATATTACTAGCACCGCCGCGGAGCGCTGTACTTGCATGACCTGTGCCCGTGGCACTGCCCGATGACGGTGCACCTGCGACGTGATGCCATAGCGAGCCGCGCTAGTATCGACGCTTTCATTATTGGGCCCATAGAAGTGCACGTTTGCCTGTTCGCCCGCTTCTTCGTCGAGAGCGCCAAGATCGCGAATAGCAGAGAAAAGTAAATCTGGATTCCTTATCCCACTGTGCATCGAACCGGTAAATACCAGGTCGAACCCCTGCGGAGGACGACTTGCGACTGCCTCCCAGTCGCTCGGATCGTACGCGTTGGGAATGACTGCAACGTTGTCGCGTCCATGAAATCGGGCAAGATCGCGCGCTATCGGTTCCGAGATCGTCGTTATACGAGACGCACGTGAAAGCACGGTGCGCTCTAGCCACTCATCATATTTCGCCCGCAGGGAATGCCGCTTAATGTAAGGATTTCCTGCCCAGAGATCCCGATAGTCCGCGACCCAAGGCAGATCGCTTACTGCAGCCAGTTTGGAACCTACCATGTGTACGGCGGGCGGATGAGCAGTGCTCAGAATTGCATCGAAGCGCTCTAGTGCGAGCAATGTTTTTCCCTTGGAGACTGCAGCTGGTATCCATCCCGCGGTCGCATCAGGGGAGAGGAACGCATTGCGCAGCCTAAATGGCAGCATATCGATAACGCGAGACGCCGGCGACGATGCACTGATGACGCGCGCCGGAAATGGCGGCACTTCAACGGAGTGCGTCAGGGTCGTGACGTCCCATCCAAACTCCGGCAAATACCGGGCAAGATATCCTGGCCGGACGGCTCCGGCGGAAATTTCAGGTGGAAAAGTATGCGCCACGAGGAGCAGCTTACGCGTCTGCTTCATGCGATGGCTTGTTCTGATCGCTCAATCTCCTGCGCGCATATGGAAGCTGCACTGGTTGTGCATTGACCGCCGGCGCTAAGGTCGAACTGCCACCGGTGCCGCGGGCATGTAAGCAATCCACGTTCATCGAGATAGGCGCTGCTCAAGTCCGCTCCCATATGCGGACAGTAGCGTAGAATAGAATACTCTTTGTCTGCGCATTTTACGATGATGCGCTCGTCGTTCGCCTCGAGATCGAGCATGTGGCGGCAATAGAGATCGATGGTATCGATTTCCAAGATGAGAAACGCATAGAGAAACGGCTGGTACACGTCGGGCTCGCGCCGGAGTTTAACGCGGAATGTGAGGCCGAACTCGTCCCAAGTGAGCTTCCGGTCTAGTACGCGCGCCAATTCCCAGGCCGGAGCAGTCAAGGAATAATACGCATCGTCCGTGCGCTCGCGAACCTGCTCGACGCGGTTGTCCGTGAAGTCGACCTTTAGCACTTTGTCTGGAACTTCGCGAACATACACGTAGAGCGGCACGTCGATGCGCGAAGCAAAGGCGAATCGCTCTAACTTGCGCTGGAATTCTTCAGTGAGCCGGGAGAAGACGTCTTCCGGATCCGTTTTGCGAAGGTCCTGAGCTATCGGGCCAATCGAGTCAGCGTACTCCTTCAGATATTGCGTCCGATTAGAGTCGGAGAGCCTTGCACCGGCTTCAGTGCACGTTACCGTACCATGGTTGATTTCAATCCGATCTCCCGGAAGTGCATGGAAAAGCGGGACCGGAGCCTTTTGAAGACGCTTGCTCAAATACTCGAGCACTTTATCCGCATTGGGAAAAATATTCACGGGCTCGGAGTTCAAATGAGCAAGCTCGGGATCGAGGAAACACGGCGGCCCGGCAGACGGAAAATACAGCTTAGGCTGAAGGATATCGATGGCCCTCGCCACAGCCTCGAATTTTGCTAGATATTTTTTCTTCGATATCGCGGCGTAACGGTCTGGGTCGTATTCGTAGCAGATCGGATGCCAAATCGCTCCAGAGTATTGGCACGTAAAAACGTCAGGTGACCCCTGACTCTCGCGTATGGCGGGTAACGCGTCGAACAACTTGCAGTCGTTCATATTGAACAGCGTTCCCTCATCGCTTCGGACGAAGATGCCGGAGTCACGATTCAGTTCAGTGTCATCTACGTACATCGTCAATGTCCCCTCGCCAAAGGCGATGGACTCCCGATTCGCCAGCACGCGCAGTTCCCGGCAACGGTACTGCTGAAGCGAGCGCTCCATTCGATCGTTCGTGAATTTGGCGATAAGGAGCGTGAAGTCGCGATCGTCCAAACTTTCGAGAAAATCGCGGTCCAGGTGATCTTGATGTTCGTGACTGACGTAGATGTAGCGCTCGCCGGGAAATGACGAAAGCTTCTCTCGGACCCAAGGCGCGAGATGATGATTGCGCGGATACTGATACCATGCACCGTCGAAGGCGCCGTTTTGGGAAAGCCAGGGATCCGCGACGATGAGCGCCTGCTTGGTTTCTATTAGCAGGCCCGCGTGCCCTAAGAACGTTATGCGCATACCGTACAAATTGTACGGCCAAGGTGCGTGCCAACGGGTGTGGCAGCGCGGGTAGGGCCACTCGGACGATGCGCCCGCCAACCCGGGTCCGTTGGTCCCAATACTCACTGCTAAGCGCCGTATGCTCTTAGGCCGATACACCGTCGCCGCGCATTATGTCCTTTTGCGAAAATTTGATGGAACCATATGATGCCACGCAAGCCAAAGGTCGTTCATCTCACCTCCGTACATGTGCCGACCGACACGCGAATCGCGTACCGCGAGTGCGCAACACTGGTGAAGGCCGGATACGACGTCGTCCTTATCGCTGCGGGCAAAGCCCAAGGGCTACCCGCCGGCGTTCGTTTGCACTCCGTCCCCATGCCGGCAAACCGTTTCGAGCGAATGACCAAAACGGTTTGGAACGTCTACGTTGGCGCGCTGCGCGAACGGGCGGACCTTTACCACTTTCACGACCCGGAATTGATGGGCGTCGGCCTTGCGCTGCGCGCGCTCGGTGCCCGCGTCGTCTTTGACGTCCATGAAGACATACCGCGAGACATCGCCGACAAGCCGTGGATTCCCACGTTTTTGCGCGGCCCGGTGTCCATGGTATCGGTCCTCGTCTTGCGAGCCCTGCATCGCTGCTACAGTGCAATCGTTACCGCCACGCCGGCGATAGCGCGGCGCTTTCCACACCAGCGTACGGTCGTCGTGTGCAATTATCCGAACATCGACGAGCTTCCGATAGGGGTGCAAGGATCGTTTTCCGATAGGTCGCGCGCAGCGATCTACCTCGGTGAAATGACCGAGCTGCGCTGCATCGAGGAGATGGTTGCGGCGATGGGCTCACCTGCTCTCGGTGAAGGGATACGGCTGCAGTTGGCCGGTCGCTTTGAAACCGAGGAATTGGAGCAACGGATTCGCTCCGCGCCGCAGTGGAGTCGCGTCGACTATCTAGGATATTGTCCCCGCTCACAGGTCCCCCGCCTTCTCGGAAATGTGCGGGCGGGTTTATTACTGTTCCGTCCTGCGGCGAATCACGAAGAAGCAATGCCGACCAAACTCTTCGAGTACTTAGGCGCGGGGCTGCCGGTGATTGTTTCCAACACGTTCGAAAGAAGTTCTATCGTTCAAGAGTATGAATGCGGCATCGTCGTCGATCCGTTCGACGTTACCGCAATTGCTCGGGCAATGACATTTCTCATCGAAAACCCCGCGATCGCCGAACAAATGGGGGAGCGCGGGCGTCAACTCATCACGAACCGGTATCAATGGACGAGCGAAGCGAAGAAATTAACCACGTTGTACGCACAGATCGTATAACGATTACAGCCGTCGTTGCGACGTACAACGAGGAGCAGCACATCGGCCAGTGCCTGATGAGCTTGCTCGCGCAGCGTGGCGTGGACGGCGAGGTCGAGATTCTCGTCGTCGACGGCATGAGCCGCGATCGCACGGTCGACATCGTGCGAAGCTTTCCGGAATACGGAACGCGAATCCGGCTCATACAAAATCCGCGCCGCTTGCAGGTGTACGCATGGAATGCGGCGTTGGAGCAAGCTCGCGGCGAATACTTTGCGATGATTCTCGCGCACTCGGAGTACGGGCCGGCGTATTTCTCGTCGTGTTTAGAGGTTATGCGCCG
>CAZRQS010000001.1:46906-55277 GCA_964602255.1 uncultured bacterium | reverse complement strand
CGCACTCGGAGTACGGGCCGGCGTATTTCTCGTCGTGTTTAGAGGTTATGCGCCGAACCGGTGCTGTCGCGGTCGGAGGCGTTCAGCGTCCGGTGGGATCGAGCGCGCTGGGGCGCGCTATTGCCTGGTGCATGTCTACGCCCTTCGGAATGGGTAACGCGCGATTTCGGTATACGACGCGAGAGAGTGAATCCGACACGGTGTTTTCCATTTTCACGCGTTGCAGCACACTGCGTGCCGTCGGCGGTTATGATGAGCGGATTCCCTTTGACGAGGACTCCGACCTCAATTACCGCTTGCGCCGGAACGGCGGAAAGCTGGTCGTATCGCCGCGCATAGAAGTGCTGTATCACGTGCGCAATTCGCTGCGCGCGCTATGGAAACAGATGTACTGCTATGGATACTGGCGCCGGGTTACCCAGCTCAAACATCCGGATGCCGTGCCCATGCGCGTATACGCACCCGCCGCGCTGGTCGCCGGACTGGTTTTCTCGGCCGCGGTGGCCGCTACACCCGCACGGCCGCTGGCCGCGCTATTCACCGGTTCGTATGTCGCGTTTGCGATGCTCTCGGGTATCCTCTCGAGTTCTCGCGTGGGAATCAACGGATTCTACGTTCCCTTGGTTCTTGCAACGATGCACGTAGCTTACGGCGCGGGGTATTGGACCGCGCTCATGAAGACGCGTACGCTGGCTCCGGACGTCGCGGGCTAAGCAGCTCGTTATAAAACGCCTCGTACGCCTTTGCGCTGACCCGCCACGTCAGGTGAGTCAGGGCAAAGGCCCGTCCCTGGCGCGCCATTGCATCGCGCCGCAAGGAATCCTCAAAGAGCGTATCCAGGGCAACCGCTAGTTCCGCCGGCGATCCGGGGGGAACAAGTAACCCGCTCTTACCATGTTGCACGATCTCCGGAATGCCTCCGACGGTCGTTGCAACCACGGCTCGTTCTGATAGCATTGCCTCGCAAATCACGTTTGGCAACCCTTCGGCATAGCTAGGAAGGGTAACCGCGTCTGCAGCTCCCACGAGTTGCGCAATACGTTCTGTCTGCAAATGTCCCAAGAAGCGAGCTTCTACGTTCAGCTCCTGTGCTGCTGTACGCAACGAATGGAGCTCGGGTCCGTCACCCCCAATCGCGAGAAGCGGCCGGCGGTGCGGAGCGATACGGTGCACCGCCTGCAGCAAATCCGCTAAGCCTTTGACGGGTAAAAGATTTCCAACGAATGCGAGTATGCTACGGTCCGGCGGGAGTTCTAGTGCTTGCCGCGACGCTGCGCGATCTCGCGGATAGAAGAAACGTTCGTCCGCACCGTTCCAGATAACGCGTACGTCGCGCGGATACAGCTCTCGCAAGCGATCCGCGATGTAGCCGCTTACCGCGGTTACACCGTCGGCGTTAGCGACGGCTTCCCTCGATCCGCGCCAGAGGCCCGGGCGCAATTTGGGCCACTTATGCGCATCGATGCCATGCGCGGTTACAACAGAAGGGACCATGCGTTGCCGTGCTACCAGCTGACCGCACGGAACGAGGAAGCTTGCATGAGCAATGTCGGGCTTAAACCGGAGAATCTCTTTTTCAAGTGCACCTCGCAGTTGCAAGTGCACGTATTCCATCGCAAGCATGCGCGGCGGAACGATCGCTCTAACTGTCCTAACCGGTATACCGTCAACGCTATCGATTTCACGGATTGCGCGGTACGCTTCCCATTTGCGGCCAAACGGAGGCGCAGCGGGCACCATTCGCAGAACCGAAACGTCGTGTCCCAAGTCGCGAAGCGCTTGGGCGCGGCGAAGAATGAATATTCCCGCGCCGGGCCGCTGTTCGCTCGGAAAGTCCTTAGGTACGATCAGAATACGCATGACCGGTTTTACCGAAATGCAATAAATGCACCGCGCGGGTCAAGCGACCCTGGCGGCGGAGCATTCTGCACGCGCACCGTCCCGCCGTCAAAAACGCCGGACCCTTGCAACACGAGGGTTCGCCGGTATCCAGGTAATGATACGGAGTGCGCGGCGTCGTCCGGGTTCACTACCGCCGCACACGGCCCCTGCGATTTGCCTGCAATATAGCAATGCCGGTAAGCTCGTATATAAACACCCTGCGGCGATCGTAGTTGTTCGATGTTGTTTACACTGCGCTTCACAGGATCCAGTGCTACGAGTTGGGTTTCCGGCATGACGTGGGCGCCGGTGGGCGTTTTGTAATACTCCCACAATACCGTCGTATTCGGATCGTAGGTCAGGAGAAATGACGAATATGTGTACATGCGCGAGTCGTATGCTTGCTCCGCCGGAGTAAGGTCACGGCCATAACACACGAAGTACTTATGGTCTTTGGCCATTCGAATTTCCGTCTGTTCGGTTGCAAGCCACACCCAGCCGTTAATCCGGTGATCGGGGTTCAACTGCGCGTAGCATTCTTCCATTAGCCCGCCTATGGCGGCCTTATTTAACGCGATCTCGGGCGCGACACCATGATCTGCGAAATCGTTAAGGCCATTGTAAATGATCGGATAGTGGATCGTTCGGAATAGTTGCGTCTCCGCTCGTAACCATTCCGCGGTATTGTATCCGCAGGGAACGTCCGCCGCGTATTTCGCTCCGACGGCTTCGTCGACGAAAAGAGCGCTATAGAGCAAAATATTGGAATTGGCGTGCAGCTTGCTCAACCAAAGATTCGCTAGTGCGGGCGATGCGGGGTTCAAAAGATACTGGCCGCGATAGGAGGACTCGCCTCGGGCGCGCGAGCCATCGCACGTGTGCGCAAACTCGGAGTCATCATCGGAATAGAGAGGATCACCGGGTTGCACACGATTTGGATTGCTATAGGATATGGCCTTGACGCCATAAGGACGAATGAGGGCGGCACCATCGTTGCCGGTTTCAACCCAACTCAGCCAGCGAGCAGCGTCAGGAGCCGATACGACCATCGTACCGGCGTACCCATGCCAATAGTCGCATGTTTGCACGTGGCGCGGGACGGCTCCAAGGAGAGATACTGCCGCAAATAAAGCGCATACGCGTTGTATGGTTTGCATCACGTCTATTTAACGATGCGTCCGGTCGGGATGTCTTGCCCCAATGGCCCCTGCTCCTAAAGAAAGAAGACCCGCGCTGTCAGCACGGGCCCCCTTGCCTTGCGTTAGAGTTGACCTAGGGAAACAGAATCGCCGCTGTCCCTGGGGCAAGCTGCGTGACCTGCGGTCCCGTGAAGCTCACGGATCCGCCGTCCAGCACACCACTGCCCGATAGCGACACGCTGTGATTGTAGGAGGTCGACGGAATCGGCACGGTTTGGCCGCCCGGATTTACCGCTACCGCGCAGTTGTTCACGAAAGATCCGCGATAATAGCATCCTGCGAATTCCCGGAAATACGCTCCGCCAGGCGCCGCATATCCGGAGGCGCTCGATGCCGTTGTCAGCGGATTCATTGGGACCAATCCGGTCTCAGGCATGACCGGGAATCCGCTCGCGGTGCTCAGAGCTTCTTCGAACATTGCGTACGAAGGATCGTATCCGAGTAAGAACGATGCGTATGCATAGGTGCGAAGCGCGGCTTCATTGCTCGGATTGCCCGCCAATCGCGCATAATCCCAGAAGATCTTGTGTTGCGCGACGACGCCGATCTCAGCGTTTTCGACGTTCACCCAAGAGCTGCCGGTTTGGACGTAGTCGCCGCTTGAACCGTTGCCGGCGTAGCAGAGCTCGCATTCTGCACCGAGTACGTTACTCGGTTGAACGAGGTCGATCTCAGTGGCAGGATTCGGTGCGGCGCCCAGGGCGTTGATGAACAACGGCATCCCCAACGCACTGTGGACCGCGTTTACCGCTGCGTCGTACGAACTTTGATCGTAGTTGCACGGTAAGGTGATTCCCCAGACGGCCCCCGTGTCATCAGAGAAAACCGCATCGGAATTGTTGCCGGTCCAACCCGACATCACGGTCTGGGCGTGTCCCAGTGCGGCTGATGATCGCGCGTCCGCTTCGTAACCGCCGCCATATGTGGAATCGTAGATCACGTTGCCGCTACAATCCTTCGCTTCTGCAGCCGCGTGTGCTCCGCCGGGTGCTAAATCGTTGTAGCCGGTCTTCGGATTATCCGTTGTGTAGTTTCGCCAGAAGTTGTGATAATCGACGACCTTGATGCCGCTTGCGCGCAGAGACGGCGCGTACGTACCGGATGTGAACGCCCAGGAAATGTACGGCGATATGGATGAGAGCGGGACGGATGTCGGCGTGCCCGCATATCCGTACACGAAGCCAACTACCATGACATGCGTCGTACTGATCGGGCCGGGCGTAGCGGTCGGTGCGGCTGATGGACCGGGTGTTGGAGCCGCCACCGCGATTTGTGTTGCAGTGTATCCTGACGTAGTTGACCCGTATGCGGTTACGTTTGCACTTGCGCCTACGGTAAGCGCTCCACCGAACACGACCGTAGAAGAAGACATTGCGACGGGCACTGTTCCGTTTGACGTATTAAGCGTAAAACCGTACGCCGTCTGTGCCGCCACTGTGCCGGAAATAGTCGACGTTCCGCCAAAGGGAGTCGACGAAAGGGAAACGCTGTTCGCGGTAATCGAATAGCATCTGGTTCCCGGTCCCGTGAAGTACCCGTACTGATTTACCTGCGGTGATCCGTTGAAATACGCCGTCGAGGAATTCAGATTGATGTACATATAGCCGCACCCCGGGCCCGCTTGAATCGTCAGGCGCGTAGCCGATACCGCAACAATCTGACCGGTTACGACGGCGGTGCCGGACGGAACACTGATCACTGAGCCCGATGGTGTCGGGGTAGGTTGCACGGACGGCGTGGGGGACGGTGTCGGCGTAATTGCACTTGCCGTCGTCTGCGCGACCGATTTTGCGACAACGGACGAGCCGATCGAACCTAGGCCGCTGACGCTCACGTATTCGCCAGTGTACGGCTTGGAACCGGTGTATGTCGTAGAATAGATCGGATACACGCTCGTGTTCGTACCGTTTGCGCTCAGCGTAAATCCGCCAGTGATCATGGCCGTCACTTGACCTACAACTGTAACCGGTTGGCTCGGCAATGATTGCAGCGTCACCGACGTTGCCGTCAGCGAGCTGCTCGCCGTTCCAGTGCCTTCCGCAGCAACGAATTCGCCAACCGCAGGAGTGAAGTTGTTGAACGTCGTCGTGGAACTCGTGTAGACGTTGAAGTATCCCAAGCCGTTGCCGCCCTCCAACTGAAAGCCGTTAGAGAGCATCGCGACGATCGTACCGGTCACGGCGAGCTGATTATTCGGTCCCGCCGAGATCACGGACATCGGTTGCACGCCGGGTGTCGAAGTGGCTGCGGGTGTCGTGGGAACCGACGGTGTGACACCGCCGCCGCCCCCTCCGCCGCCGCACGCGGCAAGGGTAAACACAAGCAGCGGCACTACGAGACGTATGCGGCGCGTGAATGCAGCAAGTAACATTATGGTAGCCCTTCTATCGCGTAAAGAAGGGAGGCTCGACCCTTAATGTATCGGCAGCGTTTAGGTCTTTCAATAGTTGTAAAGCCCTACAGGCAAGCGTAGGGACAAGCACGGACGCATTGGGCCTTCAGTCGACGTAAGCGAGTAGGCCGATCGGTGCAGTTGCTAATCTTTTAGGGGCAAGAGCGCGAAATTGGTCCTAATTGTGGGCAATATCGCTTCACAACGGGTTCCGTGTACCTGCCCATCATGGGACTCGTCGTGCAGCCCTATTGCTCACACTGTTCAAGGCGAAGGGAACAACGTGATTACTACTGACACCGCACGCATCTACGTGATTGAGGGGCAGGTTCTCTTTGGGAAGGCCCTCTGTCAAGTGTTTTCCATGGATCCGACGTTACAAATCGTCGGTGATTCGGAAACCGTATACACCGCCGCATTGGCTAAAGCTAAACCGGACTTGATTCTACTTGACGTCGATGGGGGCGCCGTCGAACTCGGAGAAGCGCTCGCTGCATGCCGCGAAGCGGCACCACAAGCTCGCGTATGCGTTCTATCGATGCGCCCGCAAGCTGAAATGATGCAGTGCTGTCTGGCCGCAGGCGCAGACGGTTACATCATCAAGGACGTTACACCGGCCGAACTCATTCGCGCCGTGAAAATGGTCGCCGGAGGCGACACCTATGTCGATCCCCGAGTCGCCGGAGGATTGCTGCGCCGTCGCAGCATGAGCAACGGCCGGCCGGACATCAATGAACTCTCGGTACGCGAAACCGAAGTGATCCGCCTGATCGCCGAAGGTCTCTCCAACAAAGAGATCAGCGCTCGATTGAATCTATCAGAGAAGACGATCAAGAACCACGTCAGCCGGATTTTTTCGAAACTGAACATCTACGCGCGCACGCAAGCCGCTGTTCACGCAATTAAGATGGGACTCGTTTAACTCTCAACATGAGACAACAAAAAACGCGCTGCTTTCGCAGCGCGTTTTTTGTTTCCTTACAGCAATCTAGTGAAAGAGAATCACGCCGCTGCCTGACGGCAACGAACTTGGCCGTGAACCGCGGAAGCTCACGGTGCCGCCGTCGAGCACGCCGCTGCCTGAGAGCACCATGCTATGTGCGTAGGCCGTAGTCGGAACCGGGCGCGTGTAGCTGCTTGGGTTGACGACGACCGCGCAGCCTCCCTTGCCGACTCCACGATAGTAGCATGCGCGGAATTCGCGCATGAAGGTGCCGCCGGCCCTCGCATAGCCGGTGACATTGGACGCAGTTGTTACAGGCTGCATAGGCACCAGACCCGTTTCCGGCATAATTGGAAACGCATGAGGCGTCCACAGTATTTCTTGAAAGATTGCATAGTTCGGGTCGTAGGCAAGCAAGAACGATGCAAAAGCGTAATTACGCAATCGATATTCGGTTGCCGGTCCGCTAGCGCGCGCGTAGAGCCAGAAGATCTTGTGATTTTGAATCAACTTGATCTCGGCGTTTTCCGTGTCGTCCCATACGCCGTTCAGACGTGGAACGTCGCCGCCTTTTTCGTTCGCGGTGATGCAGAGCTCACACATGGCACCGAGCACGTTCGGGGCCATGGCATAGTCCGCCTGACTGACCGCGCTGCTCCCCGCGCCGAGCGTGTTGAGAAACATCTTGTACGGAATCTGCGCTTCGAGATTTACTGTGGCTCTCTTATACGCTGCGAGATTGAAACCGCACGGAAGCGGTATTCCGCCCATGGCGCCGGTATCGTCCGCTAATACAGCATGCGCTACCGATTGGGTGCCAATGACCAGTCTTGCGTGTCCCAGGGCCGCAGAGCTGCGAGCGTCGGCTTCATAGCCTCCACCGTACGTTGGGTCTTTGATGACCGCACCCGAACATGTTCTGGCCGCGGCAGCAAAATGCGCACCTCCGGGCCTGAGATCGTAGTATCCGGTTTTAGGATAATCCGTGGAATAGTTACGCCAAAAGTTCACGTAACTGATCACCTTCAGTCCGGCTGCACGCACAACGGGTGCAAGTGATCCTGAAGGCATAACCCACGTCAAATAGGCCTGTGCAGCGGAGATCGGTACGGTGGTCGGTGTTCCGCCGTATCCCCAGAAGTTGGTGGCCGTCATAACGTGCAGTGGAATCCCCAGCGTAGCAGCACCCAGTTCAGGCTGTAGCGCTGCGGTACTCGTTGACAGCGTACTTGCGCTTGCGTCCGGAGAAACACTTGAAGCCCCGGCGTCTAAAGACGCGGGGTTTTGCTCAAATGAAGTTGTTTGGCCGGGAGTAACGGGCGGCGTTGCGCCGCCTCCTCCGCTACATCCGGCGACGAATAGTGGAAAGCCCAGCAATGCAACAAAAAGCAATGCTGCGCTACGCACAAAAACCATAATTCCTCCCCAGTGTGTATGGCGCGCGTGCTACAGCTGGCAGCGTACAACACGGCGCAGGCAGTGTCATCCCATGCGAATGGTCGGTAGAGCGATCGTTAGGCAAGCGTTATGCTCGGCTGCTTATATAATCCGCAGCTCGGCGAATTTAACCGCTTGTAAAGAAACAACGCGAATGCAATGAATGCATAAAAGAACGCGCTGCGGAAACCGCAGCGCGTTTGGCATTGACGGACTTGCTAGATCAGATTAGCGGAAAAGAATGATGCCGTTTCCTGACCCGAGCGAACCGGGACGTCCACCGTTGAAATTTACCGTGCCTCCGTCGAGCACGCCGCTACCTGAGAGCACCATGCTCTGTGCATAGGCAGTCGTCGGAATCGGCGCGCTGTAGCTGCTCGGATTGACGACGACTGCGCACTGACCGTGATTTACACCACGATAGTAGCAGTTCGCGAATTCGCGCATGAATGTGCCGCCGGGCTTCGCATAGCCGCTCACCGTGCTCGCCGTGGTCAACGGATTCATTGGCACGAGTCC
>CAZRQS010000001.1:41193-46806 GCA_964602255.1 uncultured bacterium | reverse complement strand
TCGCATAGCCGCTCACCGTGCTCGCCGTGGTCAACGGATTCATTGGCACGAGTCCGGTTTCGGGCATGACCGGGAAATGGCTGTTGGTTTGGAAGTTCTCTTGCAGCATCGTATATTTCGGATCGTATGCAAGCAGGAACGACGCGATTGTATAGTTGCGCAACGTATATTCCGATGACGGTCCGCTAGCGCGAGCGTAGAGCCAGAAGATCTTATGGTTTTGGACCATCTTAATTTCGGCGTTCTCGGTGTCGTCCCATACGCCGTTCAATCGCGGTTTGTCGCCGCCTGATTCGTTGGCCGTGATGCAGAGCTCGCACATTGCGCCCAGCACGTTCGGCGCCATCGCGTAGTCCGTCTGACTGACGGCGCTGCTGCCGGCTCCGAGCGCGTTGAGAAACAGCTTATACGGAATCTGCGATTCTAACTGAACCGTCGCTGATTTATATGAAGCGAGGTTGAAACCGCACGGGAGCGGGATCCCGCCCAAGGCTCCGGTATCGTCGGTCAGAACTGCATTGGCGACCGCCTGCGTCCCAATGACGAGCTTTGCGTGTCCCAGCGCTGCGGAGCTGCGCGCGTCCGTTTCGTAACCACCGCCGTAGGTGGGGTCTTTGATCACAGAACCCGAGCATGTTCTTGCCGCTGCGGCGTAATGAGCGCCGCCGGGACTGAGATCGTAGTATCCGGTTTTAGGATAATCGGTCGAGTAGTTACGCCAGAAATTCACGTAGCTCATGACGCTGATTCCTGCAGCGCGCACGGTCGAGGCCAAAGAACCTGAAGGCATTGCCCACGACAAGTACGGCACAACGGCAGAGAGCGGCACCGAGGTGGGCGTTCCGCCGTATCCCCAGAAATTCGCCGACGTCATAACGTGTAGCGGAATGCCTGGCGTAGCACTCGTGCTCATCGTCGTGGTCCCTGGAGCGGCGCTTGATGCGGTCGTTGCCGGAGCAGCGCTCGACGCCCCAGCGTCTAACGACGCGGGGTTTGGCTGAGTTAAAGATGTTTGAGCGGGCGCAGTTCCCGGTGTCGGCGGCGTTGCGCCGCTCCCTCCGCTACAACCCGTGGCTAATAGTGGAAACCCCAGCACTGCTAGCAGTGCTGCGGCGCGCACAAATGACATGAATCCTCCCCAATATGTAAGTGGCGCGCAGGTACAAAGGGCAACCTATCATTTTCAGACAGGTCGTGTCATCACATACGAGGGAACGGCAGTGCGGCTAGCCGGCAAGCGTGACGGTTGGCTGCTTCGAGCGATTTATCGCCGTAAACAGTGCGGAAATTACGTCGTCAGCATCCTCGTCGGTCATGCCCGAATACAACGGTAAAGAAATGATATAGCGACAAACGTCGTCGGTTACGTGCAACAGATCGGACGCGTATTGCCGGTATGCCGAAAAATGATGCGTTGGAATATAATGCACGCTCGTGCCGATGTTCTGGTCTCTCAGCATCTCGATGAGCGTGTCGCGGTCAATTCCTGTTTGGTCAGGATCAATACGAATCACGAACATACACCAGCTATGGCGATCACCGGCGTTTTGCACGGGTGCTTGCAAATTGATGCCCGGCACTCCGGAAAACGCCGCAATATACCGCGCCGCGATCTGGTCGCGGCGTGCTTGCATTGCTTTCAATCGCTGCAGCTGAACGAGGCCCATCGCCGCGGCGATATCCGGCATGTTGTATTTAAAGCCGGGTTCGCGCACGTCGTAGCGCCATGAACCTCGCGCCGTGTACCGGTTCCACGCGTCCTTATCCATGCCGTGGAGTGAAAGGGCGCGTACCCGCTCCATGATGCTGTCATCATTGGTCAGCAAGACACCGCCCTCGGCGGTCGTCAAGTTTTTGGTCGCGTAAAAGCTGTATGCGGCAAGAGCAGAATGCGTGCCCGCCCACTCCCCGCCGTCGAGCATCCCCGCAGCATGAGCTGCGTCTTCTATGAGAGCGATTCCGCGTTCGCGTGCAAAACCGGCAAGCGCTGTGATGTTCATCGGACGGCCCGCATATGGCATCGCGATTATTGCTCGCGTCTTTGGGGTGATGGCCGCGGCAAACTCCGGAACGCCCGCGGTAAGTGTTTCGGCGTCTATGTCGCAGAAGACGGGAGTCGCGCCGATTTCGAGGGCGCATTGCGCGCCGGCCACAAACGTAAGCGACGGCATTACGACCTCGTCTCCGGGTTTAACACCCGCCGCAAGCAAACCAATATGGAGCGCTGCGGTGCAGCTGTTGACCGCTACGGCGTGCTTTACGCCCGCCGCGCGCGCAAACGCAGCCTCGAAGTCGCGAACCTTAGGACCCGTGGTCAACCATCCATTATGAAGGCACTCGTTTACCGCCGCGGTTTCAGCTTCGCCTACGTCGGGGCGGCAATACGGTAAAAACACCTCACGCATGGGTGGAAGTTTTCCTTTCGAAGATAGCGGCGTTGCGAATCAGAGCGATCACCATGAAACCGAGCCAGACGTATTTCTGTGTCATGATGTCCGCAAAAAGGCCTGCGACAAATAGCCCTATGAGAGCGCCTTCAGCAGCAAGTCGCATCGGATACAGCATATGTTCTGCTGAAATCTTTGTAGCGAGACGGAACTGACCTACCCAGGCGAGGACGAAAAGAATCAAACCGATGCTTCCGAGTTCGACACCGGTATGGAGCAAGATATTGTGTGAAGCGCGATGCCATTTTGTGAAAAACGATTGCGAGACTTGAAGGAACGATTGATCGAATGCGAGCGGAAAGTTGTTGTAGCCCGCCCCAACGAGCCAGTTTCTTTGGAATGCGAGAAGCCCAACATGCCAAATGTCCATACGGCCCGATCCACCGCTCACGGACGCCTCGGCAAAACGCGCAATCATCGAGCCGCCGGTGGCCGCGAGCACGATTGCACAGCCGACCGCTGCGAACGTTGCTAGTTGAACGCGATGAGTGCGATCGCGAACGAGCAAATAGACGAACAGAGCTCCCAGCGCGAGCGCCGCGCCTCTTGCGCCGGTAAGTTCGACGGCCCAGAGCATAGTGACAATAGCAAGGCAGCAAGCCGCTCGTACGAACAAGCTGCGGCTCCAGAGCAATGCGGCTATGGCCAGTGCGATCGGCAAAATCATGGCTCCGCCATAGTGATCGGGATTTAAGCCGCCCGCCGTGTCCGAAAGCGTGAGACGAGTTGACGATATTCCACCTGAGTGATACGCATAGACGCCATAAGCCGCAACCGCGGTAGTCGAAGCAATAATGATTGCAACGATGGTTTGCAATCCTCGCATCGTTACCGGGAACGTCGCGGCGACTAAGTACAAGGCGAACAATTGCAGTTCGGTGGGAAGCATTTCTTGTGAAACGGCGGGGTCCAGCGCCCAAAACAAGCTCGCTCCGGCCCAAAGGTAAAAGAGCACCCAAAACATTGTTTGCCGTGCCGGATCTACCGCTTTTTTGGTACGTAACATGTACAGCAGCATCGCACCGGCGGCCGCGAGCCCCACAATGCGCGTTATCGTTCCGACCTGCGTAAAGCCAAGTAACCCGTCAAGCGGCACGAGTGCTGCGTAGAGTCCAAAGGGAAAAGATAGCGGGGCGATTATCGCGACGTACAGGAGTGCGGGGCCTATTGTTGTGGCAAGCGCAAGAACCGCACCGGTTTTGGTGCCGCTAAGCAAAATGCTCGCGTACGCTGCAACCAGACCAAGCACGACGACGATGCCGAGACCCAGTACAGTTGCGCGCCGGCTCGGCTGTGCGAGGCGACTATATCCGACCATCCCGCCCATTGTACGTAGCGCGCCGCCCGGAGTGTAAGTTGGAGATGGGACAGCGTGCCTGGGTAGAGCGTCCTAATCCCGCTACTGCTGCACGGCAGGTACGCCAAGCAGGCGCCGCCCGTCGCGGTAGACTCGTACCAGGAAGGTGCCGTACAGGGCAAAGTCCTCGCCCGTGGGGACGAGCATGGCGCGGACGCCAATCTTCGCGATTCGGCCAAAATAGAAGATCGCGGCGGTCTGCGCGACCGCGTATCCGGCCGTCGATCCGATCGCGGCACCCATCATGCCAATGCGCGGTACCAAGATACAACTGGTTGCGATACAGATCGCCGCTGAACACGACGCGAGCACCAACGGTACTTCGGGTTTGCCTAAACGCAGCGTGAAGTAGCTCGACATCGGACTACCCAGCGATAGCGCCAAAACGCCGAGCAATAAGAGCTGCAACACCGGCACGACGCCCAAGAACGCGGCGCCGTAAAGTAATCCGACAACGGGACTTGCGAATGCGAAGAGCAGGCCGCAAACGACCAATGCGATGAGAAGATTGTTACGCACGCATCTTGCGGTAAGTTGCGCTGCCTCTTTACGCTCGAGCGAACCGATGTGCGGCGAAGTTACCAGCGCTGCAACCTGCGTGGGCACAAGCAAACTCTCCGCGGCAGAGACGGCTACGGTGTACATGCCGAGCTGCGCCGGCGTGGTGAGCAACGCGACGATATACAAGTCGCCGCGGTAGTTTAGAAGCGCCACCAAGTTTACGGCGCCGACTTTGAGAGCGAAACGTCCGAATTCAATAACGCTCAAACGGTCATCGCCGTCGAGGCGGCGCGCGTGCCACAGCATCCACCCGAGCGCAGCTATCGCTACGGCGATATTTGCCGCCACCCATGCGACGATTGCGACCCAAGGCGTGCGCGCTACGGCGAAAAGGCCAACGGCCATAAGCACGAGCGTGATCACCGTAAGCGCGACGTTGATTCCGCTGGAATAGCGCACGCGCTTAATCCCGATCGCATAGCCCGAGGCCAAATTAATTGCCGCAGCTGCGGGCAGTGTTGCGATTGCGGGTAAGGCTGCCCAGCGTTGACCCGCGAAAAACGCGATCGGTAATACGGCGAGCGCGCCAACTGCAACAAACAGCGAGGCGCAAGCAAACGCCGGCACCAACACGTGTTTTCCCGGGCGCCGGTTCAACAGAAAATAGCTTGTCGCGCTTCCTAAACCCGTGAATGCCGACGCGACGAGTCCGGCCTCCACGCCCGGCAGTGCGAAGAAACCTTTTCCGGCAGGGCCGAGCAGCCTCGCCGTGAGGATGCCCAGCCCCGCCGCGCAACCCACGTTGAGAATCCGCATGAGGAAGGTGAAGAGACCGTCATACATCACGCGGTGTGCCAACGCGGGTTGCGCCATATGTTTTCCTTAACTAGCCGTCACGCTGGTTGCGTTTAGCGTTCCCGTGATTGGGTCATAGGAACCGCGCGCCGTTACCAGTTCGCCGATGCGGAAACCGCTCTGCGTCGTGAAAACGTGTATATGTCCATTATAGCGCGTGAGCAAACCCAGGCGACCATTGCCGACTTCGTCAATCTTGCCGGAGATTGTAACGGTGTTGTGCATGCTCGCGTAGGCTTGCGCTGATGGTGCCAGCGTTATCTCTTCAGTCTTGAAGACGGTTTCGTGACGTTCGAAACAGCCGTACAAGCCTGCAAATACACCGGGACGAACGGCCAGCCCGTTGGTATGCGCAACAGCGCCGCGATAGTCCACAAATAACGTGCTCTGTGCGTGAACGTTTTGCAGCGTGAATGCATTCGGTCCCCGGACCGAAGCGATCGTACCGAAGAC
>CAZRQS010000001.1:9988-41093 GCA_964602255.1 uncultured bacterium | reverse complement strand
CCGGCTATCACCGCTGCTGCTGTGATGAGAAGTAGTTTACGGAGTGATTGCATGGTTTGTTGATACCTCCAGAATTGGTATTGCTACCATTTCCTGGAACGAAACATGCCCCAGCGACAAGTTCCCTTATACTGCCTGATGGGATAGGACTTCGAATGCCGTCTTGAGCACGATTGCAAAGTCGAGCAATACAGACGAATACTCTACGTAAAAGAGATCATACGGTAGCACGGTAGGGACATCGGAGGGCTGAAGGTTGCGCTTCACATAAAGCTGCGCCCATCCGGTAATCCCGGGAGGCACGACGTGGCGCTGCGGATAGCTCGGAAGCACTTCGGTAAACGATTGTGCGAATGAGACCATCTCGGGACGTGGTCCGACAATCGACATTTCGCCTCGAAGCACATTGAAGAGTTGAGGTAACTCGTCGATGCTGGTCCTGCGAAGGAACACGCCGGCTCGCGTAATGCGATCGTCCCCGGGGCGCGCCCATTGCGGCCCTGAGTCTCTACGCATGGTTCTAAATTTGAAGAGCGTGAACGGGCGCCCGTTTTCGCCGACCCGTTCCTGATAAAAGAGCACAGGTGGACCGGATTCGATCGCAATCGCGATCGCTGCGAGCAACATGATGGGTGACGCGACAATGAGGGCGATCGACGCAACGATGACGTCAAAGGTGCGTTTAGCCAAGCGAAACGCGGCCGATTCACGATCGTGCCATCCACCGGGCGTGATAGAATCCAGCCCGGGCCAAATTGCAGAAGCGGCACGACGCTCGAGGTGTAGCCGAACGTGCAGCGCCGACGTTCCCAATGCGGCAAAGAGAAGAGTGAGGACGATTGAAAATAGCGGAATGTTGCCGATTGCCGAGAGGATGAGGACGATGGGCACTGCAGCGATCAGCACGCCGGCGCACGTAAAATACGCTTCGTCGTGCGGTGCGACCGCGAAAGAGCGTTTGTATAGTCCGCACTGCCAAAAGATACCGCCGATGATTCCGGCCGTAACGATCGCCGCGGCCACGCGACTCCCCGAGCCGCCGTTGAGAACGACGAGAGAGACAAAGAGAACGACGGCTACATCGCCGCACGCGAGAATCGTGCGGTACGGGCGAGATAGACGTTCCGGCAGCTTGCGCACACCCATCCTGGGCGGGACGAGCGTTTGCGTGTGTGTCGTCGTCGTCACATGGACCTCCTTATGCAGTCGCACGCGAAACGATCGCTTTGCGCACGTTGGCATACAGCCGGTAGGGGGCACGCGTCATTCGAATTTCGTGATAGTTCACCTCACGCGCTCCTAGGTTGTCTTTGAACTTAGCCACGCCCGGAAGTCCCTCGCTCGAACCTAAGTTGTACCACGCCATTCCCCGGTCGCACGCTGCGCGCATGAGGGCAAAATTCAACGCATTGCTCGGACGAAGCCGGCCGAACTCAGCCAACATCGCGGCGCTCCAGAAAAAGAACTCCTGCGAACCGTAAAACACAACGCCGCCGGCGATGGGCTGCCCCTCTGCGATTGCAAACCATATCTCGACGTCATCGCCCCCATGGCGAACGAGTGCGGCAATGAGGGCTTTCGGAATCGCCGGACGCTCTAATCCCCATCGCGCGGCTGACGCCTCGAGCAATTCGTAGTACACGTCGACTGCGCCCGAATCGCGTGACGGCGCGCACGTAACACCGCGACGCTCAGCTTGTCCGGCCATTCTTCTAAATATGCCCGCTACACCGGCTAGTGCGGCGTCCAGGCCGTTCGCGAGATCGACGACGGCCGTTTCGTGCTGCAGCGCCCCGGCGTTTTGCGGCGCCGCCGCTAGCGGCCATGGTACGATCGTTACACTATCGCTGAAGCGTGTAAGCTGCTCAAAGGCTTGCCGGCATTGATCTTCATTCGCGAGCGAGCCGTCATCCATCAGGAAACACGTGTAGCCACCCTTGGGAAAACCGCAATATTCGCGCCAGCGCAGCGGTCCGCCGGGGATCTGCATTAGTGGAACGATCACGTGCCGGCCGCAATCAAGGGTAATGCGCAACGGCGCTGGGCGCATCCCGGGGTAAGTGTCAGCAAGGGCAAGCGCCCAAGCGGGCCTAGCAAAGAATGTCGGCGCCGGATGCAAGGCATCGTACGCGACCCATTCCTGAATGTCTAGCCGCTCGATCATCGCGCCTCGACCGCGAGCTCGCGGTTCACTGGAGTAACAAGGGCATCGTTCCACGCAACGGCGATTTGCAGCATGCAAGTCTTTTGCCCATAGTGAGCGCGCACGATTTGTGCCGCCGAAGATTGGGGTTGCAGCTCGCCGCGTTGGTGTGCCTGCAGCAATTCGAGGATTTCTCGCTCCATGTCAGCAAAGCTGTGAATGACTCGTGTGTGTGGAAAGTCTTGCGTCCAGAGAACGTGCCGTCCGAACGAGAGCGCTTCGAGCACCATGAGCGACAAGCCGTCGCGCGGCGTATACCGCACCAGAGTGCTGACACGCTCGTATGCATCCGTTAGACTGTCGCGCCAGCCCAGATTCTCTACGAGCACGCCATCCGGAGCCTCGAGCTGTCCACCGCCGACTACGACATATTTAATAGGATGCTCGCGTAAATTGCGCATCAAGCGCTCGAACGCACAGCGTCCGTAAAAGTCGGCTCGTGTCCGCGGGACGTAGAGCATGACAGTGAATTGATCGGGCAGCGGTTTCACTGAAGGGCTAAGGTGCCGCGGAGGCAGTGCGACGATGCGGGAACGCAACCCAAAATCGCGTAATTGCTGTGCGCTCCAGTCTACTTCAGCCAAGTGGATCGCATTCTCGACAGCAAGCATGGGTAATAGGGCGTGATTTTCCGCGAGCATCCGGATGTCAGAGCCTACCCAATGGATAACTCGAGGTTTGCGCAACAACCTTGCTGCTAGATGAACCCAGCGATCCGTAATTGGGCCGCCGATCGAATACCATACATCACACATCGCAAGCGAGTAGATGGATGTGAGAACTTCAAGCCGCGAATTGGTACGCAACAACCGTGCATCCCATTCGGGTGTAAACATCTTGGCGTACTTTGCAACCTCGGCGCAGAAGAGGCCAAGTCCGGAGATCGCAACGCGGCGTCGTGCGCGGCTCGGGCGCGCGGCCCATTCCTTTAAACCTGCATCCAGACGCTTTTCGAATGCCGCCGCGACGTCTTCGCGCGCGAAGTTTTCGAGCACGAACGCGCGGCCCGCATGGTTGAGTTCCAGTTGGCCGGCATCGTGCAACGCGCGCAAGCGCTCGAGTTCTTCCATGACGCCTTCGAACGTTTTTGCCGTTTTGACCGCCGGAAAGTCGTAATTCCAAACGACGTGCCGCGCGCGAGCCAACGCTTCGAGCACGAGCATCGACTTGCCGTCGTGCTGCGGTTGGCGCAATAGAACGGTACACCCATCGATGCGGTCCTGCATGTCGTTGACCAGACCGCAGAACTCGACGTTTGAAGGTGCCTTTGCATCCGGTGCGCCGGCGCCGACGACCATGAACGGCACGTGAGGCATCGCGCGCGCAACGCGGTACAGTAAATCTGCGCCGTAAAATTCGCGACGCGGCTCGGGCAGGTATGTCAGGACGCGAAACTTCTTTGGAAACGCTTTGAGGCGGCCTCCACTTCGCACGGCCGTGACCGGAAGATATTCCGCTTCGATTCCGAGATCGCGTAATTCGTCGACGAGCCACGGTCCGTCGGAAAGATTGATGAACTGTTCCTGTTTGACGAGCTCGAGATCGAACGGATCGGCTTGCGCCTTGATGACGTCGCTGCCCGCCCAAATCACGACGACGGGAACGTTGCGCCGCCGCGCGGCTTCGACCAGTGCCGTATCGGGCGAAGGTCCGCCGAAGCAAATCATCGCATCGGCTTTTCTCAGTGCCCAAACCGCGCGTACCACGCCGGCGCGCGAGCTGTCATAGCTGCTGAAACGCCAAGCCGTGGAATGCTCGTTCACCAGCTGCGCGAGAAATTTCGCGTAATAATCGAAGCCGACGACCACGGCGTGTTTCTTGCGGCTCATCCGGCGTTCCCCGGCATTTGCGCAAGCGTCAAGAGATCGTTCTTACTCAATGGTCCGGAATGCATCCAGCGGATGATGCCCTTAGCGTCGATGAATACGGTCGTCGGTATGACGCGAGCGCCGAGTGCGTCGTGCGTGACGCCGCTGTTGTCGATGAAGAGCGGATACGAGATTGCGAACTCGCGCGCAAACTGTGCGACGCGCGACGCGCTTTCTTCCTGATCGATACCCACGATGTCGATGCCGCGCGCGCGCAAACGCGGTGCGAACGACGCAATAAGCGGCTCTTCGGCGCGGCACGGGCCGCACCAGGTAGCAAAGACATTGATCAGTACCGCGTGCCGCAGAGACCCGATCGTCGCCGGACTACCGTCCATTGCGTTGACTTTCAGCGAGACAAGGCGATCGCCGGGATGCAGCAGGCGATGCTCGACGTGGTGCTGCCAGCGGACGCCGCCGTAGGCGAGCGCGACCAAAGCCGCGCCGGCCAGCAGCCAGCGTCCACGAATGTTCCCCATGTCTCCGTTCTAACAGAAAGTATGCTGGACTGCCGTGGCCCAGGCGAACACGAATGGTTGGGACTCCTGCACTAACGGCCACCGACGATGACGACCTTTTGCTCAATCTTCGGGGACGATACCATCTCACGACCGGACCGCGATGCCGCGTACGATAGCCGAAAACGACGTGAAAGTGGTGATACCTGTGTTACGACATGCCCGTCCTCTGGGAGTTCTGCTGGCCGCAAGCATGTTTGCCGCTTCCTGCGGCCTCCCCGCGGCGTACGCAGCTTCCGGCACCGCGATCCACCCGGGCGATCAGCTCAGCGTTCAAGTCTATGGAGATCAGGCGCTCACGCAAACGGTGACCGTCCTCAACGACGGCACGATCGCCTACCCGCTGATCGGCCAAGTGCCCGTCGCGGGCAAGACGCCCGAGGAAGCTGCCGCCGCCCTCAAGCAACGCCTGCTCAAATTCGTGCGCCATCCGGTTGTCACGGTTGCCATTTCGCAACTTGCGCAGCCGAACATCATGGTGCTCGGCGACGTGAAGAATCCCGGCAAGTATCAGTTGCGCTCCGATGCACATTTATCGGACGCAATTGCGGCTGCCGGCGGCCTGAGCGACGTCAACGGCAACTATCCGACTGCACGAATCGCTAATCCGTCCGGATCGACGACCCAAATTTCGCTTCAAAGACTGCTTCGCCAAGGTGACACGAGTCAAGACCAACGGCTGGGTGAAGGCGACGTCGTGTATGTCCCGGGGCCCGTTCAATTCTACGTCAACGTCACCGGCGCCGTGGACAAACCCGGACCGATTCAAGTCAACCAAGGCGACGGTCTAGCCGTCGCGATCGCCAAAGCCGGTAACAGCGCAAACTCGCAATCCGATCTCAACCACGTACACCTCATCCGTACCGGACCGGACGGTAAACAAACCACGCAAGAGATCAACTTGTATCAAGCGCTGAATTCGAACGATCAAACTGCGAACGTCGCGCTTGCGAAAGGCGACACGATTTACGTCCCGCAAGCGCGTCAAAAGCATGGTGACTCCATCATGACGGGTTTGCTCTACGTCTTGTCGCGCTTCATCCCATAACTTGGAGGAATCGAAGGTCATGTTATCGTTGCCCGCCGGACAAGCCGTGGGGCCCGCAGCCACGGAAACGACGCAACAGCTCCACGGGATTTTCCGCACGCTTCAGCGCCGCATCCGGCCGATGATCGCGATCTTCCTTGGATTCATCGCGTTCGTCCTGATATTCTCGTTGCTGGTGCCGAAGAGCTATACGACCGAAGTCAAGCTCATCGCCGGTAACGGCAGCAGCAGCGCCATTCCGTCGAGCTCGAGTGAGACGACGAACAGCCAGCTGCCGATTCTGAACGCACTTCTCGCCGCCACAGGCGTGCAGAGCGCGGAAACGTACGTCGAACTCTTCCAAGAGCTTCCCGTCGCCTCGCAGGTTTCGCAAAACTTGCGCTTAGGGATCTCGCCGCACGCGTTGCTCAGCCACGTGGTGGTACGTCCCATCACCAATACGTCGATTCTGGACTTGGCCGTAACGTGGTCCGATCCGAAGACCTCGGCGCTCATTGCCAACGAATTCGGTTCGGTTGTCGTTGACCGCCAGCGCCAACTCGTCTCGGCGCAAGCACAACAGGCGATCGACTTTCTGAGCAAGCAGCTTCCGAATGCTCAGCGCTCTATGCGTGACGCGCAGATGAAGCTGGCGAATTTCGAAGCGACGCACCACATCGCCGACATCAGCGCTCAAACGCAGTCCGAGATCAACACGTTGGCAACGCTGGACGGCAAGGTCGCTTCAACGGAAGCGGACGAACAGCAAGCGCACGCGCAGCTTGGCAGCGTTCAATCGCAATTGGCACATACGTCGCCGACGATTACCGGCGGGACGACTGTAGCGACGAATCCGGTGCTGCAACAACTGCAGACCCAGCTCTCGCAAGTCGACGTGCAGCTCCAGACAGCCGAAAAACAATACACGGATCAGCATCCGGCGGTCATCGCGCTCAAGCAGCAGGAAGCGCAGTTGCGCAACGAGATCGCCAAGCAGCAGTCGACGGTCGTTGCGAATACCAACACCATCCCGAATCCACTCTACCAGCAGTTGCAGCAGCAGCAGGCGCAATATCAATCGCAAGCGGCTGCGGACCGCGCCCAGCTCGCGGTTCTTAACCGCCAGCGTGACGAGATGAACCCGCGCCTTCAGAAACTGCCGGCACAGGCGGCAATTCTTGCGGACCTGCAGCGCAATGCGCAGTCGCAGCAAGACGTCTACACGGCACTCCAGCAAAAATTCAACAATGCCAACATCGCGCGCGACACCGCACTGAGCGACGTGACGATCACGCAGCCGGCCGCTGCAAACAATGCGCGCGTTACGCCCAACCTCATGCTGAATCTGTTACTGGGTATCTTGCTGGGCTTGACGCTGGCCATCGTAGGCGCCTTCGTCATCGATTATCTCGACGGCAGCATCAAGGATGAGCGCGAAGTGGAAGATGAACTGGCGCTGCCGGCGCTCGCTCAAATCCCGCTGGTTCGCATGCGCAACGGCGTTGCCGCCCTGCCGTGGGTGCGCACGCTTACGATCGAGTCGTTCCTGCAACTGGTCACGTCGATCAAATACGCGAGCGATACGAAGCTCGAAACGCTCGTGGTCACCAGTCCTTCGCAAGGCGATGGAAAGTCGACGATCTCTGTCAACGTCGCGCTGGCGATGGCCGAACTCGAACCGCGCGTATTACTGGTCGACGGCGACCTGCGCCGAGCTTCCATTCATACCAAACTGCACATGAAGAACGAGCGCGGCTTATCTGACGTGCTCGTTGGACGCGCTAGCTTGAACGAAGTAGTGCAGCGCACGAAGTATCCGGGTTTGGATATTCTCACCAGCGGTACGCCTACGCCCAATCCGATCAAGCTGCTGGAGTCGCCCCGCATGGACGAACTTCTGCGCGAGGCATCGGAGAACTACCGCTGCGTCATCGTGGACACGGCGGCGCTCAGTGTAAACTTAGACGCCGCAGTCGTTTCCCGCAAAGTCGACGGTACCGTCGTCGTACTCTCCTCAGGCCAGACCGATTTGCGACAGGCGAAGTATGCAATGCGCCGTTTGCAGCAAGTCGGCGTAAAAAACATCCTCGGTTTCGTTCTCAACCGTGTGGTTCCCAAGCGCTCCGATTACGGCGCGTACGAAATCGCACCGGGCGATAACGCAGCTGAAGAAGAACCCATGATCACCGCCTAGGGCACTTCGAAACCGTTGCTTTAAGATTGTGAATGTTGAGCATCGTACGACGCACGTGAAAGTACACGTCATCGAGCCGCAAGAGCTCTTCGTCTCCAGCCTGACCGAGGTCTTTCGGGACCTCGGGCTGGCTGTGGATCGGTTTTCGGCGGAGGCAAACTTCCGGCAATTGCTGGAAGATCCGCCGGATCTGATCTTCATTGACGTGGACTTCTCCTCGCAAGAACCGCTCAAGTTCATCACGCTTCTTCGAACGCTTTTGCCGAAGACGCTCATTGCGGTGTACACCAGCATGCGTAGCGCCGAATGGGCGAAGACCTGCCATTTCTCGGGCGCGAACGCCGTCCTCACCAAGGCGGCGGACCACAACGAGATCGTTGAAGGCCTGCGGCAAATGATCGATACGGGTGAATTCACCGACGTTCGTCTACGTAACGTTACGTGAATGTAAGGCCTTTGTCGTAAAATCAACCAGGCTTAATTTTCAGGTAAAAACTACCGAAAAATAGGGCATCGGAAGGAGGTTGTTTATGTCCGATGCCTCTTCGTTTTTCGAGCTTGCAGCGCGCGTCGATGCGCTTGAGCGCCAGACTCGCCGCCTCAAGCGGCTGCTCATCGGATCCGCCGTCGCCGCGCTTTGTCTCGGCAGTTTTGCAACGGGTGTCGCTGAACAGCGCAGCCTTTCCTTTAAGGGACCTAACGGCAGCGTCCGCATTAGCGGGGACGGCTTTGTCTTATCCGACCCGGACGGCCATAAACGGCTGACGATCGGTTTCAACCATGGAAAACCTGCGCTTTACATCTGGGATGTACGCGGGATCGATCGCCTCGGCGCCTATCTTTCGGATTCGAATCAGCCGGTCATCCGGCTCACGGACTCGCACAACAACGATCGCCTTTTTTTCGGCCTGACCAAGACGGAAAAGCCGCGTCTCTCATTTGAAGACGCGAACAAAACGGAACGTCTTTACGTAGGTTTGAGCACGACGGATGACGGACTGGTTAGCACGTATTCGACCGGCGGCATTCAGAATATCGCGCTCGGCAATCAGCTGCTCGTAATTTCGGACAACTCCGGCACCGACCGCGCGTATATGGGATTAACGACGGCAAACACGTCCGTCGTGAAACTCTGGGACGTCCATCACACCGAGCGCGCTTTCATGGGCGAATACAACGACGGCGTAGCAGGCCTGGCCTCTTTCAACTCTTCGGGCAGCGCCACGTGGAGCTCACCGTAACGGCCCCGGAATGACATAGGCGCGGCGCCTGAGAACGTTAGGCGACCGTGGCGAACCTTTCCGAAGCAGAACTTCCCAGGGCGGATCTTTCCAAGCCGTACGATCCTAAAGCGGTCGAGCCGCGTCTCTACGAGCGCTGGGAGCGGGCGGGCTACTTCCACGAGGAACCAGACCCGGCGCGGCCGCCCTTCATTATTTGCATGCCGCCGCCTAACGTTACGGCGCGCGCGCACTTGGGCCATGGGTCCACCTACACGCCGATGGACGTCCTCACCCGGTATCACCGCATGCTGGGCGAGAACGCCGACTGGCTTCCGGGAACCGACCATGCGGCCATTGCTACCGAAGCGGTGCTGGTGCGTCAGCTGGCTGCCGAAGGGAAGAGCCGCGAGTCGCTGGGACGAGCGAAGTACCTCGAAATCGCCTGGAAATGGGCACGCGAAACCGGCGGCACAATCTTCGAACAGTTCAGAGCGCTTGGATTTGGGCCCGACTGGGAGCGCAGCCGGTTCACGATGGACGAAGGCCTCTCCGCAGCCGTTCGTAAGGCGTTCGTCGAGCTGTACCGCGACGGGCTCGTGTACCGCGGCAAGCGCCTTATCAACTGGGACCCGAAGGCGAAAAGCACGATCTCCGATGCCGAGGTCGAGCACGTCGAACGCGACACGCATCTTTGGCTGATCCGCTATCCCGGTGTTTCGGAAGCCGGCGAGGCGCCTTTCTATATCCAAGTCGCAACGACGCGTCCTGAAACGATGCTTGGTGACGTCGCGATCGCGGTGCATCCGAATGACGAACGCTACAGGCACCTGATCGGCAAACGCGTACTGCTGCCGCCGCTGCTCGAGCGTGCAATTCCGGTTATCGCCGATGACGCGGTTGAAAGCGAGTTCGGAACCGGCGCGGTGAAAGTTACGCCGGCGCACGATCCCACCGACTACGAAATCGGCCTGCGGCATGACCTCGATATGCCCTCGGTGCTCGATCTCGATGCACGCGTTACCGGCGCCGACGTATCCGTCGGCAAATACGAAGGCATGGATCGCTATGCGGCGCGCAAGGCGATCGTCAACGATCTGCGCGAGCTCGGGCTTCTGATCGAAGAAAAGCCGTATCGTCACGCCGTCGCTGTAAGCGAACGCACCGGTGAAGTAATCGAACCGCTGCTCTCGCTCCAGTGGTTCGTGCGCATGAAACCGCTTGCAGAACCCGCGCTGCGCGCATACCTTGACGGACGCGTGCGCTTCGTTCCGCAGCGGTACGGACGCACGTACGAGCAATGGCTCCAGAATATTCGCGACTGGAATATTTCCCGACAAGTGTGGTGGGGCCATCAGCTCCCGGTTTGGTACACGCCCGGCGGCGACACCATCGTCGCTGAAACGGAAGATGAAGCGTACCGCATCGCGCGCGAGCAGTACGCCTATCAAGGCGCGCTAACGCGCGATCCCGACACGCTCGATACATGGTTCTCGAGCGGATTGTGGCCATTCTCGATTTTAGGTTGGCCGGAGAAAACGCCGGAGCTCGAGCATTGGTATCCCTCGCAAGTGCTCGTCACAGGGTGGGAGATCATCTTCCTGTGGGTGGCGCGCATGGTGATGCTCGGTCTACGCTTCATGGGTGAAGTTCCGTTCCGCGACGTGTTCATCGCACCGCTGCTTTTCGACGCACACGGCCGGAAGATGAGCAAGTCGCTGGGCAACGCAATCGATCCGCTCGAGCTCGTCGATAAGTACGGAGCCGATGCGTTTCGCATGGGCATGATGCGTCAAATTCGCATCGAGGGTCAGGAAGTGCGCTTCCACGAGAGCCGTTGCGAAGAAGCACGCAATTTCAACAACAAGATCTGGAACGCGACGCGTTATGCGGTGAACCTCGAGGAAGGCTTGCCTCCGGCAATGCAGCTGCCGTCGAGCGGCCGGCTCACCTTTGCGGACAAGTGGATTCTCACGCGATTGCACGATACGGTTTCAGACATGACGGTCGCACTCGATGCATACGACTTCGGCAGCGCGGCGGAGACGATCTGGCGGTTCGTGTGGTACGAACTGTGCGATTGGTATCTCGAGGCGACGAAAGACGACTCTTCGAAGAACACGCGTGCCGCCGTGTTTTCATTCGTTCTCAATCACGCGATGCGCTTGCTTCACCCCGTCGAGCCGTTTATTACGGAAGAAGTGTGGCTCACGTTGCCCCATGACGGACAAACGATCGTGACGGCAAGTTGGCCCGACCTTGCCGAAATACCGGTGGATCGCGATGCTGCGGACGTGTTCGAAGCATTGCAGCACACCGTCGAGCGTTTACGCAATTTGAAAGCAGATGCCGGATTGCAACCGCGCGAGGACCTGACCATCGAAGTACCGGCCGCGTTGCCGGGAGGGCTAGCGTCTCTGCTGGCGAGGTACGTCGGCGGAAAACTGGAGCTCGTCGAAGCACCGGGCTCGACGATTCCGGAGGCGTTGGCCGCCGTACGAGGCGTCGCACCGAAAGGCGTGCTTGCCGAGCGCTATAAGAAGGAAGCGACGCGCCTTCGCAGCGAGGTCGAGCGTGGGCAAGCCAAGCTGGCTAATGAGCGGTTCGTGGCGAATGCGAAGCCCGACGTCGTGGCGAAAGAACGCGAAAAGTTGGAAAACTACCGCGCACAGCTTGCTCGCGTGCAAGAAGCGCTGAAGGAGATGGGGGAAAGCGGATGACGGCATCGACCGTGAAACGGCGCGTTCTCGTAGGAGCCGCCGAGATCGATCGCATTGTCGCTCGGCTGGCTCACCAGGTACTCGAGCCCGAGGACGCACAGAACGGACTGTATATTATCGGGATCCGTCGCGGAGGCGAAGCCCTGGCGCAGCGCATGGCCGCGCAGATCGAACGGATCAGCGGCAATAAGCCGGCGCTCGGGTTTTTGAATATCAATCTGTACCGCGACGATGAGGTCACGCACGAACTTCCCGAATCGCAGATCCCTGGCGACGTAACGGGCAAAACCGTCGTCGTTGTCGATGACGTGCTCTACACGGGACGCACGGTGCGCTCGGCACTCGATGCGGTAACGGATCTCGGCCGGCCTGCCGCAGTGCGGCTGTGCGTGCTCGTCGATCGCGGATTGCGCGAGCTGCCGGTGCAAGCGGATTACGTCGGCCGGTTCATTCCGACCAGCCGCCGCGAGCGCATCGTCGTCAGCGTGCGCGAGCAGCCGTCCGATACCGACGAGGTGGCAATCGTTGCGGACGAGACGTAGCCTCATCGACCTCGACGATCTCACCAAGGCCGAAATCGATTACATCTTCGAGCGCACCGCGGATTTCGAGCGCGAACGTCCCGGGCGTTTACTTGACGGCGTCGCGTGCGTGAACATGTTCTTCGAGCACAGCACGCGCACGATGACCTCGTTTACGCTCGCGCAGAAGCGGCTCGGCGCCGACGTCATAACGATTTGGCCCAAAGAGTCCAGCCTGAGCAAAGGCGAGACGATCGAGGATACGGCGATAACGCTTGCCGCGATGGGCGTCAACGTTCTAGTGATTCGTCATCCCGAACCGGGCTTTCCAAGGCGGGTTGCACTCGTTTTCGACGGCCACGTCATCAACGCAGGCGACGGCGGCCACGCACATCCGACGCAAGCATTGCTGGACCTCTACACGATACGCGAAGAGTTCGGCGATCTGCGCGGACGCAAGGTCGCAATTGTGGGCGACGTGCTGCACAGCCGTGTCGCTCATTCGAGCATCGCCGGCCTGCGCGAACTCGGTGCAGAGGTGATTTTGGTAGGGCCACCCGGCTTTTTGCCGGAGGATTTCATGCAGCCGTACGTCCGCGTCGAGCGCGATTTGGATGCGGTCGTGGGTGAGGTCGACGCGATCGTTCTGCTGCGCATTCAGCGCGAACGGTTCGACGATATGCCGCTCTCCGATGAAGAGTACATTACCCGTTACCGGCTCGATGCAAAGCGCCTTTCCCGCGTGCGCGATGAAACGATAGTCATGCATCCCGGCCCTTACAACCGTGGCGTCGAGCTCGACGATTCGGTGCTTGCGTTTGCGGGTTGGCGCTATGCGCGTCAGGTCATGCACGGCGTAAGCGTGCGTATGGCCGTGCTGGATTTCTTGGTGAACGGCGCGCGAACGCTGGTTTCTCCGTAGGATTTGCATGCTGGTTCAAAACGGCCGGGTGATTGATCCGGCGCAACACATCGATGCAATGCTCGACGTGCGGATACGCAACGGCGTTATCGCGGAGATCGGCGAGCATTTGACCTCGGTGCCCGAGGAGCCGGTTCTCGACGCGCGCGGTGCCTATGTCGCACCGGGCTTCATCGACATGCACGTGCACTTGCGCGAGCCCGGCAATCCGGAAAAAGAAACGATCGCGACCGGCACCGCTGCTGCGGTTGCCGGAGGTTTCAGCGCCGTCGCGGCAATGCCGAATACGAATCCCGCGATCGACTCCGCGGAACTCGTCGGTACGTTGAAAAGCATGCTGACCGATGCGTTATGCCGCGTGCACCCGATCGCGGCGATTACGCGCGGACGCAAAGGCCGCGATTTGGTCGATTACTCTGCTCTGGCGCAAGCGGGCGCGGTTGCGTTCAGCGACGACGGCAACACGGTGATGGACGCAAGGGTGCTGCGTGACGCAGCGCTCGCTGCGCGCGATGTCAGCGGCTGTTTCATCGTTCATTGTGAGGATGAACACCTCAAAGGCGATGCCGTTATGAGCGAAGGTGCAGCCTCACGCCGCCTAGGACTGCCCGGCAGCCCCGGGATCGCCGAAGACGTTATCGTTGCACGCGACGTGCTGGTGGCGCGCGATACCGGCAAGCGTTGGCACGTCGCGCATATCTCGACGCGAGGCGCATTCGAGCTCGTGCAGCGCGCGCGGCAAGAAGGCGTCCTGGTGACGAGCGAGGTTACGCCGCATCATTTGGTTTTTACCGACGATCTCATAGAACGGCTCGGTTCGGGCGCAAAAGTGAACCCGCCGCTGCGCACGCAAGCAGATGTCGAAGCACTTCGCGCTGCGGTGATACGCGGCGAAATCGATGCTTTTGCCACCGATCATGCGCCGCACACGCACGAAGAGAAGAGCGGCGACCTGGCGTGCGGTGCGGTGGGATTTAGCGGCCTCGAGGTTGCGATCGGCGCGTACGCATATGCGCTACCGCAGCTGCCGGTTGCGCGTTTCGTCGAGATGCTTTCCACCAATCCGGCGCATATTTTGCGCGTGCCGGGCGGTTCGCTTGCTCTCGGCTCGCCCGGCGACATCACGGTGTTCGCCGATCAGCCGTGGACCGTCGATCCGCAGCGCTTCCATTCAAAAGGTAAATCCACGCCGTTCGCCGGCATGACGCTTCCCCGCCGCGCAACGGCAACGATCGTCGGCGGCAAGCTCGTTATGGACAATGGACACGTTTTGACAAAGGCATACACGTCATGAAACCCGCCGCGCTTCTTTTAGCCGACGGCACGCGCTTCGACGGCAACGGCCTGGACTACGAAGGCCTGGCGCTGGGCGAAGCGGTGTTCTACACGGGGATGACCGGA
The DNA here is from genome assembly GCA_964602255.1 of uncultured bacterium. Classification (GTDB taxonomy): domain Bacteria; phylum Vulcanimicrobiota; class Vulcanimicrobiia; order Vulcanimicrobiales; family Vulcanimicrobiaceae; genus CAZRQS01. The sequence continues at coordinate 26,499 of CAZRQS010000001.1, read as the reverse complement.
TACGAAGAGGCGCTCACGGATCCGTCGTACGCCGGCCAGATTCTGACGTTCACGTATCCGATGATCGGAAACTACGGCATCTCCGGCACCGTCGCGCAATATCCGCGCGCGTGCGTGGCGGGTGCCGTCATCAAACGCATCGCGCACCACCCGTCGCACTACGATGCGAAGATCGATCTGCCCTCATGGCTGAACGAGCAACGCATACCGACGCTGGTCGACGCTGATACGCGCTCGATTACCATCACGCTGCGCGAGCACGGCACGATTTGGGCAGCGCTGGCGGTTGGCGAAGCAGCGCTCGCAACGGCGGAAACGCGCTTGACGGAATTCGTGCGCAGCGCGAGCACGAAAGAACTCGTGCCCAGCGTCGCAACGACCGTTGAACATGTCGAGGGTAATCAATCGGGCCCGCGCGTCGTGCTGCTGGATTGCGGAGTGAAGAAAGCGATCATCCGCGAGCTCACCGCGCTCGGTGCGAATGTTACCGTGCTTCCGTATAACGCAACACAAGAAGAGATCATGCGGCACGAGCCCGAGGCGGTGTTCATCTCGCCCGGTCCAGGCGATCCGACCGATCTGCCGCAAACCATCGAGACGCTGCGCTCTCTGCTCGGTAAGCGCCCGATGTACGGTGTGTGCTTAGGCCATCAACTTCTCGCGCTTGCGTGCGGCGCACAAACTTTCAAACTGCCGTACGGGCACCGCGGCGGGAACCAGCCCGTCAAAGACTTGCTGCGCGGAGAAGTCCTTGTGACCGCGCACAATCACGGCTACGCCGTCGACGCGAAGAGCATGCCGATCGCGCTCGAGCAAACCATGGTTAACCTGAATGACGGAACCAACGAGGGCTTCCGCCATCGCGAACTGCCGGTTGCCGCAGTGCAGTTCCATCCTGAAGCATCGCCCGGGCCGTTCGACGCGCGCCGGCTCTTCGCGCAGTGGCTCGCCGACTTATAGCGCTCTTTGCGTTTTTTCTGATTGCAACGCCGTTCGCCCAGGCGCAGCAGTTGCAGCGATTGCACGTGCGAAGTTTTACGCTTACTAGCGATGCAGGAAAACCGGAGCTCGACGTGCCGTTCAACGTTACATTGACGATTCGAGTGGCGGAAGACGTATCGCGCCTACAAAACGTGTATCTTCCCGCGTTCGCCGGCCCCGAAGAATTGGGCGATGAACGGCAGCTCAGCCACGGCCGGCGAGGAACAGTGTATCGCGAAACGCTTCGTTTGGTGGCGCACGCTCGGGGGCCGCTGGCCATTGGCTCGGCATATTTCGACGCTGTCGATGCGCGCGACGGCAAACCCAAGCGGTTCGTCTCGAACGATCTCCAGCTGTTCGCCGGCGCGAGCCCGGCGCTCGATGCATGGCGTCCGCTTCGGCCGATCGCGTGGGCATTGGCAGCAATGTTTGCCGCTCTGGCACTAGCGGCGGGTGTTCTACGGATTATTGCACGCCAGCCCGCGCGTCCGCGCCCGCTTCGCGTCGAACCCGTTGTATCCGAGCCGCCGCAACAACCAACTTCGCTCGACGCTGCGCTCGAACAGCTGCGTGTGCGGCGCGACCGTGAAGCGGTGTTGCGCGTTCGATCTACGCTCTGGCACATTGCCGGCGCAAAAGAAGGGCAGACGCTTGGTGACGTTCTTTTGCGTCCCGAAGCAACCGACGACGGCTTGTGCCGGCTGCTGATCGCGGTAGAACGCGCCGCCTTCATCGAAGAGCGCCGGATGAACGAGGCAATCGACGACGTGTTTACTCAACGGGAGGGAAGCATCGCGTGATCGCAACGCAACCGCGCGCGCTCATCAATGCGCTGGCGCGCACGATCGTCGGTCAGCCGAACGTCGTAGAATCGCTCGTGCTCGGGCTCATCGCCGACGGACACATTTTGCTGGAAGGACCGCCGGGGCTCGCGAAGACCCTGGCGTGCCGGGCTCTTGCCGCGGCGCTCGACGGCGAATTCAAACGGGTGCAGTTCACGCCCGATCTCTTGCCGGCCGATATCGTCGGTACGCGCATCTTCGATCAGCGTGAGGCGGCGTTCGATACGGTGCTCGGTCCGATATTCGCCAATGTCGTGCTCGCGGACGAAATCAATCGCGCTCCCGCAAAAGTGCAGTCTGCGCTGCTCGAAGCGATGCAAGAGCGGCAAGTGACCATCGGTCCGCAAACGTATCCCCTGCCCGTTCCATTCATCGTGCTGGCGACGATGAATCCGCTCGACTCGGACGGCACGTACGCGCTGCCGTTCGCGCAGCTGGATCGGTTTCTTCTCAAAGTGCGCGTCGATTTTCCATCGCGCGATGAGGAACTCGCGATCCTCGAGCGGTTCGCGGTCGAGCAGACGGAGCCGGTACACGGCGCCGCAACGCTGGCCGACGTGCTCGCATGGCGCGAACAGGCGCGCATGATTCACGTCGATCCAAAAATCAAACGTTACATGGTCGATATCGTCGGCTTCACGCGCACACCGCATGCGCACATCGCATGCGGCGCAAGTCCTCGTGCAACGCTGGCGCTCGCATTTGTCTCGCGTGCGAGAGCATTGCTCGACGGACGCGACTTTGTTTTGCCGGACGACGTTCGCGCAGTTGCTCCGATGGTGCTGCGCCACCGCATTGCGTTTACGCACCGCGTGCACATCGACCGCGTGGACCCCGAAGAGGTCGTTGCCGCGATGATCGGTTCGGTGCGAGCGCCGTGAACGCGCTGCGCGAGGCGCTGCTGCGAGGACGGCGCCGGCCCAGAAATGCGGGCGCCGGTTCGCCCACGCTGTATCGCGGCGACGGTTACGAATTCGTCGAGCTGCGTGAATATTTGCCGGGTGACGATATCCGGCGCATCGACTGGGCTGCAACCGCGCGCACGGGCGAATTGCAGACGCGCGTGGTTCTGGAAGACGTCGCGCTGACGATGGCTGCGATTCTGGATACGTCGCCTTCGATGAACGTCGGGCGCGAGCGCCCCATCGCGCAGAGCGCGCATGAGATCCTGGATCGGTGGTTCGCTGCGGCGGTCCCCGACGATCGCTGCTACCGGGTGTTGAGCGATGACGTCGTACCGGTCTGGATGCAAGACGACGGCGCGCCTTTTTCGCTTACCGGTGCGCTGCGCGTCGCTGCCGCGGCGCTGCGGCCGGGAAGCGCGCTGCTCGTCATCAGCGACTTTCTCGACGTGGCGGAGGATGACGAAGTCTTCGTCATGGTGGGCCGGCGTTGCGATTGCACGGCGCTCATCGCGCGTGACCCGTGGCACGAAGGTCTACCGCTTTCGGGATTCGTTCGCGTGAGTGACATTGAAACGGGTCGCAGCACATCGGTGTTTTTGGGCGAAGCCGAGCGCAGACGGTATGCCGCGGCAGTGCGAAATCGCGAAAGGCGTCTGCTCGAACGACTCGGTCAGGCGAACTGGCGCACGGAAATGTTTGACGAACGTGACGGAGAGGCGGCGCTGCTGCGCGCCTTCGCGGTGCGTTGAGTTTCGCGCATCCGTCCGTTATCGTACCTGTACTAGTAGCGGCTGCGATCTTTGCGGCTCTGTATGTTCATGCGCAGCGCCGGCGCACGCGCAATACGCTGCAATACTCGAACCTTGCGTTCCTTATCGCAGCGGCACAGCCGCGGGGATGGCCCGCGCGTTTAATGAACGGCGCTTGGGTCGTTGCCGTCCTTCTGGTTGGCCTTGCCCTCGCGGGGCCGCGCGTGCATGCCGCAATCCCGGTGCACGGCGGCTCAGTTGTGTTGTGTGTCGACACGTCGGGTTCGATGGCGGCCGCCGATGTAGCGCCGACGCGCGCATCGGCTGCTCTTGCCGCGATGCGAGCGTTCGTCGATCGAACGCCCGACGGAACCGCGATCGGTATCGTTTCATTCGCAGGTGAGGCGCAAGAGATCGTCCCGCCGACGCGCGATCGCGAGCAAGTGCGCACCGCTTTGGAGGCGATACCCACGCCGGACGGCGCAACGGCGATCGGCGATGCACTCTCGCTCGCGCAGCGCATTCTGCCCAAAAGCGGACACCGTGTCGTGATCCTCATCACCGACGGTGAGAACAACAAGGGCATAGACCCGGTGCAAGCGGCGAAGCTGCTCGCCGCTAACCACATATCGCTCTACACAATCGGCATCGGAACGAACAGCGGCGCCCTGATCCCAGGAACGCTGCAAACCGCGGGAATCGACGAAGACGCCCTGCGCTCGTACGCTGAAATTACCGGTGGCGCGTATAGCCGCGCCGACGACGCCGCGCAATTACGCCAGGCACTGGCGCGTCTTGGACGAAGCACGTCGTTCGAAAAGGGCACCATTGATTTCTCGCTCCAGACCGCGCTCGCGGGAGCGCTGCTCATGGCAATCACGTTTCTTGGCGGATTAGCCGCCGGCCGGTACCCGTAAAAACACATATGGATGAAATCGATCTCGTGCGCCTTCGGCGCAGTTACGAGCGCACGGAATTGCGCGAAGACAACCTCGCGGCCAATCCTGTCGAGCAATTGCAGCGATGGCTACAGGATGCGTACAACGCGGCGGTACTCGAGCCCAATGCGATGTGCTTGTGCACGGTGCTGGACGGGCAGCCGAGTGCACGAATCGTGCTGCTGCGCGGGCTTGACGAGCGCGGACTCGTGTTTTACACGAGCTATTTCAGCCGCAAAGGACGTGAGATCGGTGAGAATCCTCGCGTTGCAGCAGTGTTTTACTGGCCGCTTCTAGAGCGGCAAGTCCGAGTCGAGGGCCGCGTCGACCAAGTGCCCGAAGATGAATCGGATGCGTATTTTGCCGGCCGGCCTCGCGGCCATCAGATCAGCGCGTGGGCGTCCGAACAAAGCGAACCGGTGGAGAGCCGTGAGGTCCTCGACCAGCGAATGGAAGATTACAGCGAACGCTTCGACGGTGAAGATATTCCGCGTCCTCACTCGTGGGGCGGCTTTGTGATCAGGCCGGATCGTTTCGAATTTTGGCAAGGACGTCCCAATCGCATGCACGACCGGCTGGAGTTCGTGCGTGACGCCGGCAGCTGGAGAATGCGTCGCTTGCAGCCGTGAAACTTCGCGTCATACTGGAGCCGCGTGAGGGTGGCGGCTACGACGTTGCTGTTCCGGCATTTCCGCAAATTCACGTATTTGCAGACACGCAGGACGAAGCGTTGCAGTCGGCGCGCAAAGCCATTGCCGATGCAATCGAACTCGACGTCGAATTGCAGGCGGATTCCGGGCCACAGCCCGCAGTGCCCATTCAAGTCAACGTCAACAAGGGAACGGTGTACCGCGGCGAGCAGCAAGTTCAACCGCGCGGCGTTACGCTTCAATTGCTCATTGCGCTCGCCATCGAGGTGCGTGACGTTGCCAATGAAACGCTGTGCGAGCGTCTCTACCCACAAACGCCGTTCGATCAAGCGTACAATGCGCTGAAGATGAGCGTTTACCGCGCACGGCAACAACTCGGGCAGAACATCATCGAGACGACGGAGCGTGGCTACCGGCTTGCGCAAGAAGTGATTGTGGACATTCGCTTTCTGCCGCAGGTCGTGCGCGCGATTCGTTCGCGCAGCATACCGAAAGCATTGCAAGATCGCCTCGGCATCATCTTCGAAGAGTTGATTGAAGGACGACCGGTCGTGTTCAAAACGTGGGAATGGTTCACGAAAACGGAACGTACGCTTCAGCAAGCCGCGCGTGAAATCGGACTGTACATCGGCGAACGCGCGCTCGAGTCGGGCAAACCGCTCTCCGCGCTCGACGTCGCCCGTCCCCTCATCGGCCGCGACTTACTCGACGAAGGCGCCTACGAACTTGCGATACGCGCTCATCTTGCGATGGGGAACCGCGCTTCCGCGTTGCTCGAGTACCGGGCGTACTCCGGCCGGCTGCTGGACCAAATGGGCATCGAGCCGCCGCTCGCTCTTCGCAGGCTCATCGAAGTCACGCAGGAGTGAGCCCACAGGCCGCATGGTGCGGGCCCGTTCGGCACTTTGGGCCCCTTTCCGCGCGCCGATACAATCCGCACTAGATACATGGCTACATACCTTGTCACCGGAGCTGCGGGGTTCATCGGCTCGGCGCTCGTCCGGGCGCTGCTCGAGCGCGGCGAACGCGTGCGCGCCCTCGACAACTTCAAAACCGGAAAACCCGAAAATCTCGACGGATTGTGGGACGACATCGAGTTCTACGAGGCCGACCTCAACGATCTCGAACGTATCACGCGCATTTGCGCGGGAGTCGACTCCGTTTTGCATCAGGCCGCGATCCCGTCAGTTCCAAAGTCCGTCGCGGATCCGCTCACGAGCCATCGTGCGAATATCGACGGGACCATGCACATGCTGCTCGCCTCGCGCGAAGCGCGCGTACGGCGCTTCGTCTACGCGGGATCCTCGTCCGCGTACGGCAACACGCCGACGCTTCCCAAGCGCGAAGATATGGCCGCGAATCCAATCTCTCCGTATGCGGTACAGAAGCTCGCGGGTGAGCTGTACACAGCGTCATTCCATCGGGTGTACGGCATGGAGACCCTTTCGCTGCGGTACTTCAACGTGTTCGGGCCGCGCCAAGATCCGGGCAGCCAGTACTCCGGCGTTCTGTCCCGGTTCGTGATGCAGATGCTGCAGGGTACGACGCCGACGATCTTCGGCGACGGTGAACAGAGCCGCGATTTTACGTACGTCGAGAACGTCGTGCGCGCGAATCTGCTTGCGTGTGCCGCACCGGCCGATAAGGTTGCCGGGCGTACGTTCAATATTGCAATGGGCTCGCGATATACACTAAACCAGGTCTTTCAAACGCTCAAAACGATCACCGGTTTTGAAGGCGAGCCGAAATACGATGCAGATCGCGTCGGCGACGTGAAGCATTCGTTCGCCGATATCGGCGCTGCGAGAGAAGCGCTGGGATATCAGCCTGCGGTTGCGTTCGAAGAGGGTCTGCGGCGTACGGTGGATTGGTATAGAGAGCAGCTGCCGCTGAGGACTGCTACTAAAATCGTCCAGGGGGTTTGAGGGCTCTCGCCTAACGTGGGGCAACTAGCAATGCCCCAGCGCAACGTTCTCGTCATCGGTTCCGGGCCAATCGTCATCGGCCAGGCCGCCGAGTTTGACTATGCCGGCGTGCAAGCGTGCCGCGCCTTGCGCGAAGAAGGCCACCGCGTCGTCCTCGTCAACTCGAACCCCGCGACGATCATGACCGATCCCGAGATTGCGGATGCGGTGTATTTAGAGCCGCTCACGGTCGCTTCGATCGAGCGCATTATCGAGCGGGAACGTCCCGACGCGCTGCTGCCGACGCTCGGCGGCCAAACCGGTCTCAACCTCGCGGTTGAATTGCATGAATCCGGCGTGCTGAATGAGTACGGCGTCGAACTGCTTGGTACGCCCGTCGAGACGATCAAGCTCGCCGAAGATCGCGAAAAATTCAAAACCAAAATGCTGGAGATCGGCGAACCGGTACCGCAAAGCGCGATCGTCACGCACATCGAGGAAGGCCTCGTGTTTGCGCAGGAGCACGGATATCCGCTCGTCGTGCGTCCGGCGTACACGCTCGGCGGAACCGGCGGCGGCATCGTGTACGACGAGCGCGAGCTGCGCGACACGCTCGAGAGCGGGCTTGCAGCAAGCCTCATCCATCAGGTGCTTTTAGAGACGTCACTTCTCGGCTGGAAAGAAGTGGAGTACGAAGTTCTGCGCGATCGCGCAAACAATTGCATCATCGTCTGCAATATGGAGAATATCGATCCGGTCGGCGTGCACACCGGAGATTCGATTGTCGTAGCTCCCTCGCAGACGCTTTCGGATCGCGAGTACCAGATGCTGCGCAGCTCCAGCCTGAACGTGATCCGCGCGCTCAACGTGCAGGGCGGCTGCAACATTCAATTTGCGCTGCATCCCGAGCGCAGCGAATATCGAATCATCGAAGTCAATCCGCGCGTATCGCGCAGTTCCGCACTCGCGAGCAAAGCAACCGGCTATCCGATCGCCAAGATTAGTACGCGCATCGCGCTCGGCCAGACGCTCGACGAAATTCCCAATCCCGTCACCGGCGTCACGAAAGCTGCGTACGAGCCGACGTTGGATTACGTCGTCGTCAAAATCCCACGCTGGCCGTTCGACAAGTTCCCGCTCGCGGACACCTCGCTGGGCACGCAGATGAAATCGACGGGCGAGGCGATGGGTATTGGGCGCACGTTCCAGGCCGCGCTGATGAAAGCGGTCCGCGGTTTGGATCTCAAACGCGAAACGCTTACAGGAAGCGCGCTGGCGGAGTGGAGCGACGCCGAACTGGAAAACGTCATCGCAAAGCCGAATCACGAGCGGTTGTTCGCGGTTGCCGAAGCGCTGCGCCGCGGCGTCTCAATAGAACGGATCATCGAGCTATCCGCAATCGACAAGTTTTGGCTCTACGAGTTTCTCGAACTCGTGCGTCTGGAAGACCGCCTGCGCGACGGCGCTAGCGACGCCGATACGCGCAAGGCCTTTCAAGCCGGCTATTCCAGCGGCGTCATTGCGTCGCGCGGCAACATGGACGGAGCAGTGTTTCGCATGGTGGATACGGCGGCCGCCGAGTTTCCCGCGAAATCGCCGTACTACTACATCGCCCACGACGAGAGCGATGAGATGCGCGAGACCGGGAAGGAAGCCGTCGTTGTTGTCGGCAGCGGCCCCATTCGCATCGGGCAAGGCATCGAGTTCGATTACTCGTGCGTGCATGCTGCATGGGCGCTTCGCGCGGCAGGCTGTTCGCCGGTCGTCATCAACAACAACCCCGAAACCGTTTCGACGGACTTCGATATCTCCGATGTTCTGGTCTTCGAACCGCCGGGCGCGGATGAAGTTGAAGCGGTGTATCGCGCTACGCGAGCTCGCGGCGTCATGCTCGCATTCGGGGGCCAGACGGCGATCAACTTAGCGGACGAACTCGCGCGGCGCGGCGTGCGCATCATCGGCAGCGATCGCCGCAGCCTGGACATGGCCGAGGATCGCGAGAAGTTCGACGCGGCGCTGCACCGGTTGGGTGTAGCGCGTCCCGAGGGTAAAGCTGCGCGCTCGTTCCGTGAAGCGCGCGTCATCGCGCGTGAACTGGGTTTCCCGGTCTTAGTTCGTCCATCGTACGTGCTTGGCGGGCGCGGGATGGAAATCGTGTACAACGAAGGACAGCTCGCCTCATACGCGGAGTCAGCGCCACCGATTCTGCCCGACGCACCGCTGCTGGTCGACAAGTATCTGCGCGGTTTAGAAGTCGAGGTCGACGCCGCATTCGACGGCGAGGACATCCTCATTCCGGGCATCTTCGAACATATCGAGCGCGCCGGCATTCATTCAGGTGACTCCATCAGCGTCTACCCAACGCAAACGGTTTCGCCGGAAATGGAGCGGCGCATCGTTGAAGTTACGACGGCGATTGCGCGCGAGCTCAACATTCGCGGCCTGATCAACATTCAGTTCGTCATTCACGAAAACAACCTGTACATCATCGAGGCAAATCCGCGCGCGAGCCGCACGGTGCCGATCATTCAAAAAGCAACGGGCGTAAATCTGGTCGCCGCGGCAACCCGCATCGCGCTCGGCGAACGCCTTGCTGCGATGGAATACGGTACAGGTCTGATTCCGCGCGCGCCGTTCGTGGTAGTAAAGATTCCGGTGTTCTCGTTCGCGAAGATGCGCGGCGTCGAGACGATTTTGGGACCCGAGATGAAATCGACGGGTGAAGTCTTGGGAATCGACGATAGGTTTGCCGGTGCGCTGCGAAAAGGCTTCATCGGCGCGGGCGTACGTCTGCCTAGCGAAGGAGGAAAGATTCTGGTTTCGATCGCCGACGAGGAAAAGGAAGAATCGATCCCGGTTTTGCGCCGCTATGTCGCGCTTGGCCACCGCATCATCGCGACGCCCGGTACGCGTGAGTACCTGCAAGCTGCCGGTATTCCGTGCGATCAGGTGAACAAGATTTCGGACGGATCGCCGCACGTACTCGATCTCATTCACGAGCGCGGCGTCGATTTGGTCATCAACGATGCGCTCGGTGCGCGGCAACTTTCAGATAACTACAAGATTCGGCGTGCCGCAGTCGAAGCCAATATCGCGTGTTTGACCAGTCTGGACACGGCGCGCGCCCTAGCAGAAGCACTCGAAGTGGAAGCGGGGCCGCCGCGAACGTTGCAAGAGTACAGGTGCGCGCAGGCGAGGACTTAGGCGCGCCTCGCGCCTTTATCTTGGGCGGAAACGCGAACACACTGGCCTTTGTTACGAGCTTGCGCGCCGACAGTAAAACGGTGACCGCGCATTTGGTTCCGGTCGCGCAAACGCCGATCGGCGCCGTTCTCGGAGAGAACCGGCAAAACGTCACGTTGGCGCTGAGCGGCTTGCTCGATTGGATCGACTCTACGTTCCCCGCGGGCGATGAGCGCGCGTTTGTTGCGCCCGTGCGCGATATCGAGCTCCTCGCTCGCATCAATTGGCACGTCGATCCGCCGTCACGGCTCGACGAAGATAGCGCTTTGAATCTGGAAGACGTGCCGCCCGACGTGGCAGAAGCACTCGCGCACCCGCCCGAACCGCTCGCGCAGTGCGCCGCGTGCCGCCGTCTGTGCGTGCGCGATCACTTTGTGTGGAAAGACCGGCAACTCTGCGCGTGGGATTATCATCGGCAAGTCTTCGGAAAGCGAGGCCCGTGGCACAGCGGCGCATACGAAACGCGTCACTTCGAAACGGTGCCGTCGGCGGCGTACGTCGCTCCGCCGCTGCTTGAAGAGGCGGGTGTAGAAGTCGTTTTGGGTGTTGCGGGCGTCGAGGACGCCGTGGCACAAGAAGCTGTCAATCTTATCCTGCGCAGCGATCCGTCACGCGCATACATGGCGGTGCACACGCCAGACGGCTACAGCGTGCTGCGAGAGAAATGAGTAACACCACTGTTTCGCGGCTCGGCACGCTGTTTGCCGCGCTCTTTGCGTTGCTTGTAATCCGGCAAGCCTACGTGCAAGTTATTGCAGGGCCGTCGATTGCGGCGAAACCATTTAATCCCCGGCACGCATTGCTCGCTGCGAATCGCGGACGCATTCTTGCAAGCGATGGTACCGTGCTTGCACAAACGACCGGTACGAAGCGCGAGTACCCGCTAGGTGCTTCAGTCGCACATGCCGTTGGATACGTGTCGCAACGCTACGGGACCAGTGGTCTGGAAGACGCATACGATCGCGCGCTCACGCCTCCGGAAACGACCGGCGTTCTGTTCGCGCAAATCGGTGAAATCCTCGAAGCCTTCCGTGGACGAAAAACGATATCGCGCGGCGACGACATCATCACCACGATCAAGCCCGCAATTCAAAACGAGCTCTATACGGATCTCGCGCAGCACGCCCGCGGCGCCGGAGTCGTTATCGATACACGGACGGGCGCGGTGTTGGCGCTAGCAAGCGTTCCAAGCTTCGATCCGAACGATTTGACCGCTGAATTTCCCTCGCTCGTGCACGATCAGTCGAGCCCGCTGCTCGACCGCAGCATCAACGGGCTCTATCCGCCGGGCTCGACCTTCAAAGTCTTTACGGCTGCGGCAGCGCTCGACAGCGGCGCCGTGAGCATGCAGTCGACGTTTTACGATCCCGGCTATTACACCATCGGAAACTTCACGCTGCACGACGATGAAGGGGAAGCGACGGGAACGCAGGATTTGACCGGCGCCTTTGCGCTCTCGAGCAACGTGGATTTCGGGCAGATTGCGCTCAAGATCGGCACGCCCACGTTCTACAAGTACATGGATCGCTGGGGCATCGGACAGCCGCTGGACTTCCAACTTCCGGCCTCGCGAGATCGCGTACCACCAATGTCGTCTGTCGTACCGGGCGAATTGGCGCAGATGGGGTTCGGTCAAGGGGCGTTGCTCATGACGCCGCTTCGCATGGCACTCATCGCCTCAACGATTGCGAATGACGGCAACGAGCCGCGGCCGTATATCGTGCGGGAGGTCGCTGCGCCGGGTGGCGGGGGGAGCAGCTACGGCTCAGCCGAGCTGGCAACCCCCATATCGGCGGATACCGCAACGAATGTGAAGAACATGATGATTGCGGTGGTGCAGCGCGGAACCGGCACCTCGGCGCAGCTTCCAGGGATCACGGTCGCGGGCAAAACCGGCACGGCGACCAATCCATTGGGGGCACCGCACTCGTGGTTCGTGTCCTTCGCTCCGGCGGAGAACCCGCGGATTGCCGTGGCGGTCGTCGTGGAAAACGCCGGATACGGCGCTGCCGTAGCGGCACCTATCGCACGAAACGTTTTGCGTGTTGCCTTGAATGCGGAGAAATGATCGATCATAATCAGGCGGTTCGCCCTTCAGCATGATCCACGAGCAGCACGTTTTTAACAATCGCTATCGCTTGGATAACAAGCTGGGCGAGGGTGGTATGGCGACCGTATTCTGCGGCACCGATACGCTTTTGCGCCGCCGCGTGGCCGTGAAAGTGCTGCGCGAGCAGTACGCCTCAGATGAAGAGTTCGTGCGCCGTTTCTATCAGGAAGCGGAGTCCGCCGCGCGTCTTTCGCACCCGAACATCGTCAACACGTACGACGTTGGGCGCGAAGGCGATACGTATTACATCGTCATGGAACTGGTCGACGGCCCTTCACTGGCCGAGATCATCGCCGCCGACGGCAGATTGCCGGAGCCCGTAGCCATCGATTACGCGGCTCAAATCTGCAACGGTTTAGCGTACGCGCACCGCCAAGGACTGCTGCATCGCGACATCAAGCCGGCGAACATTCTCATCACCAAGGACGACGTCGTCAAACTTTCCGATTTCGGCATTGCGCGCGCCATGTCGCAGCACACGATGGCGATGACGCGCCCGGGCCTCGTGATGGGCAGCGTGTATTATCTCTCGCCTGAACAAGCGCAAGGTCTAGAGCTGCACGAAACGTCGGACTTGTACAGCGTCGGCGTGGTCCTGTACCAAATGCTGACCGGCAATCTGCCGTACACCGGCGAGTCGCCGGTGACGGTGGCGCTCAAGCACGTTTCGGATCCTGTTCCCGTCATCGATCCGGTGCAACACGGCGTAAGCCCGGCACTCGCAGCGATCGTCAACAAGCTGTTGCAAAAGCAGCCCGAAAACCGGTTTCAGTCGGCAAGTGAAGTTGCATCGGCGCTGCGCGAAGCGCGCGAGCGGCCGAGCATTGCTGCGTACTCGACGCAAGACGATTCGGCCACGCAGCGGATCGCCGCAATTCCGCAGCCTCCGCCGCGGCCTTCTCGGATGCCCGATCATCGGACGGTGGTCGAAGAAGAAGAGCCTCCGCGCCGCTCGCTGGGTCCGTTCGTGGTTCTGCTCATCGTTGCGCTCATCATCGCCGCAGCCGCAGGATATTTCGCCACGCGTCCGCCTTCACAAGTTCCGCAAATCAAGATCAGCAACTACGTCGGGATGAGCGACGTGCAGGCGCAGCAAGCGATCACGAATTCCGGACTCGCCTACAAAATTACGCGCACGTCCAGCGATGCGATTGCGCCAAACCGCGTGATGAGTCAAGATCCTGCGCCGGACACGCCGGCGAAGAAGGGCGATGTCATTGCCCTGGTCGTGAGCACCGGCAAGCCAACCATTGGATTGCGTGACGTCACCGGCTACACACTTTCCGACGCGCAGAAAGATCTGCAATACGATCGGCTGCAAGTCAAAGTGGATCGGAAGTTCGATCCGTCACCGAAAGACACGGTGCTCGACGAAAAGCCGAAACCGGGAAGCAAAGTCCGGCAAGGAACGACGGTCAGTTTGGTCGTTTCCAACGGTCCGGCGCCGCTCAAAGCTCCGAGTCTCGTCGGCAAGACGATCGATCAGGCGCAAGCGCTTGCGGGCAAAATGGGCTTCACGATTAGCGTGACGGAAGAAGCGGTCATTTCGAATATTCCTCCGCGCGTCATCGCTTCGCAAGATCCTACGCCCGGAAAAACGATCAACGCGGGCAGCCAGATTTACGTCGTGGTCAGCAAAGGCGGCGGACTCGGGCAAGTGCCGGACGTGCGCGGACAAGATTTCGTGACCGCGCAGAGCGCGTTGAAGGACGCGGGCTTCCAAGTCCAGGCGCAATATGTGCCGAATCCGGCAGGTCCCGAGAACGGAACGGTTATCAACGAACAGCCGCAAGGCGGAACGAGCGCGGAGAAAGGTTCCGCAGTTCAGCTCTGGGTTTCCGTAACCGGAGAAGTGCCCGACACGGACGGCATGACGCTCGACGACGCAAAGAAAACGCTGCTGAACTACGGCTATCAGCTCGGCAACGTAACGCCGACGTCCGAAGGCGCGGACGGCAAAGTCGTGCGGACGGAACCGTATGCGGGAACAAAAGCCAACCCCGGCACGCCGGTCAACATCTACGTGAATAGCCCTAACGCGCCGCAGCAACCATAATAATGCAGCGGATCCTCGGCATCGATCCGGGCCTGCGCACGACGGGTTACGGCGTCGTCGAATTTGCGTCGGGACGAGCTCGGCTCGTGGAAGCGGGTGTCGTCTCGCCGAAAGCGAGCGGCACGCTGGAGAATCGTCTTCGCGAGTTACACGAGGGCATGTGCGCCGTCGTCGCTTCGACCACGCCGAGCGTGATCGTCATCGAAGAACTCTACACGACGTACAAGAACCCGCTGACCGCGATCATGATGGGACATGCGCGCGGCGTACTGTGCCTTGCCGGCGCGCAGCACGGCGTGCCGGTCCATACGCTGGCACATTCGCTCGTGAAACGCGCGCTGATCGGATCGGGTGCGGCGCGAAAAGATCAAGTGAATAAAATGGTTACCGAATTGCTTGGGCTTCGCAGGCGCCCCGAACCCAACGACGTCTCCGACGCGCTGGCGCTCGCGCTCGCGTTCCATAACCGGATGGGCCGCTGATGTTCTCGCGTATCCGCGGTACATTCGTCGAGCGCACGGAAGGCGGTATCGTGCTCGACGTGAACGGTCTATCATACGAGGTGTATCTGCCGCCCTGTGTCGGCGAGAAAATTACCGCCCGCGACGGAGAAGAAGTCACGCTCGAGATTTACTCGGTGCTGAACATCGACGGCAACACGGGCCACTACACGTTCTACGGTTTCAGCAACGCGATCGAACGGGAGTTTTTCGAAGCGCTCATCAGCGTCGCGAGCATCGGGCCGCGCTCCGCCGCTCGTGCGTTTTCGCAGCCGATGTCGCGGATCGCCGGCGCAATCGATCGCGGAGATCACGGCTTCCTCAAGACGTTGCCTGGCATCGGACAGCAGAAGGCACGGGATATCGTCGCGAAGTTGCAAGGCAAGGTGACCAAATTCTTGCTCATCCAAGAGGCGCAGCCGGCGGTTCTGCCGCAGATTCCGGACTTCGCCGACGAAGCGCTCGCGGTGCTCTTGCAGCTCGAGTACAAGCGCAGTGAGGCGGAAGAGATGATTCGCGCCACGCTGGAATCGGCGAACGGCATAAAGGACGCTGAAGCGCTGCTCGCCGAGATCTACCGTCAGAAAGCTTTGGCTACGAAGTGAGTCAGGACGCGCGCAAAAAACTCTACGGTCCCGACGACGTCGCGCCTCCCGAAGACGAGACGGCGCGATCGCTGGTGAGTCCGGACGATACGCTCGAAGACGAGGTTTACGGTGCGAGTTTGCGGCCCCGCTCGTTCGACGAGTACGTCGGACAACTCAACGTCGTCGAGAACCTGAAGATTGCCATCGACGCGGCAAAGCGCCGCGGCGAGACGCTCGATCACATCTTGTTTTACGGGCCACCGGGTCTGGGAAAGACCACGCTCGCCGCACTCATTGCCAAAGATCTTGGACGTTCGCTACGCCCCACCAGCGGTCCGACGCTGGAGAAACCCAAAGATCTCGTCGGTATTCTGACGGCCTTGGAAGAGGGCGACATCCTCTTCATCGACGAGATTCATCGCCTGGGGCGTGTCGTCGAAGAGTTTCTCTATCCGGCGATGGAGGATTACCAGATCGACTTCGTCGTCGATCGCGGCGCATACGCGAAGACTATTAAATTGCCGCTCAAGCGCTTCACCCTCGTGGGTGCGACCACGCGCGCCGGCATGCTTTCGGCGCCGCTGCGCGAGCGCTTCGGCATCATGCATCATTTGGATTACTACAGTGTCGACGAACTCAAACGCATCGTGCTGCGTTCTTCTGATGTGTTGGGAGTACCGATGGAAGACGCGGGCGCGCAAACGATCGCCGCGCGCAGTCGCGGAACGCCGCGTATTGCCAACCGCTTACTGCGGCGCGTACGCGATTATGCCGAAGTTCGCGCAGACGGCCGCATCACCAGTGAGGTCGCGAACGAGGCGCTTCGCCGTGAAGGTGTCGACGAACTCGGATTGGATCGACTCGATCGAGCGTTTTTGCGAACGATCATCGAGCAATACAAAGGCGGCCCCGTAGGCATCGGCGCGATCGCTGCGACGCTCACGGAGGATGCGGAAACGCTCGAGGACGTCGTCGAGCCGTATTTGCTCAAACGCGGTTTCGTCGTTCGCACCGCAAGCGGACGCAAAGCGACGGCAAGCGCGTAC
>CAZRQS010000001.1:0-9888 GCA_964602255.1 uncultured bacterium | reverse complement strand
ACGCGGTTTCGTCGTTCGCACCGCAAGCGGACGCAAAGCGACGGCAAGCGCGTACGCTCATATGGGCGCAAAGGGCTCGCCGTCACCCGCGCAGGAGCGCCTCCTGTAGTGCAGCGAGCGGAGTTTTTGGCCGGAATGCTTGCAGCGCTGAGCCCTGCAGTGCCGTGGGACGACAAAGACGACGTGATCGATCCCGCCAATCAAGCCAAGACGCAAGCACTGCGGGTGCTGCTCGGTAACGGCGTAGCGCAGAAAATCGATGCGCAAACATTCATCTTTCAAGGCCGCCGCTATCGCGGCAATTTTATGTATACCGGCAGCGGTCAGCTCGTCTCGATGGTTCCGCTCGAACAGTATTTGTACAGCGTGGTCTCCCGCGAAATGCCGCACTCTTGGCCGGCTGCCGCACTGCAGACGCAAGCCATCGTCGCGCGCACGTACGTTTTGCAGCGCAGCAGTCCGGCGCACGATTACGATTTGGTGCCGTCGGAGGCGGATCAGGTGTACACCGGGATCGATGCGGAGCATCCCGAAACGACGTCCGCCGTCGACGCGACGGCCGGAATGGTGCTCCGGTTCGGTTCCGGTTTTGCGTCGGTCCTCTACTCGTCATGTTGCGGCGGCCACACCGAAGCAAACTCACAAGCTTGGGGCGGTCCACCGCTTATGTATCTCGGAGGCGTTGCGTGTACGTATTGCAGCGATTCGCCGTGGTTCAAATGGACGCAGAACGTTACTGCGGATACGTTGCGACGTGCGCTGGACGAGCAGTTGAAGGCCATCGGCGATGTGCAGAACGTTACGTTGGACGCGCCCGACAGCAGCGGCCGCTCCCGGTTCTGGAACTTTCAGGGATCGATGGGAACGCAGCGGATCAAGGCCGCAGATCTGCGGCGCGCGCTCGGAACGCGCACGTTGCCCAGTCTGCTTGTGCGCCGCGTTGCGTTTGACGAGCAGCCTACGCAGGCGCAGCGCACACTGGTCATCGAAGGGGCTGGCCTTGGGCACGGAGTCGGACTTTGTCAGTGGGGTGCGCGCGGAATGGCGCTCGCCGGTTCCGACGCGCGTGCAATCCTCGCATACTATTATCCGGGCACCGGGATAGGCAATGACTGAGCAATCGGGCAACCAGCGCGACCGGGTGGAAAAACGCGTCCACGGCATACGCCTTCGCAAATACATCGACGTGGTCATCGAAGATGCCCTCTCGTCGATGTTGCTCCGTGCTGCAATCGCCGACATCTCGCAAAGCGGCATGCGCGTGATTACCGATCAATACTTGCCCAAGGGCAGCAAATACACTTTTACGATGAAGAGTCCGCCGAATCTCTCGCTGCGCGGGGAAGTACGCTGGGTTCGCGATTTCGAACGCGAAACGTACCAAGTCGGCATTCTGCTCGTCGACGTACCTGAAGAGGACAGCAAACGGCTCGCGAACTTTCTGGACATGGAGAAGCGTCGTCTAGCGACTCCGGGCTGACCGCCGCCTACGGTTTCGAACTTCCCGAACGTCTCGTCGCGCAGCAACCCGCAACGCCGCGCGACGCTTCGCGTTTACTCGTCCTACGCAACGGTCAGATCGAGCATCGCGTCTTTCGCGATCTCCCGCAGTATCTGCGCGAGGGCGATCTGCTTGTGCTCAACGAGACGCGCGTCATCGCCGCACGCATCTTCGGTAAGCGCGTCGTTCGGTCTGCTCAGAATGACACACTCGGGGGACGCGTCGAGCTGTTGCTGCTTCGGCCCTCGCATCACAGCCGTTACGATCCGCAGGCGACGCAATGGCAAGCACTTGCGCGCCCGGGCCGGCGGATGCGCGAAGGCCAGCGTGTTGCGTTCGAAGACCTAGGCACCGCCACGATTACCGAGGTCCACGCCGACGGCATTCGCGAGGTGGAGTTTGCCCTAACTGTTCCGTTCGAGGAGTTTTTGGAACGTGCAGGCTCGCTGCCGCTACCTCCGTACATTCACAACGATTCGCGCGAAGCACAAGAACGGTACCAAACCATCTTCGCACGCGAACCGGGAAGCGTTGCCGCACCGACGGCGTCATTGCATTTTACGGAAAACGTGTTCGATGCGCTGCGCGCAAAAGGCGTCGAAACCGCCAAACTCGTGCTCGACGTCGGCCTTGGGACCTTCCGGCCGGTGCAAAGCGAGCGTCTGAGCGAACACGTCATGCATAGTGAGTCGTATGAGATTCCGGAACGTACCGTCGAAGCGATCGCTCGTGCGAAGGCGGAAGGCCGGCGCGTCGTCGCGGCCGGCACGACGGTCATGCGCGCGCTCGAAGGCAGCGCTGCAAAATACGGTGCATTGAAGGCCGGTCCGGACGAGACGGACATCTTCATCACCCCGGGCTTTACGTTTCGCGTCGTAGACGCGCTGATCACGAACTTTCATTTGCCGCACTCCACATTACTCGTATTGGTAAGCGCGTTCGCCGGCCGGGAAACGATTCTGCGCGCCTACGAAGAAGCCGTAAGCCGGGAATATCGTTTCTTTTCGTTCGGTGACGCGATGTACGTCGAGCCCGCGCGAACGTTTTAGTGTCCGAAAAGCGTGAGTGAAGCATCGGTGCGCGGTTGCTCGCACCACGTCGTGTAGAACGTCGCAGCGCTGGTGCCGGCAAACGTGTAATGCAACGCCGGTCCTGGCCGAACGCTTGCGAAGGCGCGAGCGAGGCGGCGCGAGATGTCGTCTCCGGGCGTTAGCGGTCCGATTGTCAGCACGAGCACGCGCGGTGAGAGCGCGCCGTCGTGATACCATGCGTACCATTGACCAACCTGAGGCGCGGCACCAAAAATGTGTGTTTCGACGCCGTTGTACAGCAGCTCGGACGCGAGTTCATAGCGGTCCGTTAAGATGGCGGCCGCGTGCGCTTTCGCTAGAGCGCGCACGTCAGTCGCAAGGTCACGGTCGGCGGACACCGGCGAATAGAGCGGACCTTTCAGCGAGTCATTTGACGCGCGCAGCATTGCGGCTTGCGCCGGTTCGGGAAGCGCCCAGAATAGAACAGCGGCCACGGTATACGCTGCCGGCACGGCCCAAAGTGCTAACCACACGCGTTTCCAAAGGGGCCGCAGTCGTGCATATGCAATGCCGGCGCCAACGCAGAGTGAGGTGAATGGCCCCAGAAGCCAATACGATTCCACCGTTTGAAAGAATGACAAGATCACAAAAACGCTCGTGAGTGGCAGCGCGGTCCACGCGAGCAATGTGTACCTCGGACGAATCGTTGTGTAGAAAGCGAGCACCCAGAGGACCGCCGCCAAAATCAACGTGCGCAGCGACGAAAAATACAACGACCGCGCAGCAGAGAATTCGTTAAACGGCAGTCTGTAGTGAAGCGTGAAGACGAAATTCGCCCAGCCGTGCGTCGCGTTCCAAAGGATGATCGGCGTGTAAAGAAGGCCGGCAATCACGAACGCGATCCACAATCCTCGTTTCCAGAGATGACGGCGCTCCGGATCGAGCATGAAGACGAAGACGCCCGCGACCAAAGCCCAAGCGAAGAAGCGCGAAACCAACGCACCTCCCAAAGCGAGACCTAGAAAGGTCATGTCGCGGCGGTGGAAGTGCTGCGTAGCACGCGTTACCAGCAGTAACGTTAGCGCCCAACACAGCATGTAAGGGCCGTCCGGCAGCGCCTCGCCCAGCGCAAACCGCGGCTGCGGAAGAAGAATGAACAGTACGCTCGCTGCAGTCGCGCTGTGCGCGTCCCGGGAAAGCAGCAAGGCCGTTTGGCCAACGGCTAACGCAGCGAGTGCTTCGCAAAGAATGAACGGCAAGCGCACGGCCAGCGGACTTTGCCCGAACCACGACATCGAAGCAATCAGCCATGCCACGGCGGGTGGATGGTCGAGGTATCCGAAGGCGAGGTGCTTACTCCAGGACCAGTAGTACGTCTCGTCTTCGGTGAGTGGCACGTGAGCTGCTACGGCAATTCGAAACGCTGTAACAAGCGCGACGATGAGCAGCGCTTGACGGGGCAGCTTTTGCACGCGTAGTTACACCCGAAACTCGATGCCGGCAAATTGGCTCGGGTCGTAGTTGCGATCCCGTTTCGGTCGCGGCGTGTCTTTCCACCACGCGCAATACATCGCCAGCCATTCGAAGTTCTCTAGAATGTAGTCGTTGTTCTCGAGTCTGCGCCGCCGTTCGATAAACGCGCGAATGGTCTGCCAGCGGCCTCGAAGCGGAAGGCCGACGGCGTCGGCGAGAAGCGAGGGATCCAACACGCGTCTGCGCGTGAGACACGCTACGGTTTCGACGAACTGCGCAACGATTTGAAAATCGCGCTCATCGGATGAGCCGCGATACCGGTGCAGGATGTCTTCATCGGTTGGGTAGCGCTCGTTTACGCCGCGCAGCCGGTCGAAGATTTCGACGACGCGCGGATCCGTCAGCCGCTCGATGGCTTCAAGGATTGCCAGCGCATTTCGTTCGTGCTCCATCTGCCGCACTTGGCGCGACAGCAAGAAGGTCGTAAACACAAGGGCTAGCAACGCAACTGCAGCCGACGCGGCTGATGAAACGAGCTCCGGGCTCATAGGCGCCTGCACCTCCAGAAGGACCTACAGTTCGCGCAAGAAAGCCGCGCAGCATGCGTGTAGTGGAGATTTCGGCTCCGGGTGGTCCAGAAGTATTACGCATTGCCGGGCGCCCGAAGCCACAGCCTGGTCCGGGCGAGGTTCTCATCGCAGTGAAAGCAGCGGGCGTCACGCGAGCCGACACGATGCAGCGGCAAGGAAAGTATCCGCCGCCGCCGGGCGCTTCCGATATTCCCGGACTTGAAGTCGCGGGCGTCATCGAGCCGACCGGCGAGGCCGTGTGCGCGCTCTTGAACGGCGGTGGTTACGCGGAGTACGTCGCCGCGCCGAAAGAACTCGTGTTGCCCATACCGGAGAATTGGAATTTCATCGAAGCGGCAAGTTTGCCTGAAAACATCTTCACCGTGTACGACAACGTCTTCATACGCGCGCGCTTCCAGCCGGGCGAAAGTATTCTGATACACGGCGGCAGCAGCGGCGTCGGTACAACGGCGATTATGCTTGCGCGAGCATTCGGCGCAACCTTCATAGCGGTCACCGCCGGCAGCGACGAAAAATGCAAGGCATGCCTAGAGCTCGGCGCGGACTTGGCGATCAATTATAAAACCGGCGACTTTGTGACGGAAGTAAAGAAGGCGACAAGCGACCGCGGCGTCGACGTAATTCTCGATCTCGTCGGCGGCGGCTACATCGCACGCGACATGGAAGCACTCGCAATCGAAGGCCGCATCACATGCATAGCGACGCCTGGTGGACGCACCGCTGAAATCGATCTCGGCAGACTGCTGCAGCGCCGCGGCGCTATCATGGCTTCCCACCTACGCGCACGGACCGTTGCCGAAAAAGCTCCAATCGCGCGGCAACTGCTGGAACACGTATGGCCGCTCTTGCCGGAACGCGATCCAATCCGCCCAATCATCGACTCCGTCTTCACCTTCGATCAGGCCGCCGAGGCCCACCGCCGCTTGGAACAATCCTTACACATCGGCAAAATTATTCTAGTGCCATAGACTATCGACTCTGCGCCCGTCGATCCGCATGAAGACCATTTCAAACAAATAAATCGCGCCGTCGTAACGGCGCGATTTACTTTCGACTTCGTCCAGGACAGGCTACGCTGTCTCAGTGATATATGGACTGGTGAGGCCCTGTAACCATAAAAAACAGCATCGGAATTGAAAGCATCGTGTTGACGCGCGATGCCAGAAAAGCGACACGTCTTGCCTTGGCTTTCTCTTCGTCCGTAGCCGGCACTATACCCAGAACCTTTTTCTGGTTACGCCAAATTACGCCCCAAACGTTGAGCAGCATGATCGTGCCAAGCCACGCGCCGATACCGATGGGCGCGTACGCGCCTTTAAGTAGAAATGCAGCGACGAAACCGTTCATGCCGTTATACGTGTACGTGCTCAGCAGCCACGCACCGACGAACCACGTGAGGACGGCTGCCCACCGAAAATAAAACAGTGCGCGCGGCATGATGTACTTGCTGATTGGCGCCGCTTCACCGGCGGCCGTCGCAGCTTTGACCGCGTCCACGTTCACGAAGTTGAAGAAGTACAGCAAACCGATCCACATAATGCCGACCAGGACGTGCAGCCAGCGGAGAATACCTGCAGTCAAATCCATTTTCAGGCACCCACCGGCGCGTTCGCGACAATCGCTTGCGCGACGTAGAACAGGATCACGGTAAGGACTACTCCTAAGATTACCGTGCCCCAGATCGAATCAAGGGGATTCTTCATCATTAACCTCCATGGGAAGCTGTTGCTTGCTGCTTTGCCATGAATTGTGCTCGCTCCCCTTGCTTTCGTCCAAACCCGCAGCAGGCACCGCATGCGCAGGCGGGTACAAAAGCGCCTATGAAAAGCTATACGCCCCGCAAATGGGATCTCCACGGTTTGAAAGGCATTTCGGATGCCACGCTCGAGACGCACTTCGCGCTCTACGAAGGGTACGTCAAGAACACCAACACGCTGATCGAACTGACGACGCAGGCGCGCCAAAAAGGCGAAGCCGCCGGCTCCAAACCACAATATGCAGAACTGATTCGCCGCATGGGATGGGAATTCAACGGCATGCGGTTGCACGAGCTGTACTTCGATAATCTTACGACGAGCCCGGCGGAGCTCAAATCAGGTGAACTTTACAACCTGCTCGGCTCGAGCTACGGCGACTTCGAAGCATGGAGAAAAGACTTCTTCGCTGTAGGCGAAATGCGCGGCGTGGGTTGGGCTATCGCGTTCTACGATCCGTTGACGCAGCAAATCAGCAATCACTGGGTCGAGCAGCATCACGAAGGCCACATTGCCACGTTCGCACCCGTTGTCGTGATGGACTGTTGGGAACACGCGTTCATCAAAGACTATAAGCCCTCAGAACGCAGCAAGTACATCGAAGCATTCTATTCCAATTTGAACTGGAAGCCGTGCGAGGTGCGCTTAACGCAGGCGCGCAGCAGCGAGCTCGTCGCTCAGCGCTGAAACACCGGAAGGCCCTGCATCTGCGGGGCCTTCTCGCTTTTGAATCTCCACCGGCGTGGAAACCGGCCGCAAACCTGCCCGCTTTCAATGGAACGCCGTGCGAGCATGAATTAAGGCTCGGCGGGCGGCACGATCACACTTTTTGGATGAGTGTAAAAGACCAGGCCGGGTGCAGCTGAAGGGCGTTTGCGCACGTATTTGCGCTGCGTGTAGTCGACGGTCACCTTGGGACTGTTTTTTGCTTTGGAGTGGAGCGCGGCGAGTGACGCCGCCGTAAGGATGTCATCGTGCGGCGCTGCCACTTTGTCGTCACGCTGCAGAATAACGTGCGCACCGGGCTGGTTCTGTACGTGAAACCACAGATCGTCGGGCCGCGCTAGACGAAATGTCAGATCGGCGTTTTCCAGCGGCGTGCGTCCGACATAGATGCGCGAGCCGTTGCCGGTCTCGAACTGCAGTGGTTTGCGTTTTCGCGCGAGGGTGCGCGCATGCGTTCTTTGTTGCGGTTCGACGACAGCTACCGCCTGTGCCACGTCGTCGAGCTCGGCGTCCGCTGCGCGTTCGAGTTCCCAACGCAATTGCGCAACGTCTTCAAGTGCAGCGGAAAGATCTTCGCGGCGTTGCTGCAGATGTTTGAGCGCCGTTGCAGTCTTCCGGTATTTCGAAAACAGGTTAGCTGCGCGATCTTTCGCCTCGTCACGTGCTTGCGGATCGAGTTCGTGCAATGTTGCATAGATGGCCTCGCCTTGTTCGCGGAGGGATTCGCGGTTCGCCGCTTCGCGCACGCGTGCTTCCACTTGCGCGAGCTCCGCTAGCAATTTGCGTTCGCGATCCGCTAGCAAACGCTCCAGCGATCGGCGTCGTTTTGCGACGCGATCGCTTTGCTGTGCATGAACGTGCGAACTGCGCGCCTCCGCCAAAACGTCGAGCAAAGAAGAAGAGCGTTCGTGTTGGTGATCGGCATATTGCGGAAGTTCGACAAGGTGGGCTTGCACGAGCGAGCCATCGCGCCGGTACACGTGGAGATCCCCCTGCGGCGACTGTCCGGCTAGCTGCGCGGCGATTTCATCAGCGATCAGTGGGCTGGATTTGCCGGGCCGAAGCGGCGGCGGTTCGTACGCATCTCCGGCCTGGATCGACCGCACGGCATTCTCCGAAGGCCCGAACTCCTTGGCCGCCGCGACGGTGGTCTCACCTTTGACGAGCACGATATTCCCGAAGCGCGGCACGAGCTCGCAGACGAGCGAATAGGCGTCTTCCACGCCGAAGCGCGACCGCGACCCGAAGTCGAAGCGCAAAAGGCGGTCGCCCTTGCGCGTGCGCACCGAAACCAGCGTCATGCCACGAAGTGCCGCGCCCGCGGCACGGACGAAGCCCGGCTCGACGCTGATTGGAAGCTCGCCGTCTTCGACTGTAATCACCGGTGTCGGCGCGAACACGTCGATGCATACGAGCTGTGTTCGTCCGCGCGACCACAGTGCAAGGGCGAAGCGGCCATCATCGAGTTGTCCGGCATCGCGCACGCGCGCGCCGGCAAAACGTTCGTTCAGCTCGAACGCCAACCTACGGATCAACAGCCAATCAGTGTACACGCGTGCCCTTTCGCGCCTTGGTATGATTTTGTCATGCGAGGATTTCGAACGATCGTCTTAACGCTGGCATGCGCATCGCTGATAACCGGCTGCGGCGCCCAGGGTGGTCAAGGCAGCGCGGCCCATCCCGACGGATGGAAAGCTCAAGGCAAGGTCTGGATCGATCCCCGAAATCCGCGCGAGCAATTTTCAGCCGTCTCGAATTCGAACTCCGGCGGAGCGTCGCTGAGCGACCTCGCCTCACAAGTGACCACCGACGCGCTCCTAACCCACAAGGGCGCGCGCTTACTGCGCTCGGACCGCTTTCCGGGCTGCCCTGGCGAGGCAGGCTTGCAAAGTTTCGCGGTAACGGGACCTCACGAGACCGATGTACTGCGAGTTGCGTTCACCCAGTGGAACGGAAATGCGGTAATAGGCTCATATCAGCGTCCAGCCGCCATATCGGACGATCCCGCAGCGGTCATGGCGCTGACGCAGGCCGTTTGCTCTGCCGTTGCCGGGACGCCGACGCTACCGCCCGCACCCGTGAAGTGAGAAACAAAGGGGCCTGACCCGCAGGCTGTGAACATAACAGGCTTTGCAAAGTGGTGGTTGACGCCCGGCTCGGTACTGCGACTACGTCTATCGCTCCGGTCGTCTTCCGTCTCACAAAAGGTTGCCGCGTCGGGGGGATATTGCTGGGCCCGGGTCTGCTCTTCGTCGTGTCTGGGCCGTCTGGGGCCGGTAAAGACACGTTAGTAGACGCGCTTCGTGCGCGTTTGGGGGCGCGTTTGCGCTACTCGGTCTCTGCGACGACCCGGCCGCCGCGACCGGGAGAACGCGAAGGCGAGCATTACTTCTTCCTAACGAGGGAAGAGTTCGAACGGAGATTGGCCGGCGGCGGTTTCCTCGAATGGCGTGAGTACAACGGAAATCTCTACGGGACACCGCGGGATTTCGTCGAGCGAACGTTGACCGAGGGCTACGACCTCATCATGAAGCCGGAAGTCAACGGTGCGCTGGCGATCAAGAATGCCTTTCCGGATGCGGTTTTGATCTTCTTGGCGCCCGACAAATTCTCGCACTTGCGGGCACGGCTACTTGCACGTCGCACGGAGACGAACGAAGAGATCGCGCGGCGCCTGGAGATCGCGCACCAAGAGTTTCAATACGTCCGGGATTTCGACTACATCGTTATCAACGAAGAGTCGCGCTCGGAAGATGCAGTCTTGGACCTGCAGGCAATTTTACAAGCGGAGCGATTCCGGATACACCGGTTTA